>CAILQK010000362.1 GCA_903836265.1 uncultured Bacteroidota bacterium | reverse complement strand
TGGTAGCTCGTCGGGCTCATAACCCGAAGGTCGTAGGTTCAAGTCCTGCCTCCGCCACAAAGAAAAAGCCTGCTGGAAACAGCGGGCTTTTTTGTTTTAATCATTTATGTCACTATTTGGACAGTAATTTATTATCAGTTACATATTTTTTCAATTCAATGGCAAGGATATTCGTCGCGTAAGAATTCCAGTGAGAATCTCCGTTAAAATAAAAATGGGCAGGATCTCTTGACAGTTCAGATCTCAGGTTGATGTTGTGGATACCGGCCTTACTCATGAGGTCGTGGAAAGTATCCAGAGAAGAAATGCCAAAAATTTCCGGATAAAGGGTTTCCTTGTCGGGAGCAATAATCACCACAAGTTCTATATGCCGCCCCTTGAGGATATCCCTTGTTTTCTGCAATTCACGGACAATCCCGTCAAGGAACTTGCGCTCATATAAAGTCACTTTGTTATTCATAAAGTGTATTTTCTTGCCGTTAATCACCTTTGAGTTGCCGTTGCTGATTCGTCCTATTCTCAACAGTACATTTTTATGCCATTCAATGTTAATATCTCTGAAATTATTTCCAATCAGAAAATCAAGACCATAGTATTTGTATGGCACTGTCTTGGTTTCATTATTGATCAGTTGCAGCGACAGATTTTTCCACGCCCCCAGATTTCGTTCAACTACCTCCAATACAATAATTTTGGGGGGTGAGATTTCTCCGAGTTTCAACAATTCATTGTAAACCTTGAACCCGCTACAGAATGCACCTCCGAGCGAGTAAGAGATATTCCTGTTGAACAATTCGTTTATTCTTGCCTGTAATCCACTGGATACATTATCGCGTTTACTGCGAAAAAAACTGTCGCCACACAATAATATTTCAGGAGATGGATTAGGCTGTTCATTCACAAAACGATACTTGTCCTCTATCAGTAATGCCGGATGTTCAATCAGCGGTTCACCAGAAAGATCGCCGGGAACTACATCCACGTAAGAGGTATCCCGCTTGCTTTTATGGGGAAGACCGGGGATCATGCTGTCATTATTCAGGTTAAAAGTAAAAGGCAACAGCTTGTCGCGAACCTTAAGTCGGTATAACCCCATCAGAATGTTGGGAGTGAGTGCAGCTAGTAGCACTACAAGGAATCTACACAAAAATTTCTTCATACTAAAACTGAAAATAAATGAATTCAACACTGCTTACGGCATCAAATATCCGGAGATGCATGATTATTAACGTCATAGCGACTACATATACTGAATACCTGACCATCCTGTTGTGATGAATTGTCAGTGAGCGTTCATCTCGCCTGAGCCTCCAGTCAATCAGTAACAGTGCCGCTATGTAAACCAAGATGATTTCGCCCTCACACTGGCTCAGGAAGCCTGCTGTATGTTGAAACAGGCCGCGAAAGATCCTGTTGATATAGTCAACCGCATGGCCGGCACTCTCTGACCTGAAAAATATCCAGGCAAAGGCAACGTAAACAAATGTTGCACCCATTTGAAATAGTTCTCTCAGGTTGGGAACAGATCGGTTGGCAGCAACCACATCTCCGCGATATTTTTTGTTCTGACCTGTCAGCAGCAAGGGAATGAACCCCAATGCGTGGATTCCTCCCCAAACGATGTATTTCCAGTTTGCGCCATGCCATAATCCACTTACGATGAAGATAACCACTGTGTTAAATACCGTGCGCAACTTGCCACCGGCAGAACCTCCCATCGGAATGTACAGGTAATCGCGAAACCAGCTGGTCAGAGAGATATGCCATCGCCGCCAAAATTCAGCGAGATTTCTGGAGAAATAGGGGAAACGGAAATTACTGAGCAGCTCGAAACCCAGTAACCGGGCGGTACCAAGTGCTATATCCGAGTAACCACTGAAGTCTCCGTAAATCTGGAAACTGAAAGCCAGCACTCCGATTATCAGCGTCGAATTGTCAAAATCCTGATAATTGTCAAAAATATGGTTGGCCGTATTACCCAGCGTATCCGCTATTACAACTTTTTTGAGTAGCCCCCACAAAATCAGCCGACAGCCGGAAACAGCCTGTTCATAACTGAACACCCGGGCCATTTGAACCTGAGGCAACAGATGGTTGGCGCGCTCTATCGGCCCTGCTACAAGCAACGGGAAAAAACTTACAAAAACAGCATATTCAGTGAAACTTCTGACAGGTTTGCGCAAATCCCTGTAGATGTCAAACACGTAGGACATGCCGTGAAAGGTGTAAAAAGAAATACCAACAGGCAGGACAATATGTAGCAACGGCAGATTTGTGCCAAGCCCCAGCAGCGAGAGCCCGGCAGCCACCTCTGAAATAAAAAAGTCGTAATACTTGAAGAAGGCCAGGATTCCCAGATTATTGATAATACTGAGCCAGAGAAAAATCCTGGCCTTCTTTTTATTCTGATTGCCAACCCCAAATCCGTACAGATAGTCAAGTATGGTACTGGCAATCAGCAGTAACAGAAACTTGTAGCTCCACCACCCATAAAAAAAGTAGCTCGAAGCCAGCAGGAATGTATTTTGTAATCTGACTGTTCGATTGAAAACCAGCCAGTACAACAAAAAAACGGCAGGCATGAAGGCCAGAAACTCAAGCGATATAAATTGCATCTTTAATTACAGTTCATGAGATCCCGGATTTGTAATCGTGCCAGCTTACGACTTGAAAGCCAATATAGCCGCTTTCGACTGCGGCGTTAGCGACAAACGGCCGCTGATGGCAGCGCGTTCAGACAGCAGCGTATCCCAGTGGTCTGTTCCTTCCCAGAATACTTTCTTGAGCGACTGGAGCGCATCCTGACTGTAGGAAGCCCATCGGGCGCATATTTTGTCCAGATATTCATCCATCTGTTCAGCAGTATCGAACACTTCCTGATACAGGCCATGCGATTTGCCCCAGGCGGCATCCCGCCATTCGTCGGGCGTGAGTGCCAGCTGCGTGAAGGCGGCCACACCGGTTTTGCGTTCTACGGCCGGACCGATGACGAACGGACCAAAGCCAACGGCGAGCTCGCTGAGCCGGAATGAGGCCCACTGGGTAGCCAGACAGATGTCGGCAGCAGCGGACAGGCCCACGCCTCCTCCCACCGATTTACCGTGCACGCGCGCGACCACCATTTTCGGGCATTTCCGCATGGCGTTGATTACGTTGCCAAAGCCCGAGAAAAAGGCCACACCTGTTTCCAGATCATTAATGGCCGTCAGTTCGTCGAAACTGGCACCCGCACAGAAGGTTTTATGTTCGGCACTGCGCAGTACCACCACTTTAACGGCCTCGTTGCGGCCGGCTTCCGTAATGGCATCTGCCAGCCCGGAAAGCAGGCGGGCTGGCAGACTGTTTTGCAGCGGATGGTAAAAAGTAATGTCAGCAACACCCTGGTCGTTGACTTCGGTGCGGACATAGCCTTGCAGGGTTGCATCCATTTTAGTTTCCTTTGATGGTCTCGAGCTGTTTTTTGATGGACTCGATATCGGTATCGTAGTTGTGGATGGATTTTACGTAGTCTTCCAGAACGGTCTGCGTGGGCGCAATGGAATCACCAGCCTGAGCCATCTGGAGACCCTTCAGCATGGACGACTGTTTGTTTTTCACATCGTTGAGCAGGTTCGTGAGTTCCAGCAGACGGGCCTTTTCCTCTGAATCAGGTGTTTTTGAGAGTTTTGATTCGATTTCACCGGCCAGCTGATCCATGGTATTCAGCACTGTCTGTGCATCACCTGCGGCAGTGTTTATCACCTCGGGCGTTACCTCGATTTTCGGGGCCTGTTCAGCCGTCTGTGCAGCGTCGGGAGTGTTTCCGGAATTCTGACAGGAGGCGATTGCTGCTGCTGTCAGCAGAGAGAATATGACTTTTTTCATTGAAATTGACTTTTGTTTCGGCGCAAAGGTAAGGTATCTGACGGTCAATTCAAGCCATGACCGATGTTGTGTTCGGATTCGTTTTGATTTTGGATTATTACCGGATTGTTATATCTTTAATGTTTTCGACACATTTTTTATAAAAAATAGATAGTATACAGAATTAGAGTGATAGCCTTCCTCGCACCCGCAACCTGAAGTTGTGAAGCCCGCAAGGGATGAAAATGTTGTAGTCATGCAAATCATTTCTCCAAGTTCGACACACATCCTTTGCAATTCGCCAGATCTTGACACCACGGATGCTATGTTCGACCACGAGCGCAGGGTTTTCAGCCACACATTCGCATGAGGTTGCTCCATCCCAAACTGGGTGGCCAAGGCCTACTATCTAGTTAAAATTTGGTGTATTCAAAAATAATACCCATGTTTGTATTCGTAATTCAGAACGATCGCCCTCCGGGCGGGCCGGTCGCCGGAATTCTACTTCCTGTAGCGCTGCTTTATTGTTGAATTGCTCAATAGCGCAGATTGCCCGCGCCCGCGTGGAGCCGGGCGTCATCACGGTGCTGCATATCGTGAGCGGGTCGGATGAAATATCCGGCACTACGATGACATCAAGCCGAGCCAGCTCACGCGCAAGCAGATAGACGCCTATGTAGCCGGGCTGATCAAAGAGAAGAACATCTCGGAGTCGCACCAGAATCAGATACTGAGTGCGATCAAGATGTTTTATGCGGAAGTGGTGGAGCATGAAGATTATCGTATCCAAAATCGCAGTTGGGGATCAGGAAAAAATCGCCGTCCGAAACGAAGGGTTTGATGGGACTTTCCCCGCCAAAATGAAGCAGATCACCGGTGCCCGCTGGTCGCCGGGACAACGGTGCTGGCATATTCCGTACACGCCGGAGACGTGGGAGCAGTTCAAGGGGGTATTCCCCGACTACGAGGTGGACCCGGAGAGTCTGCGGCAGGCTGGTTCGGTGCCAGTTGCAGTCAAGGAGGAAATGCCGCAAACCGCGCCCGCGCCTCGCCCGGAAAGCAGGCCGCTCAACCCCGACCCGGCTCTCTTGCGGCCCGATGCGGCCATCGGTATCAGCCTGTTGCCCGGTAACGCGCAGCACCTGGCCCTGCACCTGCCGCCGGACTTGGTGCCGAAGCACCTGCATTCCGTGAAGAACATCCACGGGCGGCGCTGGAATGCGGAGCAAGAGGTGTGGGAAATCCCTTACACCCGGCTCACGCTGCGTTTTCTGAGCAAGCATTTTCCGTCTGATCTGCTGAAGTGGGGCTTCACGCCCGCTGACGACCTGCCCGAACGCCTGCCCGAGCCGGAGCGCAACCAGTCTAAGCCAGACTTGGTGATACCGGCCAAATATGAGGCCGCCGTGGTCGCGCTGGAACAGGTACTGATGCTCAAACGGTACAGTTGGCGCACGGTGAAGGCGTACAAAAACTGCTTCCGGCAGTTTATTCGGCACTACGACGACATCCGCCCGCGCGAGATCACGCGCAAACAAATCAACGACTACCTGACGGTGCTCATCCGGGAGCGCAACATCAGCGTGTCGCACCAAAGCCAGATACTGAGCGCCATCAAGATGTTTTACATTGCCGTGGCCGATCAGGAAGACAAGGTGAAGGACTTATTCCAGCCCAAGAAGCAACAAAAACTGCCCAACGTGCTGCTCGAATCCGAGGTGGCTGCCTTGCTTCGCTCCGTGGACAACCCCAAGCACCGCTGCATCCTCATGCTCGTGTACTCTGCCGGCCTGCGCCTCGGCGAGGTCATCGGTCTGCGGCTCACCGATCTGCAACCGGAGCGGAACCGCCTCTTCGTGCGCGGGGGCAAGGGCAAAAAAGACCGCTGTACGCTGCTCTCCGAAAAGGTGTGGGAAAAACTGAAGGACTACATGGAGACCTGCGTTGATCTGCGCTACATTCAGGAACTCCTCGGCCACGAGAGCAGCAAAACGACTGAGATTTATACTCATATCACTCACAAGGGCTGGGATAAGATCAAAAGTCCGATAGATGACCTGAATATCTGAAAAAAAAATGGCTCTATGGCTTGGTCATGCCAAGCGAACGTCGTTACCTTTAGTACACCAAAAAAACGTTCCAATGGAGCACCCGTCCGCACCACGATTACAACCCGCGCCCCCGCTTCCGACGGCTCTGTCGGAAGCGGGGGCGCGTTCGTCCGTAGCGGGCTTACACGCACCACAACGGATAAGTAAAAACACGAAGTGCGTGATAAGTCCATCTGGGGTACTTATCACGAAGTGCGGGTTTGGGGATATCCGTTGTGGTGCGTGTAAGCAAAAGATAGTGCCAAAAATAGAAAAACAAAACGCGATACCAACAAAGAAAAAGGAGGCAACGGCGGACACCGTTACCTCCCGACTGACCCTTTTACCCCCGGAAGATGATCGAACCGGGTTATTGCCACGCTGGCAAAGAGATCAGAAACACAAAATTTCGCAAAATTATGAAAAAATTGATTTTTTGCCACCCTCGTAAAATTTTAAGCCTCTTACTGCTGCCGCTTGTTGCCTTTTGCCTCACAGCAAATGTTGCAAAAGGCCAGTCAGAATGTTACACACCAGATGGCCCAGGCAACGGCTTTGCTCCTTTAGCAAACTGTAGCGATTTTATCTTCGGCCTTCCTTCATCAGGTTGCGACAACTATATTAATTATGCTCCATTGCCATTTGCTCCGCATCATACTGCCATAAAAAACATTAGATTAGTATTTCATGTTTTTAGAAAGGACGATGGAACAGGCAATTTTCAAAACACCCCTTCTCATATTAACTTAATTGACCAAGTTGTTGCAGGGGTTAACGGAATTTATTCAAACGTAGAAATGATTAACGCTGCCAGCCAAGGGACAGCTTGTCCGCCCGGTTGGACCTATGACCATATTACAGATTCACGAATCAGGTTTACAAGGCACTCTGAAATTTTATTTCATGATGACTCAGACTACTACGCTCCCACTGGCGGTCAATCCGGGGTAGTCTCTGCATCTTGCGAAGCATATGATTTGTACGTAAAAAACAATGCTTCAATCTCAAATGAACTGAAGGAAAATTCAATTCATATATTTTTATACAACTGCCAGGATAACTGTAGTACCTGTGCACCCTGCGCCAATGGATTGGGGGGTGTTTCAATGGGTATACCGGTTGAAGAAGAAAAATGTATTGGGCTTTGGCGGTGGTATTTCTATGGAATTGAGCAGCCACTTTGGGATTTTTATGATAAAGCATCAGAGAATTTCGCCCATGAATTGGGTCATGCATTAGGGTTATACCATGTAAACCAGGACGATTGCTGTGACACGAATGGGAATCAGACAACCAGTAACGATTTGATGGCTACGAACGATCCTGCCAAAGCATTAACCGAATGTCAGATTGCAAGGATACATTACTTATTGGAGGGGAAATGTGGGACTGGAAATAGTTGTTCCGATGTTCACCAAGCCGTAATAACAGACTATTGTTCAAAAAACACCGCAGAAAATATCACCATACACACAGGGGAGCAAATTGTTTGGGAGACGCATCGAAAATTTTACTCGGATGTCATCGTCGAAACGGGAGCCCAGCTTACAATAAAGTGTACCGTTGGAATGCCCAACGGAGGAAACATTTTCGTCAGGAGAGGTGGGCGCCTTATTGTCGACGGTGGCCGCATCACGCATAATAGCAACTTATGGGACAGATGCGCCGATGGTAAATGGGCAGGCATTATTGTGGATGGCAACCCGGCTGGAAACCCGCACAGCCAAGCAATGCAAAGTCCCAATTATGTCATGCAACCCGCATCCGATCCGGGCATTGTTTTAGCCTTTAACAATGCTATTTTGGAAGACGCTACAATTGCAGTTAGCGCATTTAATATCAATGACTTCTTTAATTCAAACCTGTGGGGTGGCCTCATTTATTGCCAAAACACAACATTTCGCAACAATGCGATGAGTGCAGGCTTTGTCCCATACAAGCCCATAAATTGGAGCGGGTTTGAGACTTGCATTTTTATTATCGAAGACGGCACACCCGAATCGAGAGGCGTAGGCATGATTGGCGTTCGAGACATAAAGTTCAACAACTGCACCTTCAAGAATCACGCCTTATGGGGCATTGGCTCATGGGATTCTTCCCCAAAAGTAACAAAATGCACCTTTGAAAAAAATCATCATGGCATAAATGCCTTCGCATACCGAACGCTCTATTCTGTCTTGCAAATCGGCTCGGACGATGCCGCCTTCGGCAACACGTTTAAGGAAAATGGCGTCGGCATCTATACCGGCACCATCAATAACCTTAAAATTCTGAACAACATTTTCATCGCCAATGAATTTGATGCTTCCGTCAACGGGGAAGGGCAGTTTATTGTAAAGCATAATCAGTTTGGCGGCACGCTAGGGCTGGACTTGGTAAACACCTTGGATAAGTACAAAGAGGCCAATTGCAACTACTACGACAATTTTATCGGCATGGATATGTCGGGCGACAATTTTGGCTTGTACTTTAATCAAGAGGAGTTCAGTTCATCGTACGATGTTTTCCTGTCGAACGAAGGTGGCATTCCGGGTAAAATTATTGACCAAGGTGGAAATTTTAACGCCAACTGGTGCTATTTCACGCAAGGCAACATCCAACACATCAACACTACCGGCACGACAGAGCATTTCTTCTACTATCACCCTGATCCTGTTTTGTACCCGAAAACGCGCCCAAAATGTAGTCTGAGCAACCCGACAGGCTGCGTCGCTCCTAATAATTTTACCAACCTTCAAACATTTGGATACGATCCAGGTTGCCTTGAAAACCAGCCGCCGGAAGAAGAAGAACCCTGCATCACTTTTCCAACTATCCCTTGCCTCAATGCTGTGAACAATGAGATAGCAGTCGTCCAAAATGAAATCAACCAAGGAAACAACTCACCGGAGAAACAGCGGGCACTGCGTCGCTTGACTTTGAAAAAATCCGGGATTTTCTGGGGAATAATTGACCGCTATCTCGGAGAAAAAAATTATGCACAAGCAGAGCAACTGCTTACTTCCGAAGGCACAACTGCCACAAAAAGGGCTATGATTTTGCTTAAATCGGAGCGGGAGCAATACCCCGAAGCGCAAGCGCTGCTCAATGCCTTCCCGGCACAGGAAATAGACGACCAGTACTTCAAAACCGTTCAGCAAATCAACCTGAACAGATGGCAGCAAGGCGCAGCCTTTGTGCTATCAGAAGCCGTCGAATCCACTTTGAACACAATCGCCACTTCCTCCTATCCATCTGGTGCGTATGCAAAGGGGATGCTCTCTGAACTCAAAAACCGCATTTTTGAGCCAACCATGCCGATACCTCCAAGTGAGCGAAACGCGCAGGAGCAAAATCCAAGAATGAAGGAGCCCTTGACCGTAGTGCCCAATCCTGCGACGGAGCGAGCGGATATTGTCTTGCCCCAACAAATGAGGGTTAGTGAAAACGCCCAGCTCATTATAGTAGATACGCGTGGCTCAGTCGTGCAGTCCCTTCGGGTGCCTCAAGACGCTCGCTCGGTCACGATTGACTTCTCCCGCTATGCTTCAGGCATTTACTTCGCCATACTTACAGATGGAGACGAAGTGCCTTTGCAAACCAGATTCGTCGTATCCCATTGATAACTCATCCAGAATCACCCTGTCGGGGAGGCGCAGCAACGCGCATCCCCGACCTTTTCTATTTGCTATGAAAAAATTGCCACTGATACATATAATATCTTTGTTCTTGTGCCCGCCCATGATGGCACAGGTCCCTTTCAGCCAGTTTTACGAGTTGGAGAACCCCAACAACCCTGGCAAAAACTGGAGCCACGCTTTATTGGCACATGAGAATGGGTTCGTGCTATTGAACGGCGGAAATTGCAACGGCAATTCAGAAGCCTGTGGCGGCGTGCATATCATTGATTCTAATGGCGAGGCATTGGAAAGAAAGCCATTTGATTTCTTTGAATACCCCCCTTACCCGGCATTTGACATCATCGCTACCTCAGATGGACATTACCTCACCTCGGGGCTTGAAGTTTTGCCAGGTACAAGCCCACCGGATTACAATAAACTGCGGATGTGGATGATGAAAATAAAACCCGATGGCGACACGCTTTGGGTCAAGCGGTACGACGACCCTGTCGAAGACGATGAGGATGCCAACAACATATTGGAAGCGTCCGGCAAGGACGGTTATTTTCTGCAAGGCGATGTCGGCAAAGACTTTCATTATTCCTATAAAGCACTTATCCGTACCGATTTGCACGGAAACGAACTTTGGCGAAAAAAAATCAAAAACGGCAACACTTACATGAATCGCGGCAACATGGTTTTGCTCTCTTCAAATGACAAGATAGCAATGGCATATGAATCGGGGCCGGGCGTAGGATATTTTAAAACTTGGGTAAGTCTGCTTGATACTTTAGGCAATGAACTTTGGTCAAAAGCGCTTATTCCTACAACCTCTGCTCCTTGGGAACCCATCATACAAGAGCTTCCATCCAGCAATCTGTTAGTATTATGTAATGCGGATACGCTAGTCTACCCTGACCAATTTCCACCTGTCCCGTATTTTTATGAGATTGATACATCCGGTAATATTCTTCGGGAAGGCAATCTCAATTCTGCTGAAAAAACACAGTTGGTCAACCAAATGCGCATCAGCACTGACGGCAACATCTTGATAGCCGGAAAGTACATAGACCACATCACCGACAAACAATCCAGTTGGATAGCCAAAATAGACTTGTCGACCTGGCAGCCTATTTGGCAGCGCTTCTATGCTTTGCCTCAAAATATCGCAACTAACTTGTACGGCGGCTTTAGTGACATCGTGGAAACGCCGTGGGGCGGTTTGGCCTGCGCCGGGAAAATGACCCACGAACTTCCCGGCGGAGGGATAGGCGACACCGATGCCTGGCTGCTCAGCCTTGACTCAGAGGGTTGTTTTACGCCCGGCTGCGGTACGGACTACATCATTTTGGATGCAGGAGAAATTGTCCCTATTGGGTCATCATCTCAATTTATTGTGTTCCCAAACCCGGCAGAAAAGGAAGTTTGTGTGCGACGTTTGACAAACGAACCATCCGGCGACATCGAAATCTTTGTGTTCGACGCTTATGGAATAAAAGTGTCAGATTCCTTTCTGGGAAAGGGGGTGCTGGACACCAAGCTTGATGTAAGCAATCTGCCGGCGGGTGTTTATTTCATTCAAATTACATCCGGCACACAGACGCTCCAATCCAGCAAACTATTCAAAATCAAATAAATATCTCATGAAGAACAAGGTCTTAGTATTCGCTTTTACCTGCTTTATATTCCAAGCTTTTGCTCAAACCTTCGCCCCCGTAGGCTCAAAATGGGTGTATTGCTATGCCGTGAATGCTGAGGGCGGCGCGGAAGGCTATGACACTTTGGTTGTAGTATCTGTCGCAGAGACCCACTTCGACACCCTGCCTTGTCGTGAACTTCGAGTGACATATTGTTATTCTTGGGGTGCATTCGGCTGCGGGTTGGTATCAGAAGTCACCGTTTGTCAAGATAATAAGAAGATTTATTATCAGGAGGGTGATTCGCTATATCTGTTGTATAACTTTGGCTCGATGCCGGGTGACACCTTGCGAATCCGCTACCCAATGGTACTCGACACCTTCAACCAATCGGCGGTGGACTCTGCTTTCTATGCAAGCCCTTCCCGCCCCTATTTTGACATATTGATATTGGATACCACGACGCTTGACCTGAATGGCCAAAAGGTATGGGCGCAAACCTTTTCCGAGGTCGGGAATGATGGCCCATTCCTGCCTTCTTGGTACAGCGGCCAATTTTTAGAAGACATTGGCAGCACGGCCGGTTGGCTTTTTCCTCGAGCTATCAACGCTTTGCAGGAAGAGCATATTCCAATGAATCTCATGTCGTTTAAAAGCCCGGCCTTGAGTGGTAATTTTTTGAATCTTAATCCTTTTTGCCAGACAACATCTTCAAAGGAAGGCACAACCATATTTGATATAAGGGTATGGCCAAATCCCGCAAAAGCAATGCTAAACATTAAATTGCCCATATCAGGCGAGGCAGTTCAAGCCCAAATATTTGACGTAAGCGGGAAAATGGTTGTGACTGCAACGATGCGAACTTCCGATAGCATACAGGTAAACATTACGGGCTTAAAACAGGGAGTTTACTTGTTCAAGGTAATTGTGCCGAATCGAGGAATTGCGACAGGAAGATTTATAGTCGAATGAGTGTTTATTAGATAGTATACAGAATTAGAGAAATAAGATGACGCGCACCATACCTTAGCGGGATGGAAGCGTTACGATACCGAGACATTCGTGAGAAAAAGGATCGAGTCCTCCGTCTCACAGGATTTCAACCGGAAGAATTCGAGGCTTTATGCGCCAAATTCACACCGGTATGGGAAAAATACATCAAAAACACCACGCTTGAAGGGAAACCCCGGAAGCGGCAGGTAAAAAAGGAGCGTAAGAACTCCATGTTGCCTACCACTGAGGACAAGTTGTTGTTTTTGCTGTACGAACATAAAAACTACCCTACGCAAGAGGCCTTGGCCACCCAGTTTGGGATGGAGCAACCTCATGCGAATGTGTGGCTGAAAACCCTGCGCCCATTGTTGCAAGAAACCCTCCATCGGGAAGGCGATTTGCCGCAACGTGTTTCAGAACGCCTGAACAAGGCCATCGGAGATCGCAAACGGGTGATCATTGACGGCGTAGAACGGCCTATCTTGCGTTCTGGCGACCACGAAACGCAAGAAGAGGAGTTCAGTGGTAAAAAAAAGACATTGCGTTAAGAACGTACTGATTTCAGGCGACGATCAAAAGATTATTGTGTGTAGAACTTGGAGAACTGATTTGCGTGACTACAACATTTTCATCCCTTGCGGGCTTCACAACTTCAGGTTGCGGGTGCGCGGAAGGCTATCACTCTAATTCTGTATACTATCTATTGTATATCAGTTATTTGTGTAAAAAAAATGTTTATTTTGGGTGTCCCAGTGTCGAAAACAGGAGTCTTCTGACGGTCAATTCAAGCCATGACCGATGTTGTGTTCGGATTCGTTTTGATTTTGGATTATTATCGGATTGTCATATCTTTATATCCTCAAATGAACACCCGTGACCCATTCATAAGTATCACCTGAAACCCTGCCATCATGTCAAAAAGGAAACATATCGGGATGCCTGCCGTTCAACCCGTTGGCCCGCAACATACCCCGCTCCGCGTACTGGCCGTATTTGCCCTCGGTCAAATGGGCTGGTCGCTGGCCAGTTTCGGAGCCGGCAACCTGCTTGTTTATTTTTATATGCCACCTGAGCAGGGTATTTCATCCTTCCCTTCCTACATTTATCAGGGACCGGTCTTCTGGATTCTCACGCTGGTGGGGCTACTCAGCGCGCTGGGTCGCCTGCTCGATGGCGTCGCGGATCCGCTGATTGCCTGGTGGAGCGACCGCAAAAAGGCGAGATCAGGCAAGCGCAGGTGGTTTCTGCTCAGGGGGGCCATACCCCTTGCCTTCTTCGGGGCGCTCATTTTTTTCCCGCAGAGCGAGGCCGAATCAGCCACCAATTTTGTGTGGCTGGCGTTTTGTCTGATTTTCTACTACCTGTTTTTTGCCTTTTATGTGATACCGTACAATGCCCTGATGGCAGAGCTGAGTCACAGCAGGGAGGATCGCATGCGCACGAGCGTGGTGGTATCCGTCGCCTGGGCACTCGGCTTCGTGCTGGGCAATGGTGTTTACATACTGAAGGGGTATTTTGAGGACGCAGGGATGCGGTCGCCCGAGGCCTTTCAGCAGGCCATTATGTACCTGCACATAGCGGCAGCCGTACTGATGCTGATTCCTGCCCTGTTTGTGAACGAGAACAAATACGCACACACCGTACAGGACACACAACCATTCTGGCAGTCGCTGAAATCAGTAGCTGCCGACCGGAACTTCAGGTGGTTTCTGACCTCCTATTTCTTGTACTGGCTGTCGCTCACCTTCATTCAGATGGGAGTAAGCTATTACGTGACCGTACTGCTCGGACTTGACCTGAGCATGGCATTTATGTTTTCACTGGCCAGCTTTGCGGGCAGCTTCATCCTGTTTTTTCCGGTGAAATGGGTTACCGGTCGCGTAGGCAAGAAGGCGATGTTGTCTGCATCGTTCATCATTTTTGCCTCCATTTTCCTGATTACCAGTGCCAGCACCATGATTACCTTCCCGAAGGAATGGCTATTGTACGGCATCGCAGGACTGGCCTCGATACCGCTTGCAGTATTCGGCGTACTTCCGAATGCGATTGTTGGCGACGAAGCCGACTATAACTTTCGTACAACGGGACAATCAGTGACGGCCATGTTTTACGGCGTCACAGCTTTTACCATGAAGCTGGGGATCTCCATAGCCAATCTGGTCTTTCCGTCGCTGCTGCTTTTCGGGAGGAGCACAGCCGATCCGCTGGGTATTCAGTTTACCAGTCTGGCGGCAGCTGCGTTTTGTCTGATGGGCTGGGTCAGCTTCAGAAAGTACGATCTGCGTTGATGCTGCGAATTACTGGATGGGCTCCACGCGGTAAACGATATAATCCGTTTCACCCTGCCAGATAAAGGCATCAATCAGTTCGTGGTAGTACAGCTTCACATTTTTGCCTTCGAAATTCTGCAATTCGTGATAGACATTGGCGTCACTGACAGAAAAATCGAAGATACTCTCCTTGGTCATCATCACGCTGCCTCCGAGGTGCAACTGGCCCTCAAAAGTTTTGAAGATGAGTCCGCGTTTGGATATTTTGAAAAGCACACCGCTGCGGGAGCCTTCGCTGATCGTGTAAGTGCGGTAGAAATAGTAAACCACTCCGAAAAGGAGGAGGAGAACAGTTGAAAAAAGCAGGGTTTTGCGGGCTATATTGCCGGCTGTTTGTCTGATAAGACTCATTATTTGCGGTGTTTTCAATGAAAAATCTTCAAACGCCCTTTTTGCTGCCCCAGATCTGTACGTGCAGCCTGTCGGAAAAGCGGAAACCGTATTCCTTGCAGATATCCACCAGCCACACGCGCCTGTGCGCGAGCGCTGATGCGGAAGTCCCCTCCGGCATCAGCCAGACTTTCTCTTCGGAGATCCGGTAGGTGTTGGCAATTTCCAGTACCTCGGCCAGATCAGCTGCGTCTGCGATCACAAATTTAAAGACTGATTTCGGACTTTGCGCAAAAAAACGAAGTACATCGGGTTTTTCCCTCAGTTTTTTCGGATTGTTGCTGTTGGAGAGTTTGGGCGACACATTATACTGGTCAATAAGGGCATCGAAATTGGCGGCCGGGGCGATGGTTCCGTTGGTTTCTGTTTCAAACCGGACGCCCGGGACAAGGTCTTTCAGCAGCAGCATGAGTTCGGAAAGCCGCTCCTGCTGCATCATGGGTTCTCCGCCGGTCAGGATGATATTTTTACAGCGGTAAGAGGCTGCTTTGGCGGCAATGTCCCCTACCTCACATTCGGCGATCCATTCGTCCATACTGAACTTGCGGTACGACGGATCGGCATCACTGACGTGTTTGAAGCGGGTGCCCTTCCAGTTCCAGGTATAATCGGTGTCGCACCATATACAATGCAGATTGCAGAGCGAGGTGCGTATGAAGACTGAGGGTACACCTGTGCTCTTGCCTTCTCCCTGAATGGAGTAAAAAATCTCGGGTTCACCGTTCAGTCTGGCCAGTTTGAGCAGTTCCTTTTTCATGGGGCAGAGAACAGCGCCGGGTGGTTCTTTCTGATTTGTGCCATATCACCGGCGATGAACAGCAGCGGATGGTTAAAAAGATCTTCAAGAATATGACCGGGGAAAACAAAGGCTCTGTCGCGGAAGATCTCCCGGAGTTCGGCTGAATCGAGCACTGAAACCTGTGAAGCATACTTTTCGGAGTCTTCGAAGCACCGCTGAAGCCTTTCAATCAGAAATTCCAGGTCGCGCACCCAGACCAGTGCTGTGTCGGGGAGTACCTCCAGCAGCGATGCCTTTTCATCCCGTTTGAACTGCGTGTTCAGGTTTGGGACAATCCTGAGTTCGCTGAGCTGCTGGATACTCAACTGCGTGGTGGGGTCAAAAGTGCGGAGTGTTTCCACTTCTTCATCAAAGAGTTCAATCCGGTAAGGCAGATCGTTGCCGAAAGAGAACAGGTCAATAATGCCGCCCCGCACGCTGAACTGACCGGGTTCATACACGAAATCGGATCTTTCGAAGCCGTACGTAACCAGAATTTCGATCATGTAGTCCACATCGAGCTTCTCTCCCTTGCGCACCTGAATCAGGTTTTGCTGCACCACCTCGGGTTTTACCACCTTTTCAAACAGCGCTTCCGGGTAGGTTACAATAACCGATACCCCCGACTGCATGGTGATTTTGCTGATTGTTTCAGAGCGCTGGAGAATCTGTGTCTGACTGAGGACATCGAAAGCGCGCGGTTTTTTGAAAGAATCAGGAAAAAAGAACACATTTGACCTGCCGAGCATTCCCTCCAGGTCGTTCAGCCTGAAAGCGGCCTCCTCCTTGTCGTTGGCAATAACCAGGTGGATACTTCCTTGTCCGCGGCGGTAGTTGCGGGCGATGGAGGCCATTACAAACGACTCGAGTGCGCCCGTGAGTCCGGCCACCTGAATCCTGACCGGTGATTCGTCCTGGTTCAGTCTGTTGATGACCGCATTCACAACGGGATGCGTGTCAAAACGGCTCAGCAGCAGCCCGAGATTGTCCATAATCAGTTAGTGAACTTGTACCCTACCCCGCGGATGGAATGAAAAAACCGGGGTTCTCTGGGTTCCTCTTCAAAATACTTTCTGAAGGCCAGAATGAAATTATCAATCGTGCGGGTGCTCGGGTAAACATCATAGCCCCACACCGACTGCAGGATTTGCTGCCGGCTGACCACTTCATTCCTGCGGTCAATGAGCAATTTGAGCAGCATGGCTTCTTTCTTGGTCAGCGTAATCGCTTCGCCCCGGAAGGTACCTGCCTCGAAGGTTTCGAAGTTAATTTTATTGCCACCGAACTCGTAAAAAGCGGGCCCTTCTCCCCTGGCGCGCTGACTGCGCTGCAGGAGCTTGGATACCCGGAGCTGTAGTTCTTCCAGGTGGAAAGGCTTGGTCAGGTAGTCGTCGGCTCCTTTTTTCAGTCCGGTGATGCGATCCTGGGCAGTATCCTTGGCGGTTAGCAGCAGAATAGGAACATCAGGATTCGTCAGTCTGACCTGTTCGGTGATACTGAAACCGTCCATATCGGGCAGCATGACATCCAGGAGGAGCAGGTCGAAATGCTGACCATGGATCAGTTCGACGGCTTTTTTCCCGTTACCTGTGCATACCACCTCGTAGCCGTCAAGCTCAAGATTGAGCCTGACGGCGTCGCGGATGCTGTCTTCGTCTTCTACAAGCAGAATTCTCACCAGAGAAAAATTTAGTCCATTTCGAGATCAATATTCACCTGTTCGTGCCAGGGCAGGCCGTCGAGGTTGAGGCGTTCCATGAACGGGTCGGGGTTCATTTCCTCCACGTTGAAAACGCCGGCACCCTTCCAGGTGCCTTCCAGAATCATGCGTGCGCCAATCATGGCAGGCACACCGGTAGTATAGCTGACACCTTGCGTGCCGGTTTCCAGATAGGCGGCCTGGTGGCTGCAGTTGTTCCACACATAATAAGTGCGTTCTGCACCATCCTTCACCCCTTTGATGCGGCAGCCGATGCTGGTAAAGCCCGTGTAGTTCTCGCCGAGTTCCTCCGGTGCGGGCAGCACCGCCTTCAGGAATTCCAGCGGAACAATCTGCATACCGTTGAAATTGATGGGCTCGATACCGGCCATACCTATATTCTGAATCACGCGCAGGTGCGTGAGATACTGCTCACTGAACGTCATCCAGAAGCGGGCGCGGCGCAGCGTCGGGAAGTTCTTCACCAGACTCTCCAGTTCTTCGTGGTAGATCAGATAAGAGCGTTTCGGGCCAATTTCAGGGTAATTGATATCCTTCCAGATTTCATGCGGCTCTGTTTCCACCCACTGACCGTCCTGCCAGAAGCGACCCTTCTGCGTCACCTCGCGGATATTGATTTCCGGGTTAAAGTTCGTGGCGAAGGCCTTTCCGTGGCTGCCGGCATTGGCATCAACGATATCCAGCTCGTGAATTTCGTCGAAGTAGTGTTTGGCTGCGTAGGCTGTGTACACACTGGTTACACCCGGATCGAATCCGCAGCCGAGCAGTGCCATGAGACCCTTTTCGCGGAAGCGGTCCTGATAGGCCCACTGCCAGGAATACTCGAATTTGGCTTCATCTTTGGGCTCGTAGTTGGCGGTATCCATATAGTGAACCCCTGTTTCGAGGCAGGCATCCATGATGGGCAGGTCCTGATACGGGAGCGCCACATTGACAACCAGTTCGGGCTTGAACTGACGGATGAGTTCCACCGTTTCAGCCACATTGTCGGCGTCCACGCGGGCGGTTTCTATTTTCTTGCCGCCGTAGGCAGCGTGAATGGCATCAGCGATGGCATCGCACTTGGATTTGGTGCGGGAAGCGAGCATGATGTCGCCGAAAACGTCGCGGTGTTGAGCGCATTTGTAGGCTACTACCCTGCCTACGCCACCAGCGCCGATGATGAGTACTCTTTTTGACATGGGAAAAGGTTGTATTTTTCCTGACCGGAAAACTGCTTTTAATCTTGATAAACAAGCAATTAGGCCAGATTGTTGAATTTAGGGCCGCAAAATTAACGAGAATTCGGCGTTCTCTTTTCATTAATTTTGGTCAGCGGCATAAATTCGCCCCTCGCAAACCAATACTCATCAGAACCCGTGCGACCCAAAACAATTCCTTTACTGAGAGATATCTCCTTCAATCCGGCAGAAATTGAAGAATACGTTCCCATGCAATCGCTGCACACGATGGTTTTCGACCGTTTTTGTGAGGATGGGTGGACGTACTGGGCTGACGTACTTTTCCGGCGAAACTACTGGGAGTGGCGCGGAAGGCAATGCCGCGTGATACTGTTGCGTATCAACCTGAAGAACTTTGAGTTCAGCAAAAGCCAGCGAAAGAACCTGCGGAAAAACAGCGACCTGACCGTGTTGAGGCGCACGCTGCACATACAGCCCATGCACGAGGAACTGTTCGAACGGCATGCCCGGCGGTTCACACACAACCGCCCCCACAGTATCTACGGGTTTTTCAGTTTTTTCAGCAGTATCATGCCCTGTTTCGGGATAGAGTTCGATGTTTACAAGGACGACCGGCACATCGCTTCCAGCTTTTTTCACGTAGGAAGAAAGAGTGTGGCCGGAAATTACGGCATTTTCGAGCCGGAGGAATGGCAGCGCGGACTGGGCACCTTCACCATGCTGAAAGAGATTGAGTTTGCCATCGAACAGAAGCGCTCATATTACTATCCCGGGTTTATCTACGATATTCCGAGCGAGTTTGACTACAAACTCAATTTCAACAACCTGGAATATTTCGACTGGTGGGGCAACTGGTACCCGCTCGAGCGCCTGCCCGTGCGTGAGTGGAGGATGGATATATGACGGCGTTATTCTGCGACACACCGCACAGAAGCGCCCTGACTCCTGTAAATTCCCGATATACTTGTTCCCAGCAAAGAAATAGTAAGCGCTTCTGCATTCAGGTTATTTAACGTACTACTCAGATAGCAGATATAAGCCCCCCGGAAAACCAGTCCCCCACTGTTGTATTCCCTCGACCCGGCCGCGGGCAGATACAGTTTGTTTCCAAAAGTAGTGCCGGAGGAATACCCGGTGGCACTGCTCTGCCACGTTCCAATTTTTGTCTGTGGATTATTGGCTATCACCGCCTCCCATATATCAACCGTAGGCACCCGGTATCCGGCGGGACAAGGGTCGAGAACCGTTTTTTCGTAATCTTTCCAGGAACCCGGGGCGGCGCCGTCCGGATAGGAAATCCAGCCTGACTGCGGGAGTTGGTTCGGGACAGTAGCGGAGGCTGGACCGGGAGCGCAGCGAGTCTTCCTCCCCCACTGCCAGTAATCGCCGTTGATCCGCCAGTCGGGGCTGAAGGGACCCGAAGGCGCACTCAGTGAACCGAGGTTGTAACAAGCGAATTTTTTCCAAATTCCGGGTCCGATATACGCCCCGCAGGAATCGAGCGATTCCACCAGTACCTCCAGCCGGCAGGACTGATTGCCAGCGGGCAGGTCGAATACCGCCAGACCGGGACCAGACGGCACACCTGAAACCAGGAACTGCAGAGTGCCGTCGCCCTCCGCGAGGTTGCCTTCGCTCAGACTGGCTGTGAGGCCGGTTACCTGTTGCGAATAAATATTGGCGCCGTCGTAATGGCCTCCGTTCCCGCCAGTGTAATTCAGGGAGATTTCCACATTACTGGCGACGAGCGTTTCGGTGAACATCCCGCCTGTTACTGCTCCGGTACAATTGACCGATGCAACAGCCGGACGACGGCAACCAGCCACCCTCCACACGGGAATGGCGCCCGTACCGGAATTCACCTCCACGCATCTGGTAGAGGTATTGAATATCATCAAACCGGTGGCGGGCTTCGAAATACTGTCGCGACCAGCGGAGGACAAGCGGGGAAGCAGAAAACCCGCATTGCTGCTTTTAACCTCCAGAACTGCCGATTTGTCGGGAGTGCCCTCCCCTATCAGCATCTGAGCGGTTAGCGGGTATATGATCAGGTGCTGAAGAAATATGGCGAAGGCCAGCGCAGGCCGGGTCATTTTTTTCATATTATGTAATTTTTAAATGTCATTCATGAATACACCGTACAGTTAAACCGAAATCACGACCGAATGTATAAACCCAGCTGGCATAGGCTCCCACGATAAAACCTGCTCCGTAGTACTGGTTAGTACCGGTGCTGCTCCAGTAAAATCCGGCAGACCCCCTGTTCTCGAGTTCTCCGTTGGTATGGAACCTCCATCCTGCGGCCTGGAGCATCAGAGCATCCCCGAAGAGGGTCCCAACAGTGTAATTAGTAGCCCCTGAAGTCCAGGTTCCGGTACGGATCGAGGCATTATTCGCCACCACTCCCTCCAGCTCAGCATTCGACGGAACACGGTAGAAGTCGGGACAAGGATCTTCACTTCCTTTGACTGTTTCCTGCCATGCTCCGTCCGGAGCGATATAGTTGACCCAGCCGGGTATCGGACCGGCGTTGGCATCGGCAGCCGACGGACTGGCAGGATTGGGTGCAACCGGATCCTTTGTGCCCCATTGCCAGTAGCCGCCGTTTTTATCCCACGACGGAGTGAACGGGTAATCAACCATATTCAGCGCGCCAAGATTATAGCAGGCGAACTGCTTCCAGACTCCCGGAGCAATGTATGCGCCGCACAGTATTTCACCGGCCACCTGCACCTGAAAATTGCAGTTTTTATCGCCCAGCTTCAGGTTGAAACGGGCGAACCCGCCGTTACCAGGAGTACCTGTGACAACAAACGTGAGCGTACCCGACCCTATTTCCAGAACTCCGGGGAGCAATGTAGCCGTCAGTCCGGGTACCGAGGTGGAAGTAAACTGCTTGAATGTGTATGCACCCCCATTCCCACCAGTGTATGGCAATTTGATTACATTGTTGACAGAAGAAGGAATACCCGAAGTCAGAGAACCGATGAAGGTGGCGGCATTACATTGCAGCGCAGCGACTGCAGCCGATGGTGCATTGACAGGCAGATAAAGAATACATACTTTTCCGCCAATTGTCAGCTCAAAACGGGCAGTTCCTCCGGAATTGGTTATACCCGTTACTCTGAAAAAAAGAATACCCGCTCCTTCATTCAGGGTGCCGGGCGACAGACTGGCTGTAAGTCCTGTTACATCCATAGACTGAAGCTGTAGCCCTCCGAAAGCTCCCCCGTTTCCGCCTGAATAAGGCACATAAAGACCGATATTATTGTAGTGCCACGCTATCGGTAAAGAGGAAAAAGAGTACGAACCGCAATGCAAATCACTGACAATCGCATCCGGCAACCGTACCGGTACCGATACACTGCACGATTTTCCGGCAATTCTGACCATAAAACTGGCAATACCCGCGCTCGCGGGCGTACCTGTAATCCTGAAAGTCAGGGAGCTGTCGCCCTCGGCCAGATTACCGGTACTGGCAGCGGCAACAAGTCCGGAAACACCGGTGGAGTAAACACGAATTTCTTCATAAACCCCTCCGTTGCCACCGGTATAATGAATGACAAACGAGACATTTTGAGCGGGTTCCGATTTCACCAGACCGCCCAGAAGAAGCGGATTGGAGCAATCGAGCCCATCCAGTTTTCCGGCTCGGCAGACAGCCATCGTCCAGTCGGGAGAATCCGGTGTACCTACATTCACCTCCATACAATGCGTGGTGGCATTGTAAATCAAGAGTCCGGTAGCCGGCTGTTGAACAGCGTTTCGCTCGTTGGTACTCATGCGGGGAGGCAAAAAACCGCCGTTTTTTCCCTGTACCTCCAGTACCGCCGAACTGTCGGGAGCTGCGCCGCCTACCACAAACTGGGCCGTAGCGGGTGAAAAAGCGGCCAAGGCAGCAAGGATTAGCAGCGTAACATAAAAGCGTATTCTGTTATTCATATAGGTAAAGATTGAGCGTAAGAATGAAAACTACAGACAGGTTATTCACTGATACAGCGGACAGAAAATCCGCTGTTGCGTGACAGGAGTACGGTAGAGGCAATACCATTTTCGGCGAAAAACGACCATGCGGACAAGTTATTCCCCTCGAAGCGGCTGCTGCTCCAGTAACAGGCGGCGTCGCCCCGGTTATCAGACTCGCCGTACGTCATACCGCGTTGTCCGGCAGCCGGCAGAAACAACCTGTCGCCCACCATCAGACCCGAGTTGTAATTGGAGGTGTTTTCTATCCACGTACCGGTGTAAGACAGCGGGTTATTAGCAATGAGTTGATCCCAGTTTTCCTTCGTGGGCAGCCTGAATCCGTCGGGACAGGGGTCTTTCGTCGTTTTGGTCAGATCAGACCATGCATCGTCGGGAGCAACAACTGAGAGTGCTGGCCACCCCTGGATATTACCTTCATTCGTCTGGGTGGGTGTGGGTCCTGCGGGACCGGGTGCACTCAGCGGCAGATTACCCCACCTCCAGTAGCTGCCGACACTATTCCAGGCAGGAGCGAACGGATTGATACTGGTACTGCCGGCACCAAGATTGAAGCACATCCATTTTTTCCATACACCGGGTGCCAGAAAGGCGCCACATTCATTCACATCAGCCACCGTTAACAACAGAGAACAGGTTTCACCGCCAAATTCCAGATCGAACAGTGCATTCCCCGGAGCAGATGGAGTGCCGCTGACAGCAAAAGAAAGCAATCCAGTCCCTACAGATACATTTCCTGCTGTCAGGTGCGCGGTGAGGCCGGTCACCCCTCTGGAGGGCAAAAACAGTTCATCATATGCACCTCCGTTTCCACCTGAGTAAGAAAGTGAAAGTGATACGCCCTGCACAGCGATATATGCGGCTGTGTTACCGGAGGTCACGAGGGCATTACAGTTCAGACTGGCGACCGAGGCACGCCGGCAGCCTGTTGACAGCCACTCGGGCCTGCTGGCCGATCCGGTGTTTATTTCGACACAATAATTGGACAGATTGTAAATCATCAGTCCCGGTGCCGGGAGTCTGATAGAATCGCGGTCGGCGGTCGTCATGCGCGGCAGCAAGAATCCCTTGTTGCCGTCCTGAAGAAGCAGAGCGGCCGAGTTGTCGGGAGGAGCGTTACCAATAACCGTTTGAGACAAAAGCGGAGCTGCATTAATCAGCAGCAGGCAGGCCGTGAACCAGCCTGACAATATTTGATTTTTCATTGAGCGCGTGTTTTCGTTTATCCCGGGGGGCAGGAGCAGCGTATTTACAGATACTATATAACAATCATTTTTCTGGACAAAGTGCCGTATGGAGTTCTAAGTTGGCAGTAATACAGGCCGGGCGAGCCCATGGGTGGAATCAACTCCTGATTACGGCCGGCGGGACAATCGCGGGAGAACCTGTTGATTACGGTCCCATTCGAGCTGGTGAAGATCCATTCGACCGTACAGGAGCCGGGCAGTATGAAATCTACCACTGACGGGCCGCTGGCGGGGTTAGGCACATTCTGTCCCAGCCAGAGTCCATCGGTGCCAGACTGCACATCACTGGCAGAAGAAACGAGCGAACGGGCTATGGAAAACCGTGTTTCGTTCGGTGGCAGATCGAAGCCGGAGTACGACAGCGAGAAGCCGTTTACCGAAGTATTGACGAGCGGCAGTTCAGTCCACGGTCCGGCATCAGCTGCGAACAGACGTTTTTGTGGAATAGCAACCGGTTCGAGGCCGGCATCCCAGGAGAAAGACAGATTGCACAGCGAATTTGGCACAGGTTGCGACAACTTCCAGACAACAGGCAGCGCGGACAGACCTGCGGGAGCCACATTTGCTATCCGGAGCGAGAAACTGGAGGAATCGTTACTTTCGTTAGTGACAGACAGGTTCGATAGACCGCTGGTACATTTTGAAAAAAAGAGCGCCTCGGCGGCTGGCGGCACACCATACACCATATACGAGGCGGAGGAGTCGGCCATCCACACACTACCCGGATTCAGGGAGAGTGTGGCCGGCAGTTCCAGGCGGGCATTATCAAGGACAGTGAGACCGTCGGGCGCCTGAACGCGTTGATTTTCAGCGATCCAGACTCGTGCATTTCCGTACAACTTCAGAGACTGGCATTTTGCGACCGGGGGACCTGCCAGCATCAAAAACACAAGAGGGATAAACAGAGATATGCCGGGGAGTCGGGGCGGCGCTGCAGGCAGCATGAAGCAATCGGGCATTTGGAAACGAGATGATATGAGCGTGAGATAAATTTCTATCAGACAGGCGATACGTACACATCCGGGATTAAACGATAATAAGTTCCGCTAAAAGACAAAACCTTCCTACACTACCATATCTGATTCTGCATTATTCTGACAAAAATAGTGCCAAACACTATAAAGACGGATAATACCCCTTACATTATTGTATTCTACAAAAAAGTTCAAAAATGATTTGGTGGAAAGGAAACCTGATTATACCTTTGCGCCGCTGAATTCAAAAACAGCAACGGAGGAGTGCCAGAGTGGTTTAATGGAGCGGTCTTGAAAACCGTCGTACTGAAAGGTACCGGGAGTTCGAATCTCTCCTCCTCCGCTTAAAAAACACTAAAAAGTGGCCTAATGCGTGTAAATCAGTGATTTACACGCATTTTTTTTTGTTATGCGTGGGTCAAATAGTGACATTTTTTGCCATAGTTCTGCTACTTGTGGGGTTCCCAAACCCGTTTTTCACTTTTGGGAACCCAGAAATCAGGATTTTTGGCACACACTGGCACTCATTGGCACTGAAAATCAATTAGTTATATATACTTTTATTTTCCCCGGTGGACGTATCTTTGCATCACAGAAATGGGGTGGCGTAACTTTAAAAAGTTTAGCCAATGTCGTCCACAAGATCAAACTTTTCAATTCTCTTCTGCATCAGCAGAACCAAGGTGAACAAACAGGGAGAGGTTCCCGTCCTCATGAAGATCAATATCAACGGGGACAGAGCTGTTGTCAACCTCAAAAGAACGGTCAAACCCGAAGAGTGGAACTCATCCACTGGCCGCCAGTACGGCAACTCCAAAGCCGCCAAACAGTTGAACGAGCTCATTGACACGCTGCAGTTCAAAGCTCGCAGCAAGTACAATGATCTTCTCAATGAAACGGACGTGGTTTCTGCCGCCATGCTTCGCGACGCACTTCTCGGTATCAACTCTGGCAAGTCAAGGGACATTATCGAAATCTGGAATGACCACCTGGAGGAAATGCGCTCCCTGATCGGCAATGGTGTTTCGAGTGCAACTGTTCAGAAATATGGCTCCGCCC
>CAILQK010000361.1 GCA_903836265.1 uncultured Bacteroidota bacterium | reverse complement strand
GGACAAACCTGGAAAATCATCAGTCCCGACCTGACAACCAGTGATACCTCCAAAATGCACCAGGATATATCCGGCGGACTGACGCCCGATGCTACCAATGCTGAGAATCACTGTACGATCATTGCCATTAACCCATCGTCTCTGGAAAAGGATGTTGTCTGGGTTGGCACCGATGATGGACAGGTGCAACTCACCCGGGATGGCGGTGCAAACTGGGAGAATTTCGCTGAAAAACTCCCCGATGCACCCAAAAACGCCTGGATTCCGGCGATGGAGGCTTCTCCTGTAAATAAAGGTGAAGCATTCGTTGTAATGAATAATTACAGGCAGAATGACTGGAATCCTTACCTGTACCACACCACAGACTACGGACGAAAGTGGAAAAGACTGGCGTCACCGAAGAATCTGCCGACCGCCGGGGGAACTGGCGGCAACTTCTGTTTGTCAATGGTGCAGGATACCGAGGTGCCTTCATTGCTTTTCCTCGGTACCGATCAGGGATTATATGTATCTGTTGACTATGGTGAAAACTGGGTGAAATGGCCAGAGGAGTCATTCCCCTCTGTGCCGGTATATGATATGAAAATTCAGAAACGCGACGGAGATCTGGTCATTGCCACATTCGGCCGGGCAGTGTGGGTACTCGACAATCTGGCTCCGCTCCGCGAAATCGCTGCTACAAAAGGTGCTTTGCTTGATCAACCGCTAAAAATCATGAAAGCGCAACCGGGAATACTGGCGGAATACCGTTCTTTCGATGGTCCCCGTTTCGCAGTGGATGCCACTTACGAGGGAGAAAACAAGGGCACGTCAGTCAGAATTCCCGTCTGGGTGAAACCCGGACAGAAACCTGCTCCCGCCAAAGAAGAGAAAAAAGACAAGGAGGAAAAACCCAAAGAGGGCAAAAAACGCGGAGGAGGAGAAAAGAAGAAGGAAATGGCTGTTGTTATCATTTCAAATATGAACGGAGACACGGTCAGGAGGTTCAAGACCGAACTCGATACCATGTTTAACAGCGCAATCTGGTGGGGAATGGATACCAAAGGTGTGCGCTTTCCATCCAAAAATGATCCTCCGGCCGATCAGCTGGAACCCGGCGGGGGGCCGCAGGCACTGCCCGGAGACTACCTGGTCAGGGTGAAATATATGGACAGGTTCGACTCTGTCGTGGTTACCGTCCTCGATGATCCGCGACTGAAAATTTCCCTCGCAGATCGTCAGGCGAGAAATCAGGCAGTCAGGGAGATACATACATTGGCAGAAAAGGCAGCCAAAGCCTACGACCGACTGAAAGAGGCCGAGAAAATCATCGGACTCGTGGAAAGTCAGTTTGTCAATGTTCCAGACAGTATCAAGAAAGAAACGTTGAAACTCGGAAACACTGTTAAAGATTCAATCAGTGTGCTGAAGGATGAGTTCTTCAACCACAAGGAAACCAAAGGTATTCAGCGGGGCAGACAGGGACTCAATTCTTTCTACTGGAATGCACTGGGTTATATCAATGGTAATATGGGCGCACCAAATGCCACCGCCAAAGTGGCCATGGACAAAGCCCGCCGCGAAACTGAAACAATTCTTGAAAAGATAAACAAACTGTTTGACAATCAATGGGTTGAATACAGAAAGCAGGTGGAGGTCATTAAATATTCCCTTTTTAAAGACTGGGATAAATTGTAAAACATGTGAAAGTCGGGAACAAGCGCTTAATTTTGCGCCTGATTTTCAACAACTACTGAATGCAGGATTTTATCTCAGAATTGAAGTGGCGTGGACTGATCCACGATGTGACACCGGGAATAGAAGAACATTTCAAGTCAGGCATGGTGCGCGCCTATATTGGCTTTGACCCAACGGCCCCCTCCATGACTATAGGCAATTACGTGCAGATCATGCTGCTGACTTTCCTTCAGCGGGCAGGACACCAGCCTGTTGTGCTGCTTGGCGGCGCCACAAGCCGCATCGGTGATCCCAGCGGCAAGGACAAGGAGCGCGATCTGAAGTCAACAGAAGAGCTGGACCGAAATACCGAACAGTTCATGAATCAGGCCAAAAATCTGCTTGATTTCAGCCCCGAAACACCCAATCATGCGCTGATGCTCGACAACCTGTCTTTTTACGACAAGATGGGCGTACTGGAGTTTCTCCGCGATGTGGGCAAATATCTCACTGTAAACTACATGATGTCGAAAGAGAGTGTTCGCCGTCGTATCGAGAGTGAGTCGGGTATTTCCTTCACCGAATTCAGCTACCAGCTGCTGCAGGGATACGATTTCGTGCTGCTCAATCGCAATCACCGCATCACCGTGCAAATGGGTGGCAGCGACCAGTACGGCAATATCACTTCCGGGGTAGAACTGGCCCGCAAGATTGATGATGCGAAAGTATATGCTGTCACCACGCCGCTGCTCACCAAGGCCGACGGTTCCAAATTCGGTAAAAGCGAAGCCGGAAACATCTGGCTGGATGCCCGGATGACCACTCCCTACAAATTTTACCAGTTCTGGCTGAACGCCGACGACCGGGATCTCCCCAAGTATCTGCGCTATTTCTCCCTGAAAACGCAGTCCGAGATTGAAGCACTGGAGGCCAGTGAGTCAGCACAGCAGATGAAGCGCATCTTCGCGGAAGAAATCACCGTGAGGATACACGGTCAGGAGGCGTATACCGCTGTTCAGGCTGTATCAGCCCTGCTTTTTGATCCAAAAGCGGATGCTGACATGCTCAAAACGCTCGACAGATCCACACTCGCTCAGGTTGCCGACGAGATTCCGTCGCCCGAAATAGCAGCAGAAATGCTCGAAAGCCCTCTGAGTATACTCGATTTCCTGAGCGATCTGACGGAAATTTTGCCAAGTCGTTCTGAGGCCAAACGCGCAGTACAGTCAAACATGATCAGTGTCAACAAGGTGCGTGTCACTGATCTGGGTGCCACCGTTTCTTTAGCCGATCTGCTCCACGGAGCCTACCTGATGGTGGAAAGTGGTAAAAAGAACAAATATCTTGTCAGGGTAGTGTAGAGTTGGCGCTCTTGATATCCTTTTCGTACCTTTGCGTCCGCAATTTCAAACCCCGTTCATCCGAACATACGCATGAAGAACATTCGCAATTTCTGTATTATAGCACACATTGACCACGGCAAGAGTACACTTGCCGACAGGCTGCTGGAATATACCAACACCATCAGCAAGCGCGAGATGCAGGATCAGGCCCTGGACAACATGGACCTGGAACGCGAGCGTGGTATTACGATCAAGAGTCACGCTATCCAGATGCGCTATATACACCCGGCCAACGGGGAGGAGTACATCTTCAATCTGATTGATACACCCGGTCACGTTGACTTTTCCTACGAGGTAAGCCGCTCCATCGCAGCCTGCGAGGGAGCTCTGCTGCTCGTCGATGCCACGCAGGGCATTCAGGCGCAAACTATCAGCAATCTCTACCTCGCCGTTGATCACAACCTGGAAATTATTCCTATTGTGAACAAAGTGGATATGGACAGCGCCATGATTGAAGAGGTGCAGGATCAGATTATTGATCTCATAGGTTGCGAACGGGAGGATATTATTTCTGCCTCCGGCCGCACCGGTATCGGTATCGCCGACATACTCGCTGCTGTGGTTGACCGCGTGCCGGCACCCAAGGGTGATCCGGAGGCGCCATTGCAAACCATGATTTTTGACTCCATGTTCAACTCCTACCGCGGTGTCATCGCTTATGTCCGCGTCATGAACGGAACCCTTAAAAAGGGCGACAAAATCAGGTTCTACAATACCGGCAAGGAGGTTGTGGCCGAAGAAGTTGGCTCGCTCAAAATGGGCATGGTCGAAACTCAGGAGATAGCCGCAGGCAATGTGGGCTATGTCATCACGGGTATAAAAGTGAGCCGCGAAATCAAGGTGGGTGACACCATCACGCACATCGCGCGCCCGTGCGAGACGCCCGTAAAAGGCTTCGAAGAGGTAAAACCCATGGTTTTCGCCGGCGTTTATCCGCTTGATACCGATGACTTTGAAGATCTGCGCGATTCTCTGGAGAAGCTCCAGCTGAACGATGCTTCCCTCGTTTTCGAACCGGAAACATCCGCAGCACTCGGTTTCGGATTCCGATGCGGCTTCCTCGGAATGCTCCACCTCGAAATTGTGCAGGAGCGCCTTTTCCGGGAATTCGATCAGGATATCATTACAACGGTGCCTAACGTACCGTATTACGCCACCAATATGAAGGGTGAGCGAAAAATGATTCACCAGCCAAGCGACCTGCCCGAGCCCAATCACCTCAGCTCGGCGGAAGAGCCCTATATTTATGCACAGATCATCACCAAGCCCGATTATATCGGAAATATCATGAAGCTGTGTATGGACAAGCGCGG
>CAILQK010000360.1 GCA_903836265.1 uncultured Bacteroidota bacterium | reverse complement strand
GACCTTTGCATCCGAGGTCAATGCAGGATTCGTCATTGCAGCAGGTTCACCTCAATCCTCTTCAATCTCAAACTCGGCGTCTTTCTCCCAGATCTCCATCTCGCAGGGCTTGCAGTTGAACTTGAGCTTGTACTCCACTTCCCCGTGCTTGAGCGTGAGCGGTTCGGCCAGTTTTTCACCCATGGTACTGCGCTGATAACGCGGACATTTGCCCAGTTCGTACTTCACACAGTATTTGGTAACCATGACACGCGATTTGCCGGGATCCCACTGCAACTCAAATGCCTTTTCAATTTCTGTGACACCATGACGCCTGTAAAATTCACGGGCCAGCCTGTTGGATACATTATAGGTGTAGTCCAGCTGCTGAACAGGATACGGATGCTCTGTCTTCTTTAACGGAATTTCCTCCCGATGGTACCCGTTGATCCTGACCTCCATCAGCATTTCCAGGGCAGAACGCCGGATTTCATTAACCCTGGAATTGGGCAGGAACCAGTCCTGCGAAAAAACAATCTCTACCGCGTCAACCGTGAATGGCGTGTTGCCTGTTTTGGCCAGGTTGCGTTTTATGTTTTCGATCAGTTCAGCAGTATTTTTGGCTGCTTCTTTTGGTGCGTCCATTTCGGCGAACGCGGTGTGCCCATCCTCATCTGTCACGTCCAGTCTGAACCCGCTGTCTGTCTCGGAAAACAGCATTTTAATGCCGATTTTCCTGACAGCACTGTTTTCATGTTCTATTAACCGGTTGAATTCTGCATCGTAATTCCGGTAGATTTCTGTCCCAACGGGCAATATTTTCAATTCATTCGGTATAACCAGATCGTTGTAAATGAGATTCACCAGTGCACCGTCTGCAACGCCGAGCTCGTTGATGAAATACAGTCCGTCGCCGTTGTTCAGGACTTCATAATTCTCTATCAGATAGCCATTGGCCCTGATTTCCTGCAACTTGCCAATATACTGTCCCTGCGATTTCGGGCTTTCCCATGAACCGATTTTTTCCTTGCGCTGATTGACAAAATAGTCGGTGTAGCCCCTGTTGAAGGACCGGTCGAGCTGTGGTTCAAACTGGTAGAATGTGCGGCCGGAGGATGCTTTTTCATATTCATCCGGGTGCGCATCCAGAAAAGCATCGAGCCGCTGGCGCAGGTAGGACGTGTTGTTTTTAACATAAACCACATCCTTGAGCCGGCCTTCTATTTTGAAGGAGGTGATGCCGGCTGCAATCAGGTTGGGCAGCTCATCGCTGAGATCAAGATCCCTGATAGACAACAGGTGACTGTTTTCGATCAGGGTCTCTCCCTTCCCGTCTATCAGGCGGTAGGGCAGTCTGCAGTTCTGGGCGCAGGAGCCGCGGTTCGCAGAGCGTTCGCCATTGGCCACACTCATATAGCAATTGCCGCTGAATGAAACACAAAGCGCACCGGTTACGAAAAACTCCAGTTCAACATCGCTTGCCTGATGAATCTCCCTGATCTGGTCGAGGTTCAGTTCGCGAGCCAGAACTACCCGTTTGATTCCGGCATCCGCCAGGAACTTCACGTGCGCGGCATCCCGGTTGTTCGCCTGGGTACTGGCATGCAGCGCAATGGGCGGCAAATCCATCTCCAGGATGGCCATATCCTGAACAATAACAGCATCAACACCAGCCTCGTACAGTTCCCATATCAGCTTCCGGCATGGTTCCAGCTCATTGTCGTAAAGAATGGTATTCACGGTAACCAGCACCTTTGCCCTGAACAGGTGGGCATATCGCGCCAGCTCTGCTATATCTTCTACTGAATTGGTGGCGTTGGTGCGGGCGCCAAACATGGGTGCGCCTATGTAAACAGCATCGGCGCCGGCATTGATGGCG
>CAILQK010000359.1 GCA_903836265.1 uncultured Bacteroidota bacterium | reverse complement strand
GGCCTTGCTCATGTAGGGGTTGGGATAAACCTTCAGGTCAATATTGTCGAGTTTAACCGATCCGGCAAGCAGGACTTCCTCATTGCGCCTTACTGATTTTGCCGGTTCGGATGCGTCGGGTACAGCTCTGCGGGCTGTCCAGCCCAGTGCATTGATCAGAAGACGGGAAGGCGATTCCTCATCGTAGTAATACTCAACACCTATATATATTATCCTGCCGTTGCCAAGCTGTTTGTAGCCAACTGCAGGATAGCCACCTACTTCGGCAACTGAAACAAAGGCCGGGTCGGAAATATCAAGCGGATAGGCAAAATTGGTGGTGGAAAAATCAGCGGGCTCTCCCTGAAGCAGCGGGTGGTCGGGATTCAGACAATGAATGGGAACTTCCTTGGAGAAATACCCGAAATCGAGGTCTATCAGATCAAATTTCTGCAATACCTCGAACTCGTGCGTGCCTGTGACGATCACTGAGCCGCCAGCCTGGACAAATTTCTGCAGCAGCTTGCCGCAGGATGCAAGCGCAGAAGGGCTGGCTGCAGAAGGATAGGCAATTACCACAGCATCGGTTGACTGAAGTGCCGTTTCCAGGCCGTGTATATCGGTGGAAACATATTCAGTGAAAGACACCCGGGGCAGATTCCTGCTTATTATTGCCTGTACTTTTTCGTTGTATGCTCTCCCGTATTCACTGTAGTTCAGCATCAGTACCTGCAATCGCACACTGGAATCGGGTTCTGACGCATAGGAGACCTCGCCCGTTGCGCTGTTGTCAGGGTGCAACAGCTGCTGAACAGAGGTATTGTACAATACGGGTGATCCTCCGGGTTCATTTCTCAGTGAACTGAAGGAAACAAGGCCGGAAAAAGCGGCCAGTAGCAGGGTGTATGAATAAATTCGGCGCATGGGCATTCCCAATCGCGTAAAAAACGCTTTGAGACAGGTTATAGTATAAGGTGGCGTCAAAGTTACGGTATTTATTTGTATCCGGCCAAAAAAAATGGCCCTCCCGGATAACCGGCAGGGCCATCTGGCACGAAACAGGCTGTTTACTTGCCGGCAACGAGGCTTACCTGAAGATCGAAATCATCGTAGATGGTTTTGTCGCCCAGTCCGTCGAAGAAGGAGCCTGAACCGTAACGGATATCATACTCGGAGCGGTCAACAACAATTTTTCCGGTAGCATTTACAGTCCCGTTGGCTTCTTTTACATTGGCCTGGAACTTTACTTCCTTGGTGATTCCCTTGATAGTGAGATTGCCAACAATCTTGTAGTTGCCTTTGGAGTCAACAGGGATGGCACGGGTGATAACCAGTCTGGATGTCGGGTGACTTGCCACACCGAGGAAGTCGTCGGACTTGAGGTGGCCAACCAGCTTGCCGGCCCATTCACCTTCCAGATCAGTGTTGTTGATAGAATTCATATCAATGGTGAACTCGCCGCCGGTCAGAACACCGTTGTTCATGATCAGCTTGCCACTCTGGATTTTTACTGTTCCGGTATGTTCGCCGGTAACCTTGTAACCTTTCCAGACAATAGCGCTGGAGGCTGTGTTAACTACATAGTTCTGAGCCTGTGCAGCAGAAACAAGGGCAGAAAGGAGAAGGAGAAAGATAGTTTTTTTCATGAAATGAAAGGTTGGTTGGTGAAAATTCTGTTAGTGTGATGATTGTGTCTGAAGTTAAACGCTGACGACGGCACAAAGTTCATATAATTAAGTGTTGCAACACTTAATTTAACAGGCAATTAACAATCAGGTATTTTCACAAAAAAATTTGGTAATTGACAACGCTTTGTGTTACCTTTGCGCCTCTTTTAAAGGACTACACACAAATTTTTATACGATGAAAGAACTGGAAGCCGTTCAGTTTGTGCAGGAACAACTGCTGAAAAAGCCTTCATTCCCGGCGTTCAAAACTGGCGATACCATCATTGTTACCTACAATATCGTTGAAGGTGACAAAACGCGTGAGCAGGACTATCGCGGCGACGTGATCCAAATCAAGGGCCATGGCCTGACCAAAACGTTCACTGTCCGCAAGATTTCCCACGGTGTGGGTGTCGAGCGTATCTTCGCTTTCTCCAATCCAAATATCGCCGCTATCGAGGTGATCAAACGCGGTAAAGTACGTCGTGCACGTCTGTACTACCTGCGCGGGCTGGTTGGCAAGAAGGCACGTATCAAGGAACTCAAGTATTCTTCCAACTAGTTTTCTCCTCGCGGCGAATCTTCTTGGCGCTTTTTTGAATCCCGGATTTCTCTTCAACGAGAAGGCCGGGATTTTTTTTGTCTTTTAACCAGTCATTAACGGCATGGTAATACAGGACAGCTATACTTTTACCCTGTGTTTATGAACAAATTCCTCTCTCCTGCAATGAACAGACATATCAAGGGGCTACTCCTTCTGGTACTGCTGTTTGGCGCCGAGTTTGCAAAGAACTGCGAACATGGAGGCTGGAGTCTGTTTGAACTGGTCAGTGGCGACTCCTCGCTGCTGTCAGTTGATCCCGGGGAGGATTGTGAAGGTGAACCCGATACAGCATCCTTCCCTGACACAACGGGCGATGATGATGGCGGGCACCAGTCCCCGTTTCACATCGAACTCACGGGCGATCCTTCCTGTCCTTCCATTTCAAAACTTTTCTTCGCTGCAATCTCTGCAGCTGTCGGGAGCAGCGAAAGCCGCCTGCTCGGACGGGCCTCGGTCCCGCTCTTTATTCTCCACGGTACCTTCCGTGGCGCGCTCCCTGCCTGATTTCTCCAGGATTTCTTTTTTATTTTCAGTAACTGCAAGGCCCGTCCGGGCAGTTGCACTTCTTTCATCGTATCCATCTGCCCGGCTGATACTCCGGGCGTTGGGGCGCAATTCCTGAAGAAATGTACAACAAAACAGAGAAAAATGTCCCTGCCGATGGACTGGCAGGGCTCAGACAATATTGGAAAACAGACGCGATTTCCGGTCTGATTGTATTCCTCCTCGCCCTTCCCCTGAGTCTCGGTATCGCAAAAGCATCCGACTTTCCACCACTCATGGGTTTGATTACAGCCATAATTGGCGGTATCGCAGCAAGTTTTCTTGCCGGATCGAAGCTCACTATCAAGGGCCCGGCTGCAGGACTGATAGTGATCGTTGCAGGCGCCGTCGCCGACTTCGGCGGTGGCGAAACCGGCTGGAAGCTGGCACTCGGAGCTATCGTGGTTGCAGGTGTCGTTCAGGTGCTTTTCGGACTGTTCAAACTGGGTAAACTGGCTGACTTTTTTCCGCTCTCGGCCATTCACGGGATGCTGGCTGCCATAGGTATCATCATTATTTCCAAGCAGTTTCCTGTGCTTCTTGACGTTGATCCGGCTATGGCAAAGGGGAAGGGCCCGCTCGAACTGCTCGCATCAATACCGGAATTTATTGCGCACCTTGACTGGAAAGCGACGATGATCGGTATCGCCAGTCTTGTCATCATGCTTGGATGGCCATTGCTGAAAACTTCCTTTCTGAGTAAAATTCCGGCCCCGCTGGTCGTATTGCTGGTCGCAATTCCTGCCGAGTTGATGATGGATTTTCAGCACACTGAACCCGCCTATGCGCTGGTACATCTTGGAAATCTGCTGGATAACATCCATGTAAATGTTGACTTCTCCGGTATGGCCCGGACGGGAACTTTCATCAAATATGTCATCATGTTTGCACTGGTTGGTACCCTGGAATCACTCCTGACAGTCAAGGCAATTGACATGCTCGACCCCTGCAGGCGCAAATCGGATGCCAACCGCGATTTGCTGGCTGTGGGATTCGGGAATATTGTGGCGGGTATCCTCGGCGGACTGCCCATGATTTCCGAAGTAGCCCGAAGTTCATCCAACGTAAATAATGGTGCAAAAACTCGCTGGGCCAATTTCTTTCATGGCCTTTTCATGCTGATTTTTGTGCTTCTGGCTACCCGGTATATAGAAATGATTCCCAATACAGCACTGGCAGCCATGCTCATTACCGTGGGTATCAAGCTGGCACACCCCAAAGAATTCATCCATATATTCAATATTGGAAAAGAACAGCTGGCTATATTTCTCATCACGATTTTCTTTACGCTGTATGAAGATCTGCTGGTGGGAATTGCTGCCGGAATCCTGCTCAAGATTGTTTTCCACCTGATTAATGGCGCACCGCTGAAGGCGCTGTTCAAAGCACCTGTAAGTGTTTCTTTTGAGGATATGAACTACCTTGTTGAGGTGGACAAGGCAGCAGTGTTTACCAATTATATGGGTTTGAAGAATGTACTGGAGGCTGTGCCGCAGGGAATGAATCTGACAATTGATCTTTCAAAAACACGCCTGGTTGATCACTCTGTGTTGGAAAATCTGCATCATTTCGAGCATGATTACATCGCTGCGGGAGGGTCTGTCAGTATTGTCGGATTTGATGGTCATCAGCCCCTTTCGGACCACAAACTGGCCGCCAGAAAAAAATCGGGAAAGCTTCCTTCATAAAACCGGTGGTGACGGCTCCGGCAGGTACTTGTGTGACCTGCGGCAGTTACACACAATTTCAAAAATATGAAAAAATCAATTTACCCGGCCCTGGCCGGTCTGGTTCTGTTTGCCACCTTCCTGCACGCACAGGGGGTAAAAGATGGCAGAATACTTCTCAATGAAGACGGTTCCGGTTATTTTAAAACTACGCTCCTTGTTCAGAGCTGGGTGCGTTATCAGGAGTACAATCCGGGTACCACTATTTTCGGCTATTCGAAAGAAAACGGAGCGGATATCGGGATAAGGCGTTTCCGAATGCAAACGATTGGTCAGCTTTCTGACCGGATTTTTGTCTATGCACAGATTGGCGAGAACAATTTCAATAACATCAGTGACCGGAAACTGGGTTTCTTTGTTCACGATGCCTGTGGCGAATATGCTGTAATCAAAGACAAACTGTCTGTCGGAGCCGGTCTGAGCGGGTGGAGCGGCTTGTCGCGTTTTTCCAGCCCTTCGGTTGGTTCCATTCTTGGTGTGGATGCGCCGCTGTATCTGCAGAGCACGAATGATGTAACCGATCAGTTTCTCAGAAAACTGTCGGTTCACGCCAAAGGAAAGATCAGCAGGCTGGATTACAGGGTGGCACTTTCCCAACCGATGGCCATTCAAAAATCTGCCGGATATAACCCGAAGCCGGGCCCGAACGCCTCTTTTTCTCCCAGGCCGCCTGCTTTTGAAACAAACCTGTATGCCATGTGCCAGTTTCGCGACAAAGAATCGAATCTGACTCCGTACACCACAGGGACTTACCTTGGAAGCAAGACTGTTTTTAACATCGGTGCGGGGTTGGTTTACCAGCCCCGTGCCATGTGGTACACCGGAGCGCAGGGCGACACCCTCGAACATGATATGTTGCAGGCTGCCGTGGATGTGTATTATGATGCCCCGCTGAACGACAGGGGAGCAGCTGTCAGTTTTTACGGCGCTGTTACTTTTTTTGACCTGGGGCCAGATTATCTTCGGAACGCAGGCGCCATGAACCCGGCTAACGGAGATAACGACCCGACAGTACTAAATGGTGGGGGCAATGCTTTCCCGCTTGTTGGAACCGGTAATGTTCTGTACCTTCAGGCCGGTTACAAGTTGTCTGCCAAACCTGGCAAAATCGGGGTAATGCCTTATGCTTCTGTTCAATATGCCCGGTACAAGGCACTTGAAAACCCTGTTTCGTTCTATGATGCCGGAGTTAACTGGTATATAAAAGGGCATACATCAAAACTGACCACTGCCTTTCAGAGCAGACCGATTTTTTCCTCCGGGGGGGCATATCTGACTCGAAAATCGGCATTTGTCGCGCAGTATCAGGTATTTTTTGGCTGATCAATCTATTGAAAATGAAAAATAACACGGAAAACTTTGATCTGGATGCTGTTATCCATGAATTGAAGCATTATCTGCCTTCACAAACACCGCTGAAGGATTTTATTCATCACAATTCTCTGCACGCATTTCAGCACCTGCCGTTTTATGAGGCTATTTTTACCTCGTCGGCAATTTTTGGCCATCAGGCCACCTTTAACCTGAATGAATACAGGAAGCTGTACGAAATTGGCCGTATCAGGCATGAAATTCTGGAACAGGCTGTACTTGCCCGAAAGGGTCCTCATGACGCAAAAAGCTGGATGGAAAAGGCGCTCCGAAGCACGCAGTCCAGCTACACCGAACCAGGGATTGGTCGTCTCCGACAATACTGGAAGGAGATTTACAGGCTCGATATTGACAATATTGTGCAGCCACTTCTGTTCAGGGTGTTGTGCAGTTACCTCGATCAGGGTGTGGCAATCTGGCACTTCCCGTTCGTGGATGAAGGATTGATTCCCGGCTTGCGCCATGTTGAAAAAAATGGGTTCACCAGTTTTTTCAAGACCAGAAGGGCCCGCAATCTTCTGTTCGACGAGTCAGTTACGGTTGAGTCGCTGCTCGCACTGGTGGTTGGCGACGAGAAACTGTATGAACAGTACCTGTTTGATCAGCAGTTCAGTCACAGAGGATGGGCCGGAATGGTTTCTGCTGTTGAAGACAGACCCGACACGCTGCTGTATCCAAAGAAGATTGCGCTGAAGGAACTGATCTTTTTCGAACTGCTGCTGGAAATAGATGCCGCCGAAGATGAGCTGGGTCCGGGATGGAAACCGCTGGCACACATGAGACCAATAAAGCCCGTTGACCTTTTTGCAAAACTTCCGTTGACCGAATGGCATGAGGTGCTCATGATATGGCAGGATGCCTTCGAACTCAATTACTACGACGAGGTGTTGTCGGCACTCAAAATTGTCCGGGAAACAGACAGGGAAGAGGGGAGTGCTCCAAAAAGCTTCCAGGGTATATTCTGTATAGATGAACGCGAATGTTCTATCAGAAGGCATATCGAATCCGTTGACCCGAATTGTGAAACCCTGGGAGCTCCGGGGTTCTTCGGCGTCGAGTTCTTCTTTCATCCCGCCAACGGAAAATTCTACGAGAAGCTTTGTCCCGCTCCGGTTACACCGAAATTTCTCATCAGGGAAAAAGAGTCTGGCGGGAAAAGAGGACATGAAATTCTGCACAGCAAGCGTTCTCATACCATCCTGCAGGGGTTTGCAGCCTCGCTTTCTCTGGGTGTCTGGGCCGCTTTCCGATTGTTCAGGGATATTTTCAGTCCGACTATGGGCCCGGCAATTTCGGATGCCTTTGCGCATATGAATCTGAGCTCTGAACTGGTGATAGAAAGTAACGGAGAAACGGAAAACGGCCTTCAGGTAGGGTTCACGGTTACCGAAATGGCCGACAGGGTGGAGAATCTTCTCAGAGGCATCGGACTGAGTACCCGTTTCGCACCGATTGTGTATGTGGTGGCTCACGGCTCGAGCAGTGCCAATAACCCGCATCACGGCGCACACGACTGCGGCGCCTGCAGCGGGCGACCCGGTTCTGTGAACGCACGTGTACTGGCGTTTATGGCCAATAACACACGGGTAAGAGCGGAACTGGCCTCCCGCGGTTTGATTATTCCCGATGAAACACAGTTTCTGGGAGCACTGCACGACACTGCAAGTGACGAGATCGCATTTTACGACGAAAAAGGACTGAATCCGGCGAACGCTGCTTCTCATGTACAAAACAGGAAGTCGTTCGAGGAAGCGCTGAACCTGAACTCCAAGGAACGCTCGCGCCGCTTTGCCTCGATTAATACCAAATCTGATATCCGAAAGGTGCGGGAGGCAATCAGAAGAAGATCTGTTTCCTATTTCGAGCCGAGACCCGAACTCGGTCACGGTACAAATGCTCTGTGTTTTGTCGGACACCGGAATCTGACGAAGGGGCTGTTTCTCGACAGAAGGGCTTTCATGAACTCTTACGATTACCGTACAGATCCTGACGGGAAATTGCTGCTGGGCGTTATGAGGCCGCTCCCGCCGGTTTGCGGAGGTATTAATCTGGAGTACTATTTCTCAAGGATTGACAATCAGAAGCTGGGAGCAGGTACCAAATTGCCGCATAACGTCATGGGACTCATCGGTGTATCCAACTCTAACGATGGCGATCTGCGGCCCGGACTCCCGCTCCAGATGATTGAGGTGCATGATCCGGTTCGCCTGCTGGTGCTGGTCGAGCACTATCCGGAGGTAGTTCTCAAAACTGTCAAATCAGAACAGTCGCTGTATGAGTGGTTCAGCAATGAGTGGGTGCATCTGGTGGCCATTCATCCGGATGAAAACCGGTACTTCCGCTTTTCTGAAGGAGAGTTCTTTGAGTACAAGCCAATGAAGGGCGATATCAGACTGGCATCCGATATACACAACCTTATTGAGTCTGCCGAAGAGATGGAAACAAATCACATCCTTCATGCCACACTTGAAAATCTCCCCATTCACATCATCAAAAAATAGAGAATGAACGAATTTCTGCCATATTTCATCCTTGTACCCCTGCTGGGTTTTGTGGTGAATCTGACACTCCCCCGAAAACGGGAGGCAGTGATATTCTGGTCAGCCATTACGACGGTGAGTCTCCATGCGCTTTGTCTGCTGGTTTTTACGATTTCGTGGCTTGGCAACGGGGCGCCTGATATTCACGGTGAAGGCCCGGTACTGTATCAGACCCGCGATAACGAGTTTTCACTGAATTTCTTCTTCGACAGAAATACTGCCGTATATTTCTGGGTCTCATCTGTACTCACATTCCTGGTGATGATATTCAGCAGGTATTACATGCACCGGGAACCGGGTTTCAAGCGTTTTTTCAATAACGTACTTTTCTTCTATACGGGGCTGTCGTGCATTGTCTTTTCCGGCAATCTGGAAACGCTGTTCATCGGCTGGGAAATTATCGGGATTACTTCTTTTTTCCTGATTGCCTTCTACCGTGATCGCTACCTGCCCGTCAGGAATGCGCTCAAGGTGGTGTCAATCTACAGGGTCGCCGATGTTTTCCTTTTGCTTGGAATCTGGATTTGTCACCATCAGTTCGGACAAAGCCTTTCGTTCGTTACCTGGAAACAGATGTTTTCTGACGGAGTTCCGCTGATTTCAGAAGAACCCTACAGGGTGATTGTTCCGCTGATATTTCTGGTGGTGGCACTGGTAAAATCGGCACAGCTGCCTTTTTCATCCTGGCTGCCGAGGGCCATGGAGGGTCCAACAACATCCAGTGCCATTTTTTACGGGTCGCTGTCTGTTCATATCGGTGTTTTCCTGCTTCTGCGCACCTACCCGCTTTGGGGCGATATTCTCGCCATCAAAATACTGATTGTCGGTTTCGGAGCAGCAACCGCCCTGGTTGCAACTGTAATCGCCAGGGTGCAGTCGGCCATCAAATCACAACTCGCCTATTCATCTGTGGCACAGATCGGACTGATGTTTGCCGAAGTAGCGCTCGGATGGCATACTCTGGCACTTGTACATTTCGCCGGCAACGCTTTTCTCCGCACGTATCAGTTGCTGGTTTCGCCTTCGGTACTGAGCTACCTGATACACGATCAGTTCTTTAATTTCATTCCTCCACAGCATAACATCAGGGACAATTTCGCGGGCAGACTGAAATTGGCGGTCTATACCCTCAGTATCAGGGAATGGAATCTGGATCGTATCATGTACAGGCTGCTCTGGCAACCACTCAAGACAGCCGGAAATATGCTTGAGTTTATCCACCTGAAAAATGTTCTGTACTTCTTTCTGCCGCTTTACGCCGCATGCCTCTATTTTGTTTTTCACAGGGATGAATTGCCGGTAGATATACTTCACAACCTGCCTGTTGGACTGGCGCTCGTCAGTGTGTTGCTGATTCTCAAGGCATTTGTAAAGCGGAACGAAGCACCCAATGCATGGTTTCTGGTGGTGATGAGTCAGCTCTTCACAGCCATGGCAATTGCGTTCAACGAGCAGTTCGACATGTTCCAGATCTTCATGTACCTGAGTGGAATAGTCATATCCACCGGCATCGGGTACTGGGTGTTCTCGCGCCTCGCACGCGCGGGGGAGGCCATAACGCTCGACAGGTTTCACGGTCATTCGTACGAACATCCCGGATTGACCCGCCTGTTCATGCTGGCCAGTCTGGGTATGGCCGGTTTCCCGATTACGCCTACATTTATAGGGGAAGACCTAATTCTGGGTCACGTACAGGAGCATCAGTTCGGACTGACCCTGCTGATTTCACTCGGACTCATTCTCGACGGACTCGCGGTTTTCAGAATTTACGCAAGGCTGTTTCTCGGTCCGCATGAAAAAGGATATCACGAGGTGGCTTACAGATCTTCCTGAAAATACGAATGGCCGTCACTGAACTTCGTGACGGCCATTCATATCCTGATTATTTGTGTTTGCCGGAAACCTGGTCGAATGTCGGGATATGCCTGTGATGATACATATCCACTACAGTTCCGTTTTTCCAGACAACAACACCCGGATTGGCCCGGATAATCGTCTTCAGCAGCTTGTCATCTGCCCTGTAAAAAGGATATTTTGAACCTGTTTTGCGGGCAAAATCATCAGCAGATTCCGAGTCGGCGTAAGTGGTGACAGCATACACCTTCCAGCCCGCCGCTTTGGCTGCATCTGCCAGCGGATTGATACCTTTGGTGAAGAGGTCTGCATATTCAGTTTCGGGTACAAAAACCTCCCTTTCGAGTTCCCTGTTGCGTACAGAAACGAAACGCTGTTCAAAACGCATGGAATCCGGTGTCACCTGTATAGTATCGGTTTGCCACACGGTATCGCGAACGGTATATTTCTCTTTCTCCCTGCTGCCGTAGAGTTTGTAGGCAACAATCATCAGGCTGTAACCCTCCTCATTGAGGATATCTTCCGTGACCTCTCCATTTTCCTGACTTTCAATGGCAAAATCACTGATTTTTGATTTCGTGATGGGTGTTCTGACGCTGTCAATCAGCACATACCAGTCGGTTTTGATCTGTTCCTTTACCTTCCAGCCATCATTTTTGGTGTACTGCTTGTAATAGGTGATTTTTCCCGGCTCGGGCTCCATAAATTTGATTTTTTCGCCGGTATTGGTGTTTTCAAGGATCCAGCCCAGAATATCCACCTTGGCGCTCGACTCCAGTTCTTTTCTTTCGCGCACATTGGTGCCAGTTTTGAACGGACGAAAATCAACCATGGGCAAATCAAGCCATGTGTTCTGAACGCAGAAAATCGTGAAAACAGCTGTGGATACACCCGCAATGATCTCTCGGACGTTCTTGCTCCAGAGTTCGTGAGAGTTTCTGGTCCACAGAAACAGCAGGGCAGGTATCATCAGACCCAGATCCTTGAAGAAGGAAATTTTTGGATCGAGCTTGATGAAATCTCCGAAACAACCGCAGTCCTGAACGCGCATCTGTTCTTTCAGATAGGGCCCCCACTTGGCGAAATCAAAGAAGTTGGCATCAGTCGGCACGTAGCCTGTGAGGTAGGTAAAGCCGGTCAGGATGGTGAATACAATCATCAGCAGCAGAAATAGCCATGCTGTGAGCTTTTTCCTCCAGCCGACAATCAGTGCGATACCGAGCACAATTTCCAGCACAATCATGGTGATGGAGAAACTGATGGCGTGCTCTGCGAGCCACGGAAATACCGGTGCAAGCCCTCTGAATACGTTGTTCAGCCCGTCGAAGGTAACTTCAAAAGCGGCGAAGTAATCCTCCATTTTGTAGGCAGTTCCGATGGGGTCAACGGCCTTTACAAGACCGGAAAACACAAACCAGACGCCCACAAAGTGCTGCAGGAATGTCCAGATTACATTTTTATGCATTTTCGCCCAAACCGTCAGACCGGTGAGCACAGCGCCAGCAAT
>CAILQK010000358.1 GCA_903836265.1 uncultured Bacteroidota bacterium | reverse complement strand
CTGGTTGTTCTTAATTTTCTCATACCAGTACCGGTTTTCAAGCGGAATCGAGTCAGCCGTAGCGCCAATACCCCAGGCGCCGGGCGACAGATCAAACTGCGCAGTTTCGGAGGACAGGTGCCTGTAAAGTGCCGTAAAAGCAATCTGGCTGCCGATTTTGTGGTGAAGCGTGATCTGGTGCGACGTCGTACTGCGGTCGGCATGCCCATTCGGATCAATCAGTGACGTATTTCCGGGGAATCTGTCGAGTGTCCATTTTCCGGTTGACGGATCAAAAAGAGCCGGAACACCGCGCTGATAGCCCATTGTCCGGTCATCATTGCCGAAATTCATCTCATACCGAACGAAGGAACTGTCGCGGAACCGGTACTCCAGTTGTGGGGCCAGAAAAAGATTGCTGATACGCTGATTCCTGTCGTACTGACCCGTATTTTCATATCCGGCGATGAAGCGCGCAAGCAGGCGGCGGCGAGCGGCGAGCGGACCGGTAACATCGAATACTGTACGATGCTGGTTGAAACTTCCATAGGTATATTGAACCGACATGGCCCGGTCGGCGAGCGGTGCCCTGGTAACGTGGTTGATAACACCACCCGGATTGCCGGCCGAGAAAAGCACCGAAGCAGGCCCTTTCATGATTTCAATACGCTCAATATTATAAGTGAGAGCCGCCTGATCCACTTGAAAAAAGTCACCGCGGATACCGTTGAAAGCAAAATTGCCGGGACTCATTTTGAATCCGCGCATCACGTACTCCCCGTACTGGGCAGATGCCAGCAAATTGGCGCCGGCAGTGAGATTCAGCGCCTCACCAACCGACTGAACCTGTCTGTCGCGCAGCAGCGCGGGCGTGACGACCTGTGCCGTTTGCGGGTTTTCATGGTTCCGGAGCGCGAGGCGACTGAACAGAGGAGAGACTGACGACTGATAGGAAGCTGCAGCAGTGATGGTTACTTCATTCAAACGGGCTGAATCCTGTGCAACAGAATCGTTTTGTGCAAACAGGAAACCTGACTCCAGCAACAGGAGCGAGCAAAGACAAGTTTTTAACATAAGGGTTCGGATTAATCCGCGCCAAAGGTAAGAGCCTGTTCAGGAATCAGCTGTGAAAACTCATTTTCGTCGTTCGATCCAGCGAAGACTGACCAGAAACAACACCAGAATCAGGGCAATAGCCGTGTTTTCGCGCCAGTGTTCAACAGGTTTGATCCACAACTCATTCAGTATTTCCCAGCGGCCGAGCACTTCAATGAAATTCCAGAAAATAATGACCGTGGGAATTGCATACCGGAGTGCATAGGAGAATTCGCTGATGCGCAACAGAGACCGGATGAGATACAAACTCCACAACAGAGAGCCGAAAGCAACAATCCAGGTGGCCGGATGGTATTCACCGGCTATTTCTTCATCATATACCAATAGCAGCACCACATAGAAGAACCATATCAGTGAAATGGACTCCAGAAAAACAATCGTGGCCATCGGACGCGCTGTTGGCTGTGATGATACCACCCGCCTTATACCGGTAAACTTCTGCCACCAAACAAACACCTGACAGCGCGTGGGAGCAAACATGAATGGCAGTACCATACCTCCAAGCAGCCCCAGGCTGGAAAGCATAACCAGGTATTCCGGTTTGGTGGCCACCTCCCCGGTAGCAGTCATCAGAGGGGCTACCTGCAGTTTGTGCGCTACCCAAACAAAAGAAAACTCTATCCAGCCCGTCCAGACCGCCATGGCGCCGCCAAAACCCAGCAGGCTGGCCCTTACAGGCTTGTCGTTACTGTACACCCCGGCCGCAAGCAACAGCACTCCGGCTGCACCCAGAATACCGGCTGCCAGAAATCGGGCAGATGGCCAGATGTGTTCGACCAGAACCATGACAGCGTGACCAACAGGGATCACAAACAGAACAATAAATGCAGCGAGCAGACCAATCCAGGGCTTTTTCATATTTGGACTAATTATTGATAGTGCAAAGGTATATTCTTCAGAAGAATTAAATTAGACAAAATCCAGATAATTTTCCAACAATTCAAATACTTATTTTTGACAATCTGTGAAGGATATATGAATTAAAAAGGTTGACTTTTTAATTTTGCCGTTCATGCGGTAAATCCCTGAATACCACTATCCCCGGTCGATTCCGGCAAATTATTTTTCTCTGAACGGGCTTCTGACGTCTGCTCAGGCTTGCAAACCCTGTTAATTAATGAAACTGGATATTTTTTTCAGTTTTTCCAAGATGAATCTTGGAAAAGGCATGCCCGCTGATACGTTCCTGTATGAGAATCTGTTCCGACAAATCAGGGCGGCAGACGACATGGGATTCAGGCGCGCGTGGGTAGGTGAAGCACACTTCTCCCTGAAGACAGAGCAGGTCAAACAACCGCCGCTTTTGCCGCATTTTAACGGTGAACTGTGTATCAATACAGATATTCTGCAAATTGCGGGGGTGATTATGCACCAGACATACCGCATCGAAATCGGCTCTGCCATCCGAAATATACTGGTCAATGGCGGTCCCATAGCACATGCAGAGGCTGTCAGAACTTTTCTCACCATTTATGGAGCCAAATTACGTGATTCCGGTCGCAAATTGAATATCGGGTTCGGGATGGGCCGTTTCAATTACGCCAATGAAGTATACGGCATAAAACCTCGCAGTGAGGTGGAGAGTCTGCTTTGGCCCGCCGTACGCGGACTGATTCTTCGCGAAGCTGCTGAAATTTTTCTGAGGCTCCTCCGGGGTGAAACCATCGGTTCACGAGATATCGCTCCGAAAATCGTCAGAAAGGAGCAATGCAAAGACACGGTAATATGGGATGTAGTTCTGAGAGAACTGGGGCTGCCGGCCTCTTCCGAATCTGTAACACTACCACCGACATGGGAGTTTGAGCCTGTTCAGATTATCCCTGCAGACACTGACCTTCAACACCTTCGGCTTGTTCTGGGCTCACACGATGCCTCACTGCAGGAATACGCCAACCAGTTTCTCCCTGTTCAGGTATTCAATCTTTCGGTTACCCCCGGCGCCACCATTGACGCCACTCACGAACGGATGAAAAGCGCGTATCACCCCGACGGAGGCCGCTGGGACAGAAGCTACATGCCACGCACGATCATGATATTCGTGAGAGCTGATGCCGGGATGACGGAAGCTGAACAGGACATCGCCGCCACTGCAGAGGCCCGGGAGGCCATGATTGCCTACTG
>CAILQK010000357.1 GCA_903836265.1 uncultured Bacteroidota bacterium | reverse complement strand
ATGCGGCGAACAACCGCCTGGAGGTAGCACTTCGCTTCGACGGTCAGACGATTGCGGGAGTAGGCTTCGAGCTGTATCAGAACCAGCCGAACCCGTTCATCAACAAGACGTTCATTGGCTTCCACCTGCCAGAGGCTGCTACAGCCACGCTGACAGTATATGACGAGACAGGCCGTGTGGTATTCACACAGCAGGGCGACTACGCGAAGGGCTACAATGCCGTTACACTGGATCGCGCGCTGCTGAGCACAACGGGCGTACTGTACTACACACTCACTGCGGGCGACGACACTGCTACCCGCAAGATGATCCAGACGAGGCTTTAATTGGCCTGCCGATCGGTTTGAAAGAGTATTTGTGTACACTTCATAATAGTGTTCATAATGACTCCTTAACAGCCTGCCAATAAACGAAACGCTGTAAGTAGTATTTTCAAATTTTCCAGGGGCGTCCGGCGTTAATCGGGCGCCCCTTTTAACCAGAATTATCAGTCTCAAAATTGCACAAAGAGATAAAAGATGGTTGGTATCATATTTCTGCAGGTGCAGAAGTGATCTCTGGAATTAGCGGGGCTGCTCTGCCTGATCCGGATGGCCCCGTCTGATTCCTGCAAATCAGAATGTAATACTTTGTCAGATTTCTGACAAGCCCCAGGTATCCCGGGATTGAAATACATTGATTTCTGAGTTAGAGCTTGTTCAGGATTTTCTGCCGATGGTAAAAATAAGCGTATTTTTTATCGTTTTTGACTCGTCGAGAGAATCCTGAATAAGCTCCTGACGTTAATATGTACTTTGTCGTAATAATTGATTCGCTTCCCGGATCAGGCATGTGTGCTGGCATGTTTAAGTTCCGGATGCCGCTCAAACTGGTTATTTCTCCGATGGATAACTCTACAATGCAATCTCTTGTATTTTTCTGGATAGCTGTCGCAATAGCTGTTCACTTTACCATGTTCCGCGTAACGGCGCCTTTCGGGAGGCATACTTCCGATAAATGGGGACCCATGATCAACAATAAACTTGGGTGGGTATTGATGGAATCGCCCTCTCTGCTGATTATGGCCGGATTTTTGCTATACGGGACCCGTAGTAACGCTTCATACGTCTGGATTTTGTTCGGGTTATGGATATTTCATTATTTCAACCGGTCGCTGATCTACCCGCTTCGTATCAGGGCTACACCCAAAAAAATGCCACTGATCATAGCCTTGTTTGCTGTTTTTTTCAACCTGATTAATGCAGGGTTGAACGGATACTATCTTTCAGAACTGGCCTCACCTGCTGATTATGGCGCAGAATGGTTGTACTCCACCTCTTTCATAGCTGGTTTGACGTTATTCCTGGCAGGAATGTATATCAACTGGCGCTCAGACGATATACTGATCAACCTCAGAAAGCCGGGTGAAACCGGCTATAAAATTCCCCGGGGCTTCCTGTTCGAGTATGTTGCCTCTCCCAATTTGTTCGGTGAAATCGTGGAATGGACCGGTTTTGCCCTGATGGCCTGGAACCTGCCAGCGCTATCCTTTATGGCCTGGACACTGGCCAATCTGGTGCCGCGTGCGAAAAATCATTACGACTGGTACAAAAAGCAGTTTCCCGACTTCCCCCGAGGCAGAAGAATTGTTTTTCCGTTTATTTACTAGGTGGCCAGCGCTCGTTCAGAATTTTCTGAAGTTGCCAAAAACAAGCCATTTTTGACTTGTGGAGAGAATCCGGAACAAGTTCTTGCTCCAATCAACAGAAAAAGCCCTGTACTGGCAGCAATGACCGGTACAGGGCTTTTTGTTGATCTATTCAGGTTCAGAGTGCCGACTGGAACTCCTTGCTGTCAGGCTTCACGCCGGACGCAAAGAAATTGGTCAGCTCACCTTTTTCATTGATCAGGTACTTGCAGAAGTTCCAGGATGGCTCGTCCTTGTTCCAGCCGTTCTGCGCCGGATCTGTCAGCCATTTGTACAGGGGTGCTTTATTGGCGCCCTTTACATGTACCTTCTCGAACATGGGGAAAGAAACGCCATAGTTTTTCTGGCAAAATTCCGCGATATCGGATGCCGAGCCCGGCTCCTGTCCCATGAAATCATTACAGGGAAATCCGAGGACTACTACTTTATCCTTGTTGGCCTTGTAAAACTTCTCCCAGTCGGCATACTGCGGAGTATAGCCACATTTTGAAGCAACGTTAAGAATAACAATCTTCTTGCCCTTGAACTCCGACAGAGAAACTGGCTTGCCATCCAGCGAGTTGACGGTGAACTGGTAAATATTAGTGGCAGAATTGTTCATGGCACTGGAATTTTCGGGGGGTCTGGACGATACTTTTGTAGAATTTGAGCATGCAAAAACTGCAGTTGCAAGGAGTGCTGCAATTGCCATGCCGCTGAAAATGGTTGATGTTGACATACAGTTGTTTTTCCTTTCAAAACAAACAGGAAAGCGTAAGGTTCAGATGGCAGAGCCAAATCAACTCTCCGAAGTCCCGGTCAGCTATAGTTATTCAATACGGACTACACCGATGTGGTAAATATTCTTGCCGGTAAGTTTAAAAACACCACTTGTAACAAAAAAAAGCTCATTGGGACTGATTTGAGCGCATTTTTTGGGCGAAAGAAGGGTTTCAGTATCCTTTTTGATGCTGAATAATGTCTGCCGCTCAGCCTTTCCGGAACTGTTGATCGTAAACATGGCTGCTACGGCATCATTGAAACTGCTGATAGCCTTCGCTTTAATATTGACTGGCTTGCTGATGTTATCCTTGTCATCATTATAAACGAAGCAAAGCGTTGAGCCAGAGACCATCAGGGCATAGCTGCTGTATTTCGATGTTTCTCCAAACATCTGATTTTTGGGAACCATTTTTATCCATTCTACGGTTCCGGCAGGTGAAACAGATGCCACCATGACATCGTTGGTATTGTAAATAGTAGCTGTTTTCATAGTGCCTCCCGAAGTGTAACTTTCGTGAGAGGTGAATATTTCTTCAGCCAGGATTACCATCCCGCCGTCCTCCTTCAGAATCAGGCTTTTCATTTCGAAGTTCGGGTCCAGCCCTTCGTTTCCCTGTTTGTCTTTCTTGATGTTAAATAGTTTTATATCCGAGTCACTGAGCTCTTTTTTGAACATCAGCTCATTGGGGCCGGTTTGGAGATTCATTTTCTGACAGAAAAATCCCTGTATTATACCTTGTTTGTCGTTTGTATAAATTCCCCCGCAGTATAGTTCACCTGATTTGCCGATACTGATACTTGCGTCGGTGACGAATTTTCCGGGTATCTCCGGGCTTGATTCCCGGGCCTTGTTACTGGTTCCATCCATAGAAAAAATCACCATTTTATATGCCGGTGATTCAGGGCCCTCTTTCTTCTTTGTGGCCTTTTTATCGAAGTAAACTTTGGCTCTTGCAAAGACCTGACCTGTATTGGAAACAAGCACATCAAGGATTTTAAGTTCATTCTGATTATAGGGAAGGGTATAGTTTTGCTGCCAGATTCCAGCCAGATTATTATCCAGTACCGATATAAAAAGTTCGGTTTGCAGTTTTTCCTCGTCATTGTCTGCCCAGGCTGCGAGCAATATTTTTGAAGTATCGGCCGAGACCTTCCACTTGATCATGTCCGGAAAATTATCATTATTGTCGTAAGGCAGGCTGGCAACCTGTCGTTTTTGCCTGATTTCAGCATCCTGGCCGACTACAGTGGCATTAATGCTGACATTCTGAGCCTTCTTGTTGTCTTTGTTGGTGCATAAAACAAATTTTTGTCCGGCATAGAACATGTCATCAAAGTTGATGTCGCTGTTCTCCAGCGGAATTTCACTGCTTTGAACCAGTTTGAAAGCCCGATCATACTTTTGCAGGGTGGGAGTGAACTTCTTGTACAGATAATAACCTCTGTTCTCTTCGACAAGGAGTAGGTAATGCCCTCCCGCATCAGAGTACAAATGGTTCCACAGGTACAGGTCTCCGTTGGTTTTAAATTCAGGACCGATTTCAACCTTGCAATTTTGTGCCGCAAGGGTACCTGCGATCATAATGCCGAAAAGAGGAAGAAGTGATAATTTCATGATGTGTTAATTTCAGTGCCAGGGTGTGAAAAAAGGAATTCATTGATAGTAAAAGCAGAGAAGCCATAACCACATTTTGCAGTTATGCCTGGCTATACAGTTGTTGTGATTCCGAGATTCGGGATAGTCCCGTTCATCGTCAAACGGACCGAAGGAAAATAAAAAGGAGCTGCCTTCTCAGGCAGCTCCTTTGGTACTCAGTCGGGACGACAAGATTCGAACTTGCGACCACACGCCCCCCAGACGTGTACTCTACCGGGCTGAGCTACGTCCCGAATTCAGGTGTGGGTGTGAAGGTGTGAGAGTGTGGGTGTGAGAGTGTGGGTGTGAAGGTGTGAGTGTGAATGAACGGGTTTTTGGGCAGGGGCAAATTTTATTGTGATTTGGAGCGGTACATACCGAGGAGCATCCTTGAAATTTGCTCGTAGGTTTTATACAGCTCATTAAATGTGTCTTCTTTCAGATGACCGAGATCGTACACAAGCTGCAGGAGGGCTGCACATTCGTATATGGATCCGCGTGCCATGGTAAAAAAATGTTTTTTGTCAGCATCGGTAATCCTTCCGGCACCTTCGGTCAGATTGAGCAGGGAACCGATACTTGCCCGCTTCCACTGGTCTCTGATGTAGGGATCAATTTTGTTGTCCGCGAAAATCAACTTCAACACGTTTGTGTTTTGCTGACGCGTTATCTGATATAACTCCAGCCTCTCAAAGTCAAACATATTTCACTGATTTTTTTGTTCGAAAATCCAGACTCCCCACACTCTCACACCCACACTCTCACACCCACACTCTCACACCCACACTCTCACACCCACACTCTCACACCCACACTCTCACACCCACACTCT
>CAILQK010000356.1 GCA_903836265.1 uncultured Bacteroidota bacterium | reverse complement strand
TCTGTGGTATGGAATTTCTGTGCATTTGCCAGAAAAGGCAGCAGAAGGAGCAAAAGGGTGCGCATGACGGATTGAGTTGAGGTGTACGGAGCACTTGTGTTAAATAAACGTAAAGTAATCCTGATTACATTTTTTGGCACGGGATTGGCAATACCTTTGCAGCTTCATACAATAGAAATGGTTTAGTAAAAGGCCCGGCGCGGAAAGCGCGCCGGGCTTTTCTTTTGGGGAATCCCTGCGCTATCGGATCAGAGTGATATTGCCCGACTTTGATTTTTCCACACCATTACACCGGTACCGGAGCCTGTAAAGATAAACGCCCTGATTAACGGTCTGACCGTTTGCTGTTCCGTCCCAGGTATCGAAGGGGTCCTGTGCATTGAAAAGACGTCCACCCCACCGATCAAAAATTTCCAGAGAGATAAAATCATTCACGATAAATGGATTGCTTATGCCAAACCTGTCGTTCAGATTCTCTGTGCCACCGGGAGTAAAGGCATTGGGAAGAAACACATTCTCGCAATCGAGCGTTTTGGGATCAATTGCTTTTATGTAGATGGAGTCAACGGCGAGACAACCGTCGGAGTACTCAATTTCAACAGAATAATACGTCGAATCAACCGGTGTGATCGTCGGGGTACGTGAGTTTTGATCTGAAACCCCTGATGACGGGATCCAGGTGTAGCTGTTGGCACAAAAATCGGTCAGTGAAATCTGTACGGAATTGCCCAGATACACAACGGTATCCCTGTTCAGAATTTGATCCGGCTTCCGGTAGTATCTCGTCAGATCCTCTTCATTCAGCGCCCTGCTGTGAAACCTGAGCTCGTCGAACATACCCTTGTAAGGTATATCGAGCGGACAGGCAGGTTCCCCTACCTTGAGCGGAGAGGTATTGGTCAGGTTGATACGCGCTTTTGAATTCCTGGAATCTCTCAGCGTTCCGTTTACAAACAGGGAAAAGTTAAGATTGCTCCTCGTCAGCGTGATAAATTGCCAGCACGGATTATTGTCGAGTTTGGCATTCAGTGTCACGAAAAGAGTATCATTTTCACTGATACCTGCGGAAATCCGGTTGAACTTGGGCACATAACGGACCCAGAAAGCCCTGGAAAGATTACAGGTATCCTGCTTCGCCATAATAAGCTGGGAGTTCACCTGGTTCTGACCGTCGGGCGGACGTATATAGAAACTGATAGTGAAATCGCTGGTCGTGAATATATCGGAAAGGGGGCCGACAAAATTCATGGCATCATTGTTATCTGCAAAACGCATGGCAGAATCCTGAATGCCGCAATCACAGGCAATATTGCCCTTCAATGCGGCGGCAGACCCGTTGCCACTGTCATCAACACCTTTGCAGTTGTCGAATGAAAAATATGCCTCCAGTTTGTCAGATACCGTTTGGGCCGATACTCCGGCGATCACCGACAAAGTGAAAAACAGGAAGAGAAACAATCGCATCCGATTCATTTTAGTTGTGAATTTTGGCTTTATCCGGTTGTATGGTTCGCTGAACAGCAACACTCGTACCAACCGGAACGGAAACCTTGTATTAACGGTTTTTCTGTGAAATTAATATGACGCATGCCGACAAAATACCGGTTATACAGGCTGGAAATGTACCAGATCGGCAAACTGCTGCACCCTTTTGTGTATCATTGACGGCGTGAGTCCTCTCAACCGTTCTATACTGAATTTTTCTACACAGAACGAAGCCATGGCTGAACCATAAATCACTGCGCGTTTCAGATTCTGGAAAGAGAGATCGTCGGTACGGGCAAGCCAGCCTATAAATCCTCCTGCAAATGTATCGCCCGCTCCGGTAGGATCAATTACCTCTGCCAGCGGGAGTGCCGGAGCAAAAAATATCTGTCCCTTGTGGAAAAGCAGCGCTCCATGCTCGCCCTTTTTTATGATAAGCGTTTTGGGGCCCATTTTATGAATCACCCCGGCAGCTTTCAGCAGGGAGTGTTCTCCCGACAACTGCCGCGCCTCTTCATCATTCACTGTGAGAACATCCGTTTTTCTGATTACCTTCCTGAGATCCTCCAGTGCGTTGTCCATCCAGAAATTCATGGTATCCAGCACTACCAGCTTCGGACGTTTGGGCAATTGTTTCAATACCCGCATCTGAATCTCCGGCACCAGATTTCCCAGCATCAGGTATTCCGAATTTTTGTACTGAGCCGGTATTACGGGGTCAAAATTTGCAAGCACATTCAGTTGCGTATCCAGTGTGTCGCGCCCAACCATATCCTTGTGATACCTCCCGGCCCAGAAAAATGATTTTTCTCCCTCTTTAATCTGCAGACCCGCCAGATCAGCACCGCGCTTTTGCAGATAGTCGAGTGTTTC
>CAILQK010000355.1 GCA_903836265.1 uncultured Bacteroidota bacterium | reverse complement strand
TCAATCGCTATGAAGGAGGAGCTTTCCTGCGATCCCACCTGTATCTGACTGATACCCTGTACCGAAGACACCGCATCTTCTATGGGTTTGCTGACAGCATTCTCCACCTCTCCGGGCGACGCACCGGGGTAAATGGTGATGATAGTGACTACCGGAGCGCTGAATTTGGGTACAAGTTCAATGGGGAGACGGAAATAACTGGCCGCCCCCATAAAGGTCAGTACGGTGAACGCCACAATGATTAAAGAGGGGCGTTTGATGGATATGGCAGTAAGATTCATAAAATCGGTGCGAATGTACGCAGTTAACCGCCTTGAAAAGAGAAATATCTGTGCAGTTGGTACATATATTTCATATTAAGTTAAAACGAATCAACTTCCCTGTACGACCTGATGAGTGACATTTCACCCTCTTTGCCGGCGAAAAAGTTGCCATGTTCCATACCAAGAATACCGGCGAATCCCTTGCCGTGTATGTGCTTAAACACATTTTTATAGTTGATTTCTCCTGTTGTCGGCTCTTTCCTCCCCGGATTGTCGCCAATCTGGAAATAGGCCGTTTCATCCCATGCCGCGTCAATATTCGGAATAATATTCCCAATTTGAATTTGTGCATGATAAATATCGTACAAAATTTTGCAGGATGGGCTATCAACCGCTTTACATATTGCATGTGCTTGTGGTACATCAGTGAGGAACAGTCCCGGGTGATCCCTGAAGTTCAGCGGCTCCAGCACCATCACCAGTCCGTGTGGTTCGAGAATATTGCAGGCCTGCTTCAGCGACTCGACAACGTGTGCCGTCTGGAAGCCCATGTCCTGTCTGAGGTCTTTGAAACCCGGCACCACTGTCATCCACTTTGCATTTACCCTTTTGGCAATTTCGACAGATTTTCTGATATCTTCGAGAAATTCTTTCCTTTTTTCAGCGTTACCGCTTGCCAGATTGGGTTCTGACCAGTAAATTTTGTGAGCCACGAATACACCCATCCGGATATCGAGGCGGCCCATCAGCGATGCCATTTTTTCCTGGACGGCAGTATCACGCCCCGACATTCCGTTATCCTCGAAGGCCTGAAATCCCTGATCTGCCATAAAACGCAACTGATCCAGGATATCATCACCGGCAGAGTTCCTGAACATTCCGTCGTGAGGGGCGTATTTGAGTTTGAACGGGATTCCGCCCGACATTTCAGGCATGGACTCTCCTGCCGCGACACTGGCAGGACTGGAAGCGAGGGCGGCTGCGCCGATCAGGCTGTTGCGAAGGAAGTTTCTTCTTTTCATTGAGCAATTTTTAAAGTGGCGATTCGGATATCCAGACTTTGATTTCAGGTTTTTTTTTCAGGCTGTTCCAGCCATTTTCTCCCAGCACGGATATGGCAGTGGCCCATGCATCGGCTGTCGTGGCGTTTTTTGCAATTACTGTGACCTGCATGCGGTGCGCAAGCGGTTGCCCGGTACGGGGGTCTATGATATGAGAGTAGCGCTTTCCGTCCAGTTCGAAGTATCTGTAAGTGGCTCCGGAAGTAGTAATTCCGCAATTTTTCAGGAGCATCAGTTTATTCCCGCTGGCCGAAGGTATTTCAATCTGCCAGCCTTCCCTGTCAGGCGGAGGATCTCCCAGTGCAATATCTCCGCCTGCATCTACCAGGGCTGTTGTGACCCCGTTTTCACGGAGCATAGCGAGACAATCATCGGCTGTCCAGCCCTGAGCTATACCACCCAGGTCGAGAATTGTACCCCTCTTGCTCAGGCGCACGCATGAAGTGGCGCTGTTCACCTTGATACTCCTCCAGCCAACTGTTTCAAGTGCCCGTGCAGCCCGCTTCGGCTCCGGAAGTTCTTTCAGGTTTCTGGAACGGCGCCACAACCGCGTGAGTGCCCCCACTGAAATATCGAACGCTCCCCGGCTTTGTCTGGCAAAGCTGTTTGATACAAGAAGAATATCGGCGAGTTCGGCAGATACCCTGCTGCATCCTTTCTCTCCTGCTTTCTGACAGAGCACGCTGAGCTCGCTTTCAGGGAGCCAGTCGGAAAAGCGCATGTTCAGCGTATCAATTCTGTCAAAGACGACTTTGGCCAGCGCTTTTGCTTCCGATGAGTCCTTACTGGAGTAAAAAACCAGTCGGAATACAGTTCCCATTTGAGGATGACTGAATTCAAAACGGTTCTGAGACCATGCTGTTACACCTGTCTGGAGGCATAACAGCATGATAATCAGCTTTTTCATATAACTTTTGTGACACCAGGCACAGAACACGGATAGAGTCCGTCGGGGCCGGGCAGCACTTTTGGCAGCACATCCCAGGCGAGTCTTTCCGGCGCCAGACTGATTTCTGATTTCATGGCGGCATCCCATTCGATTGCCTGTCCGGAGTACGTTGCGAGACGGCCCATAATTGCAGTCATGGTACTTTTTGCTGCATTTTCGGCATCGGCAAATTTGAATTCCCCTTTTGCGATTGCCTCGAAGAGCTCATCGTGCTCAATCTGGTAAGGATTCCCGTCGTTTTTGCTGTCGTGCTCCCAGATGGTATGTCCGCTGCGCGTCAGTATTTTCCCGGGCCAGGGTGCTGTACCGTTTGTGCCATGAAATCCTTCGGTTACAGCATCTTTCGTTCCCGGTATTTGCCTGCACTGACTGAACATTCTCGAGCCGTCGGCGTATTCAAATTCCACCACGTGGTGATCGTAAATTTCACCGTAGTCTTTTCCGACGCGCACCTGGCGTCCGCCGCTGCCGTATGCTTTGACGGGGTACGCCTGTTTGACCCAGTTGGAAACATCAAGGTTGTGTACGTGTTGTTCAACAATGTGATCGCCACACAGCCAGGTAAAATAATACCAGTTGTCCATCTGGTACTCCATTTCGGTCTGGTTGGGCTTGCGGGGGTGTACCCACAGGGCACCCATATTCCAGTAAACCCGGGATGCGAGGATATCGCCGATGAATCCATCCTGCAATTTTTCTACCCAGCGGCGGTAAACCGTCTGATAATGGCGTTGCAGGCCCACCACCACATTGAGTTTCTTCTTTTTGGCTTCCTCAGCAGCAGCGAGAACCTGCCGGATACCTGCAGGGTCAACAGCTACCGGTTTTTCCATAAATATCTGTTTTCCCTGGGCCACTGCTTCGCTGAAGTGAGCAGGCCGAAAGCCGGGTGGTGTTGTCAGGATAACCACATCCGCATGCTTCATTGCCTTTTTATAGGCATCGAATCCTACGTATTTGTGTTCCTCGGGGACATCCACGCGATTTTTCACGCTACCTTCCACGCCGAGCGAGTCAGTCAGATCATCGGCGGTCAGATTTTTGTAGGCATCATCGAGGCGGTGCCGGAAAGCATCGGCCATAGCTACCAGTTTGACATTCTGTTTTGTCAGGAGGGCCTGCAAAGCAGCGCCGGTACCGCGACCGCCACATCCTATAAGTGCCACTTTGATGGTGTCGTCCACCAGGCTGTTGGCGGCCTGAGAAAGCGGTATTGAGCTGAGCATGGCGCCGCCCGTCAGCACCGTTGATGTTTTGAGGAAATCGCGTCTGGAAGATTGACTCATGGTTGAACAATTATTTTAGGTGCAATTAATTGACAGGAAATCAGACAGATTAGTCAGTCCCTGATCCATTTTTCAAAGAAGGCATCGCGTTCTGATTTGCTTTTTCTGCCAACCTCTTTCACAATTCTGAAGCCGGCGAATGGTGATTCCGGATTCCACCACTTGCTTTTGGGGATTTGCGGGTCGCGGGCTTGCCATTTTGGATCACTCTTGCGGCGTGCCGCGCTGCGCAAAGCTTCGGGATAGTCCTCAAAGCAGCCGCCCTTTAGCGTACGAGAGTACTTCTTCACCGGTGCAATCGCCGGGTTTGCCGATGATGAGTCGAGTCTCGAAAAATAGTCGGTCGTGTAGGAATCGAGGCAGTATTCCATGGCATTGCCGTGCATATCGTACAGGCCCCAGGGGTTGGGTTTTTTGGTACCCGTTTTTTGATATGATCCCGAGCTGTTGTCATAAAACCATGCATACTCATTTGCCTCTTCCGGATTATTACCCCAGGACCATGCAGTGATGGTACCTGCCCTGCAGGCACATTCCCATTCTGCCTCGGTTGGAAGGCGATAGAAATCACCCGTTTTATCCGAAAGCCACTGGCAGTAGCGAAGAGCAGCCTGCTGAGTCATCGTTGTGGCCGGGTAACCACCCGCCTTGCCTCGCCCGTACGTGAAGTCATAGTATGGAGGGGAGGGCCGGGCTACAGCATCAGCGCTGAAACCTGATACGGCCGAAACATCGGAATCGGAACTTCTGAACTGAAAAAGAAAGAATTCATCAAAAGTGACCTCACATACTCCGATCCAGAAACTGTCGAGAGTAACCTCGTGCAACCCTTCGTCAGCTCCCCTGCCCTTTTCCGTTTCCGGCGATCCCATGATGAATTTTCCGCCCGGAATCAAGGCCATTTTATACCCGACTGTTGATCCTGGTATTATTTCCTGTTTTACGACAGGTTTGATTTGTGCTGACAATACCAGTGGCAGTACCATCAGGAGGATTAAACATATTTTTTTCATGACTTTACTTTTTCAGTCCTATTTCACGCAGGCGTTCATCGAGATATTCACCGGCAGTAATTGGAGCATAATGTATCGGACTGGAGCTGGTGACACACTGTTCCAGGCAATTCAGCGACATTGAACTGACGGGATGCAGGAAGAACGGAATACTGAGCCTTGACAGGTGCCACTCTTCACGAGGAGGATTCACTACCCTGTGTGTGGTACTCTTCAGGTAATTGTTCGTCAGCCTCTGAAGCATATCGCCTACGTTAATAACAATTTCATCGGCTTCAGGCATAACGGCAACCCATTTGTTTTCGGAGGTGAGCAGTTGCAGTCCTCCCGCGCTCGCACCCACGAGAAGCGTAATCAGGTTGATATCTTCGTGTTGTTCGGCCCTGATTGCCGACTCCGGTTCACTGGTAATTGGCGGATAATGAATACTGCGCAGTATAGAATTTCCGCCATTGATATACTGATCAAAGTAGTCATCCGGGAGATCAAGATGTATGGCGATAGCCCTGAGCAGGTGACTGCCGGCTTTTTCAAATTCGCGGTAAAGATGCCTTCCCGTATCAACGAATCCGGGTTCTTCAGCGACGTCAATATTATCCGGGCACTCTGACTTGAGAGCGTGGTTATCAGGCAACTCCTGTCCGATCTGATAGAACTCTTTCAAATCAGCCACATTCGACTGTTTTGCGTGCTCTTTTCCAAAAGATGTATAACCACGCTGACCGGCCATGCCGGGAATTTCATATTTCTTCTTTACTTCGACAGGCAATCCGAAGAATGCCTTTGACGCGTTGAAAAAGCCTTCAATCAGTGATTTCGGAATGCCATGTCCTTCGACGGCCACAAAACCGACCTCATGGAATGCCTTGCCAAGATCTTCTGCAAACTGACGGCGCTCGCCCTCATTTCCGTGAACAAATCTGGAGAGATTAACCGTTGGTACACCTTTTTCCATTTTTTGACAAATTAAGCCGGAAACGACCACTCGATCCGGCGATTCAGAATCGTCCGGACGTACATCCGGAAATGAAGGTGGAAAAGTCGGAAAAAAAATGGTTTCTACCAATCTTTTTTTGTCTGGCTGGCAGGTTTCTGCCTGGCGGTGCGGTACTTGCGGGCATTTCGCTGGTCTTCAGACTCAACAGCTGTTTCGAGCAGCCTCCTTGCCTCCTCCTCTGACTTCTGTTCGGGTGTCTGCTTTTTCTCTCCGGATTGCTGATCGGCATCCTGCTTCTGCGGGGAATTTTGTTCCCCGCCACGGGGCTGATTCTGCTGTTGTTGCTGATCCTGTTGTTGCTGATCCTGTCGGCTTTGCTGTTCCTTCTGCTGTTTTTTGAGTTTTTTGAGTGCCAGTTGCAGATTTTTTCTGGTGTCCGGGCTATCGGATCTGTATCTCAGACTCTGTTTGTAGGCGTTGACTGCTGCTTCATACTGCTGTTGCTGTAATCTGGTATTTCCCAGATTGTGCAGTGCATCAGCTTTTTGGTCGGGAGACCCTGACCCAGCGGATGCCGACTCGAAAAGTTTTGCGGCATCTTCCCATTTCCCCTGTTGATAAAGCGCATTGCCGAGGTTGTAAGCGGCGGCGGGGTTTCCTGGATTTGTTTTTTCGACAGCCCTGTATTGTTCTTCGGCAGCCCTGAATTTTCCCTGATCGTAAAGTTGATCGCCCTTTAACAAAAATTTGTGTGCCTGCTGGGCATCAACCGGCGATGGCGCCAGTGCCGACAGAACGATCAGTCCATTTTTCAAAAACGACAGATTCATATTCCTGTATTATTTCTGAGCCACCATAAATAGAAAAGCAGCAATATAAGTGCCGGCAGTACAAAGAACTGAAACCTTGCCTCTACGGACACCAGCTTTTGAGATTTCACCATTTTGCCATCGGTACCCTTCACCATATCCACGACAGATCGGACAGCCTCATCACCCTGACTTACATGAAAAGCCTTCCCCCCGCCTGAGTACGCTATATCGCGAAGTGCATTTTCGTTCAGGCCCGTGATGACGAGTTGGCCACTATTGTCCTTCTTGTACTGGCCGCTTCCCGTCGGAATTGGCCCTCCGGATTCAGTTCCCACCCCTGCAGTACATATTATTATGCCTTTCTCCAAAGCTGAAGCAGCCTGTTCGACCGAGTCGTCGTCATGTGCCTCTCCATCGGTCAGAATAACCATGACAGCGCTATGGGGATCCTCCTGATCGAGCGATTCCTCTGCCAAAGCAATAGCTCCGGCAATATTTGTGCCCTGATCGGTGAGCAGATCAGGGGAGGCAGTCTGAATACTTTGCCGGATAAATCCATAATCGTCGGACAAAGGCACCTGCAAATACGCGCTTCCGGCGAAAAAAATCAGTCCAACACGCTGTCCCTGCAGTGCACCGACCAGTTTCCGGGCAAACAGACGTGCCATTTCGAGGCGGTCGGGGGCGATATCCTGACAAAGCATACTTTGCGAGATATCCAGTGCAATGAAAACATCAGATGATTTGCGTAATACTGATTCTGTGTGAGTACCCCACTGAGGTCCGGCCCATGCGAGAGCGAGAAGAAAGACAGCCGTGGCTGCAATACCGGAACCTGCAGCAAATTTGCCGGGAGAGATACCCGGAATAATCAGTTCGGCACCATTCAGCCTTTCCATCATGCGTACGCGCCATTTCCAGTATCGGAGGGCTGACAGCAAGACGACCGGAACGGCCATTAACAACCAGAGATGTCCGGGATGAGCAAATTTGAACATCTGACAAAGATTTTATTTCAGTCTGACCCTCATGAATGCTCCAAGTTGTTCGTGAGCACTTTTCCATTCATCGTTTGTGAACACCCAGAGGCCTTTCCTGTATCCTTTTGTAATGAGATAGAAAATATTTTGAGCCCGCCAGATATGTGGATTGAGTCCCATTTCAGTTACAACCCCGAGTACTTCCACTATCCATCTGATTCTCGGAACTGAAGACTCGCTGTTTTCTATCATTTCGATCTCTTTTTCAGTTCTTCTTCCAATTCTATGATTGAGCAGTTCCTCATCGTTGAGCCGAATATTCCATCTTTTGATATCGCGGGAAATACGTTTCAGCGTTCTCATATCTCCCATGGCCGGATCGTTAAAAAAGTCGAGCAATTCTGCGTTGAGTACATAGGATGCGATATCGCCCCAGGTTGAAGGGAGTGGCATCCTTGCCTCTTCGAGTGCCATCATCAGCTGATAATTGTCGCGGAAGACATTCTGGAACGTTGATTTTGCTGTATCGAGGCTGTTTTTTGTTATTTCCCTGATGATTTTGATTTTTTCATCGGAAAAAAGACTGGACAGCGTAAACTTTTCCGGACCGAAGTACTCCTGCAATATACCGATGACCTCACCCAGGTTGGCGGTTCTGAAAGCAGCGCCGGTTCGCTGGAACATTTCATCGAACCGGGACTTTGTCATGGCTGCAGAAATATTGCCGATAATATGTTGCTGGCCGAGATAAAGAACAGCGTAGCAGAAAGTTTGTTCGGCCTGGCTTATTCTGGATTGAATCCTGAGTCTTCCGGCGGCGAATCTGGGTGTTCCAGCCTCTATTCTGTCAAAGAAATCAACTCTGGCCGTATAATTGAACAAATTCAGATGTTCGGGATCACTTTCGAACAGTGAAGCCACAGCGAAATGCGTGGCTACCCGCTCGAGTGTTACTCTGGTGGGCGTCACATTTTCGTGAAAACTGACAGCACCGTTCTCGAACACATTACTTGGGGCGGTTGCAAGGCGTTTTGAGAATTCGGGTTTCAGGTCAACACCGAATACATCGAGGGCATAATCCATAGCCCTGAGTGCGTATTGCAGAATCTGATTTGTTTCAATTCCGGAAATTTCATCGAAGAACCACCCGCAGCTGGTATACATCAGGATGGAGAACCGCTGGATCTCCATCATTCTGAGCACGGCTATTTTCTCCAGCTGGCTCAATTCCCGGCGTGCATGTTTTTGAATGAAAAGCTGAATATTATCTTCAGATCTGTTGAGTACTACTTCGATATAATCATTTCGGGCGGCCCATGCGTCTCTGAGCAGGCGGTTACCCTCCCTTTCAAAGAGTGGTATCAACTGATCTCTCAGCCAGTCGAGCGTATCCCTGAGCGGTTTTCGCCATTTCTGGTTCCAGTTGCTGCCTCCGCTGTTACAGCCGCAATCGGAGCGCCATCTTTCGACGCCGTGCACACAGCTCCAGGATGATTTTTCATGAATCATGGCTTCCCATACCGGCGGGTGTTTTTCCAGGAACTGTCCGTAGTTGGTGAGCAGGATTTCGGTATTTTCGATGCAATTGAGTGCATCTGCGAGTGCCATTTCTCCATAGCGGTGGTGATGTCCGTAACTTTCACCATCAGTTGCGACGTGAGAAAGTTGTGGTTCAGCGTTGTCATCGAATGTACTGCACAGTCGGTTAGCCAGCGCCTTTCCGCTGTTGAGCAATCCGCCGAATGCCACCTCCTGAGCGACTTTTCCATCATAAAAGAAGAGGGCAATTTTTCTGCCGCTGGGCAATATGCACCAGTAAGCCTGCCGTGTATCAACCGTTTCGGTATGAACAGGTTGCCAGTCGCGGGAGTTGTCGGCGGTTACTTTTCTGACGGATTTTGCCTGACGCGGGGCGAGGATGGTATATTTTATGCCATGTGCCGCGAGCACTTCGAGTGATTCTGTATCGACTGCGGTTTCGGCAAGCCACATACCTTCGGGTTTTCTTCCGAACCGCGATTCGAAGTCGCGGATACCCCAGTGAACCTGCGTGACCTTGTCGCGGTAATTGGCCAGTGGCATAATAAGGTGGCTGTAAACCTGCGCTACAGCCGAGCCGTGGCCATTGAACAGTTCAGTGCTTCTTTTGTCGGATTTCAGGACAAGCGTGTAAGCTTCGGGGTCATTTTCGGCAAGCCAGCTGAGGAGTGTGGGGCCGAAGTTGAAAGATATACGGTTATAGTTGTTTCTTATTTTGGATATCCATCCGGATTCATCGAGGATACGGGCTGCGGCATTGGGTGCGTAGCACTCGAAATTGATCCTGGAGTTCCAGTCATGGAAGGGGTGAGCCGACTCTTGTCGTTCAACCGTTTCGAGCCAGGCATTTTCGCGTGGGGGCTGATAGAAGTGCCCGTGGATACACACGTACTTGTATTTCTTTGACATGGTGCAAAGGTACGAAAGGGGTATGGGTTAAAAAACAAAGCCTCCGTTGCGGATGCAACGGAGGCCTGTTAATTTGAGTTGGCACCGACCTACTCTCCCGGGACATCTGACCCAGTACCATCGGCGCTGGCGGGCTTAACGACTCTGTTCGGAATGGGAAGAGGTGGACCCCCGCCGCCAAAGGCACCAACAT
>CAILQK010000354.1 GCA_903836265.1 uncultured Bacteroidota bacterium | reverse complement strand
TCACCGGTATCAAGGGCGTACTCGTTCCGATTGATGAAACCATCCGCGGTTTCAATATGATCATGGACGGCGAACTCGATGAATACCCTGAAGCTGCGTTCAACCTCGTTGGAACTATTGACGAGGCGATCGCAAAGGGCAAGAAAATCATCGAAGAAGCTTCCAAATAATTCGCTGAATCATGAATCTCACTGTTCTGTCACCCGAAAAAGAAATCTTCACAGGCGCAGTCAAATCTGTGCAGGTGCCCGGCACCGATGGAGGTTTCCAGTTGCTGGATGGCCACGCAGCTATCGTTTCGTCTCTGAAAGCCGGCACGATCAATGTTGTGAAATCCGACGGCAGCAAACTCTCCCTCGAAGTAACCGGTGGTTTCGTGGAGTGTCTGAATAATGAAGTGTCTCTGCTTGTAGCAGGGGTAAAGGAATAATATCCGCATCAGATTGTACTGTTGTCCGACCAGACAATACACCCTCTGTACGGAGTAAAAACTCGTCCCGGGTACGCATACTTTGCTTACCCGGGATTTTTGTATTATACGGATTATCAACGGAAATACTGACTGATCAAAGCATTTAGCTTACTTTTGCGTACCGACAGTAGCGTCACCCCCTGAACATGGCAACAAAAAAACAAGGACAACTGAGTTTCAACTTCGACGGAGAGCGGGTATCCAAACTGATTGGCGTATTCTGCCTTTTCCTGTCGTTCTATCTGCTCATCGCCTTCACCTCGTACTTTTTCACCTGGGAAAATGACCACGACATCGTGTTCCGGTTTTCCTGGGATATGTTTTTCGCCGACGTGGCTGTTGACAACTGGCTCGGCAGACTGGGCGCCTTCGCATCCGACTCGATAGTTTACTGGGGGTTCGGAGCCGCCTCATACGGTGTCGTATATCTGTTGTACAAATTCGGACTGGCCCTGATCAGGCAGGCCAGCCTCAGCTATTTGTTCGTACCATTTCAGCGGGCTGTCATCTATACAGTCATTGTATCCGTACTGTGCTCCTTCTTCCTCCGGTCAATGGAATTCCCCTGGGGAGGTGTATTCGGACAGGCTGTCAGTCAGTACCTCATCCACGGGCTGGGCGATATTGGCACCGTGGTACTGATGATTTTTGGCGTGGTGAGCACTTTTGTGTGGTCCAACAACCCGGATCTCACCGAATTCACGTGGCAAAAGCTGTGGCAGGAGACCAGGCAGTCGTGGCGCGACCTGATATCGGGCAATTACGGCAAACAAAGGCCGGCTGAACGCCCCAAAACAAGACCCTCAAAAGCACGCACCCACGCAGAAACACCCGAACCGGAAGACGACCCTGCAGCCGCTGAAACAGCTCCCTTTGCCGCACAACCGAAGTCAACTGCCACTCCACTCTCGCTTGACCTTTCACAGCGGTCAGGACTCTTTGCAGAAGATGAAAGCGCCGTCGCTGTCAATAAGCCACCCATGTCGCAACCGCAAAACGACGACGACCTGGAAATCATTGTAAACTCCACACCACCACCACCCTCCGACCCCGAGCACGCCGATGCCTATAAACCGCCCACCAGAATTGTTCAGGAAGACAATCCGGACCTGACCGAACCTTACGACCCCACCCTCGAACTGTCGCACTACGAATATCCGCACCTTCAGTTGCTCGTCGAACACGACAACAATGTGCTGGAAATAGATCGAGAAGAGCTGGAACTGCATAAAAACCAGATCCTCCAGACGCTGATGTACTTCAAGATTGAAATCGAGAAGATCAAGGCAACTATCGGCCCGACAGTAACCCTGTATGAAATTGTACCCGCGCGCGGTATCCGTATTTCCAAAATCAAAAGCCTCGAAGATGATATCGCCCTGAATTTGTCGGCGCTTGGTATCCGTATCATTGCTCCGATACCGGGAAGGGGCACTATCGGTATCGAAGTGCCAAACAAGAAACGGCAAACAGTGGGTATCCGCGAGGTCCTCATGGACGAGCGGTTCAAACGGGCAAAAATGGAACTGCCCATCGCCCTGGGAAAAACCATTCAGAATGAAGTATTCGTGGCTGATCTGGCCAAGATGCCGCACCTGCTCGTGGCCGGCGCCACAGGACAGGGCAAATCGGTGGGTATCAACGTGATACTCATGTCGCTGCTGTACAAAAAACACCCCTCCCAGGTCAAAATGATCCTCATTGACCCCAAAAAGGTAGAACTGTTCCCGTACGCGCATCTTGAAAATCACTTCCTCGGATTCCTGCCCGATCAGCAGGAGCCTATCGTGACAGATACCACGAAGGTGATTCATACCCTGAATTCGCTGGTCATAGAGATGGAAAACCGCTACGACCTGCTCAAAAAAGCGGAAACCAGAAATATCACCGAATACAACGACAAGTTCGTGGCGCGCAGGCTGAATCCCAACAAGGGGCACAGGTTCCTGCCATATATCGTTCTTATTATTGACGAGTTTGCCGACCTGATAATGACTGCCGGCAAGGAGGTTGAGCTCCCTATCGGTCGCCTGGCACAGCTCGCCCGTGCCGTCGGAATACACCTGATTATTGCCACCCAGCGCCCGTCGGTGAATATCATCACCGGTATTATCAAGGCCAACTTCCCGGCACGCCTCGCTTTCAAGGTCACTTCAAAGGTGGACTCACGCACTATTCTCGACTCGGGAGGCGCCGAACAGCTCATCGGCCGCGGTGATATGCTGCTCTCCGTGGGCGGCGATATCATCAGGCTGCAAAGCGCGTTCGTGGATACCCCGGAGGTAGAACGGGTAATAGATTTTATCGCACAGCAGCGGGGTTTCGCAGAGCCGTTCTTCCTGCCCGAATTCCACCCCGACGGAGAAGGAGGCGCCACCAAATCGTTCAGCCTCTCGGATATGGACGACATGCTGGAAGACGCCGGACGACTCGTCGTGGAAACGCAGCACGGCTCTACCAGCATGATCCAGCGACGCATGAAACTCGGATACAACCGGGCCGGCCGGATCATGGACCAGCTCGAGGGCCTCGGTATTGTGGGCCCTGCCGAAGGTTCGAAACCGCGCGAAGTGCTGTTCTACTCTCTGGACGAACTGAATACCTTCTTCAAAAAACTTCATGAAAAACGTCAGGGCTGAGCCCGACTATCTTTTCACGAAGCGCTGCGAGCGCAGGTGCGCGTTCTCGCGTACGTTCATGTAATACAGGTTCAGATCGCCGATATGGTAATTCACCCGGTTGAAAAAGATACTGCCCCGGAATCTGGGTTTGCTGGCCATCAGAACACCCTTGTAAACCTCGGCATCGGCAAATTCGGGGTGCAAATCGGTAAAACTGAATGAGAGCCCACCCTTGTTGGCCGTTTTGGGGGCATAAACACCCTCTTCGGTAGTCCAGAGAATCGGATTGGTACATACGATACCGGGGATGAGCTTCTCGTTGTCCCCGTTCTTCATCACATATTCCCGGTTCCAGGTGCGCCAGGTACAGTAGCAGCCTGTTTCTTCCGGTGTTTCGCATGGCTTGAAGCCGGTAAAATAGTCGTGATGTACAGGCCACCCGATGATATATGCTGCGATCAGCTGATTCTTCAGCGCTGTTCCCTCTATGCGGTTCTTTATCAGTGTCATGGCATGCAGAGCGCCCTGACTGTGCCCGGCGATGACAAACGGGCGACCCCCGTTCCAGTGCTCCAGATAATAGTCAAAAGCGGTGGATATATCGGTATAGGCCAGTTGAAGTGCCTTTTTGGCAGATTCAGAACCGGATTTTCCAAAAAACACGTCCAGATGCGCCTGACGATACCGCGGCATAAACACCCGCCCGGTACCGTTGAAAACAGACCCCTGAAAAAGGGCGCTGCCATTGTCGGTGCGCCTGTTGACATACTCGTTGCGAATGTCAGCATTCCATCCTGCGCCGTATCGCTTTTTCCCGAAAAGTGTGGTGGGATGAAAAAACAGTACGTCCACACCCGATTCAGCCTGAATACTCAAAATCGAATCAGCCGGCGTCCGGTCGGCAGGATCAGCCTTGTCAGGATGAGCAGCCCAGTTTTCGAGACTGGAAAAATCGGGCGCCGGTGGCACCTCCTGCGGATTGAATTCCCCCTTCGGATTTACCGCACAGGAAGAAATGGCGATCACAGGTAACAGCAGCAGCAATATGCGTTTCATGGTATTGTATTTTGTCAAAAAACGACAAAAATCAAACCAGCTGAATCATTTGACACCCAAATAGGTTTTGATTAACAATATCCCGCCGGTACAAAAAAATATTTGTAGTGCCATTCAAAAAGTCCGGCCAAAAGTCATACCTTTGCACGCCCAAAAGCGAGGGCACATTCTTTTCAAGAAATTCAGGCAATTCTGATATAAAATATGGCACACCACAAGTCAGCACTCAAGCGCATCCGCCAGAACGAGAAGCGTCGTCTGCAGAACCGTTACTACAAGAAAACGGCCCGTACTGCAATCAAAAATTTCCGCGAACTGAAAGACCAGGAAGAGGCAAAAGCGTTCCTGCCCAAAGTTGTCAGCATGATTGACCGTCTCGCGAAGAAAGGCAACATCCACCGCAACAAGGCTTCCAACCTGAAAAGCGGTCTGATGCGCCACGTAAACGCGATGGCCAGCTGATTTCAAAACTCAGCCGGGATACTCTTTCGGGTTTCCCTTCCAGTATCAAAAAAATCTCCGGCAGTTCAGCGTGACTGAATTGCCGGAGATTCTCTGTTTTTGCTGTTCTGAAAATGGATCAGCCCCCGTTTTTGTCATCACTTTCTGCCATGCCCATGGCAGATCTCCAAAGCGGCTCATCGGGTACATCTGCCACCAGTTCAACGGGCATTCCGTTCCTTGGATGCTCAAACGTCAGTTTCCACGCATGCAGATGAATTGACCTGTCGGGATTGCTCCTGCGGGCGCCGTATTTCACATCTCCCTTGATCGGACAGCCGATTGCTGCCAGCTGGGCCCGTATCTGGTGGTGCTTGCCGCTCAGCGGATGTATTTCCAGCAAAAAATAGCGATCAGTTTTGCCAGTCACCCTGTAGTGCAGTTCGGCGCGCTCGGCTCCTGGCAGAGGCTCGGCATGAGCCGTTGCAATATTTTTTGCCTGATTTTTCTGCAGATAGTGTACCAGTGTGCCTTCCGGCTCCGGCGGTTCGTTCTGCACCACAGCCAGATAAACCTTTTCCACAGTCTTGTGGCGGAACTGATCGGTCAGTTCAGTCATAATTGCTTTTGTTTTTGCAAAAAGCACGACACCGCTCACAGGTCTGTCGAGGCGATTCACCACGTGTACAGGGCGTTTGCAGCGCACCTCCACCAGGTCGAGCAGGCACTCGTCGCCGGTTTTGTCGGGCTGGGTGGCCATACCGGGCGCCTTGTTGCAGGCAATAAACAGGTCATTGTTGATCAGTACGCCGAGTTTTGATTTTTCGCGCATATTTAAAGGGCTTCGCGGTCGAAGCGTTGTTTTAAAAATGGATGACTGAATACGGCCAGCAGGATTACTGCCATGCCGATATAGAAATTTGAATTCAACTCTTTGTCTTCCCGGAAAAACAGTGCTGCCAGCACAATTCCGTAAACGGGTTCGAGATTGATGGTCAGGTTGGCTGCAAATGCCGTGATATGTTTCATTGCCTTTAATGAGAGGTAATAAGGCAGTACGGTGCAGGCGACAGACAGCAGGAGCAACCAGTACCAGTCGCCCTCCCCCGGCCAGATGGCTGTTTCGGGAGCGGCCCACAGCAGCCCGGGCAATATCAGTGTGCAGACAGCCGTGGCTGCGCCGAGTTCAACAGCGCTCATTACCAGCGGTGGCTGCGGATCACTTTCAATCATTTTCTTGTTCAGCGATGAAAAAAGGGCTGCCAGCAGAGCACCAACGGCGCCGACGGCGAACCCGGTCCGCATATTCCAGTCAATATTCCCCACTACCAGTGCAATACCCGGCAGAATAACCAGTCCGATACCCAGCTCGTACCACTTTATGCGCTGTTTCAGAACAAGCGGCTCTGTCAGTGCGGCAAAAAATGACGTGGTAGCCATCGTGGCCACCGCCACCGAGGCGTTGGACAATTTGATGGCTCCGTAAAAGCAGAGCCAGTGCAGTGCCACCAGCACACCGATCCCCGTCATTTGAAGGAAAGCCCTCCTCGTCAGCATCTTCCACTGTGCCCGGGGTATCAAAACGGTCAGCACACTGCTGGCAATGAGCACACGCCACCACACCAGGGGAACTGCTTTCAGGGTAACAAGTTTCCCCAGAATGGCCGTGAAACCCCAGATGAACACGCAGAAATGCAGGTAAAAATAGGCGCGTAGCTTGTCGCTCATGCCACAAAAGTACCCCCATTTGGGCAGCAGTCGGTCATTTTAATGAATTGAATTTCAATTTCACCGTAAAATCGGCCGAATAGCTACCTTAGCGCCACCAAAATTGTCAAAAAAGATGTTCTCCCTCCTCAGCAGATTTATCCTGTGGGTACTTGGCTGGAAAATCACCGGACAATACCCCTCACACCTCGCCAAGGTTGTTGTAGCTGTGGCTCCACATACCTCCACACTCGATTTCCCGCTCGGGGTACTGGTGAAAAGTGCCGGAAAGCTGGATGCCAACTATGTCGGCAAGCACACACTTTTTGAGGGTCCGTTCGGGTTCTTCTTCCGCTGGCTGGGCGGCATCCCGGTTGACAGGCGCTCCAGCCACAATTTCGTGGGCGCCACCGTAGATGCCTTCAACCGCGAACCACACATGCACCTGGTGCTCGCGCCCGAGGGCACACGCAAAAAGGTGGACAAATTCAAGACCGGATTCTATCACATCGCGCGCCTGGCGGGTGTCCCCATCTGTCTGTGCAAGTTCGACTTTGCCAAAAAGGAGGTGTTCTTCGACCCGGTTCTTTTTTACCCTGCCGACAATGAACAGGCCGACCTGGACTACATCTGGAATTACTTCAAAGATGTTCAGGGCAAAAATCCCGAAAAAGGAATTTTCTAAACAATATGTCAGGAATAAAAGTATTCGCACCGGCATCGGTCGGTAATATCGGTATCGGATTCGATATCATGGGTGCAGCACTGGAGCGACCGGGCGACGAGATTATCGCCAGCAAATCAGACACACCGGGGGTCAGAATCACCAAAATAACCGGCGCGGGAGGGAAACTGCCCTACGATGCCGAACAAAATACAGCCGGCGTGGCAGCCCTGCGCTTTCTGGAGCATATCGGCGCCGAAAAACAGGGGATCGAGCTCGAAATCCACAAAAAAATGCCACTCGGCAGCGGAATGGGCAGCAGTGCTGCCAGTGCCGCCGCCGCCGTGTACGCGGTAAGTGAAGTGCTCAGAACCGGGATGAGCAAACGGGAACTTCTCCCCTTTGCCGCAGCCGGCGAGCGACTGGTTTCCGGAGGTATCCAGCTGGACAATGTGGCCCCGTCGCTGCTTGGCGGTATCATGATCGCCCGTGATAATGAAACCTTTGATGTGCACCGCCTGCACGTGCCCAAAGGACTGTTCATGGCAGTTGTGCGCCCCCATCTCGAATTGCTGACCAGAGAGATGCGCTCACGGCTGAGCAGAGAAGTACCTCTTTCCAGCCATATACAGCAGAACGCCAACCTGGCAGGGTTTATCATCGGGCTCTACAACGCCGATATCCCGCTCATCGGCCGCAGCCTGAACGATGTGATTATTGAACCGCAACGGGCAGCTTTCATCCCCGGATTCTATGATGTGAAGTCCGCGGCGCTTGATGCCGGTGCACTGGGTTGCAGTATTTCGGGTACAGGTCCAGCCATTTTTGCCCTCTGTCCGAACAGCCTTGTTGCAGAAAATGCCGGTATTTCCATGAAAAAAGTGTTTGAAAACCTGAAAATTGAAGCCGATATCTATCTGTCGGGCATCAATCAGGAAGGTGCAGTAATTTGTTGACAAATTATTTTTCGGAAAATAATTTCGGTGTTTATACATTTGGCCGTCGTTTTTTCCAAAACGAAGAACGTCTGAAACCTTTACTATCCTTCATCCTATGACGAACAACAACACTTTGGACAACCCCTCTGCCAATGGCATCAATGCCAACCGCCTTTTCCTCGCCAGTTGCTTTGCGCTGATTACCACGGCCTTTGCATTTGCTATCCGGGCGGGTATTCTCGGCTCGCTGGGCGATACATTCGGACTCACAAAAGAGCAGCTTGGATACATCAACCTGCTGGTACTGGGTATCGGTTTCCCGGTAGCTACCGTAACGGGTGGTTTGCTGTACAATAACCTCGGCCCCAAAAAGATGATGATGCTGGCGCTGGCAACACACCTTGCCGGTATTCTGATGACGATGGGAGCATCAGGCTATACGATGCTGCTGGTATCGAGCTTTCTGATCGGCTTCGGAAACGGCATGGTGGAAGCAGCCTGCAACCCCATGATTTCCAACATGTACAAAAATAATCAGACAACCATGCTGAACCGTTTTCACGTATGGTTTCCGGGCGGCATTTTTCTGGGATCACTGATTTCCCAGTTTATGACAGGAGCCGGAATGGGCTGGCAGCTGCAGATTGCTGTCATGCTGATTCCGACAGCGGTATATGCCTACCTGTTCTACGGACAGAAGTTTCCGGAGGCGGAGGCCGCCGGGCAAACCAGTGTGGGTGCGAATCTTTCAGGCATGATGGCGCCCCTTTTCTTCTTTATGCTGTTCTGCATGGTGCTCACCGCCAATGCCGAACTGAGTACCCAGCAGTGGGTAGGTATTCTGCTGAATCAGTCAGGCGCAGAACCCATGCTCGTACTGGCACTGACCACGGGCCTGATGGCCGTTGGCCGCTTTTTCGCCGGCCCGGTTGTTCACCGGCTCAACCCCACAGGTGTTCTGTGGGCATCTTCTATCATCGCGACGGTGGGTATCTACCTGCTGAGTGTTACCACAGGTCCTGCTACCTACCTGGCTGCCATCATGTTTGCAGTGGGTGTTTGTTACTTCTGGCCCACCATGCTCGGCTTTGTTGGTGAGTATATTCCGAAGTCCGGCGCTCTCGGCATGTCCGTTATTGGCGGCATCGGTATGCTGGCAACTGGTATTGCCCAGCCAATTGTTGGCGGCTGGATAGACTCTGCACAGGCAGAGGCTACCGCCCGCGGTCTCTCGGGCAGTGAAGCCGAACTGGTGGCAGGTCAGGCAGCCCTCAGCAACCTAGTTACCTTCCCCGCCATTCTCGTGGTTGCCTTCGGCGCCCTCTGGTTCTATATGCGGAACAGGAAGTAAGACAGTCCGTTCTGCACTCAACCCAAACGGGCTGTACACAAATTGAGGTGTACAGCCCGTTTTTTATCTGTAAACACGCCTGATTCCCATGAAATATTCACTCACACTGCTGCTTTTCTCCTTTTTCACAACACTTTTCGCCCAGGAATACCCGATTCAGCCCATACCATTCCATCAGGTGAAAATGGAGGACAAATTCTGGAAACCCAGGATTGAAACGGTATGCTCGGTTACTGTTCCGGCTACCTTTCGGAAGAATGAGGAAACACTCCGCATCAAAAATTTTGAGGTGGCTTCGGGAGCCGTCCCCGGCAATGTCTGCACGCGCTTCCCCTTCGATGACTCTGACGTATATAAAAGTATAGAGGGTGCTGCCAATGCGCTTCGTATCAAACCGGACCCCGCACTGGAAGCCCGGACAGACGCACTGATTGAAAAAATCAAGGCGGCCCAGGAGCCCGATGGCTATATCTACACCTGGAGAACTATCTCGGAAAGGGTCCGAAAATCAGGCTCCACCGAGAAGCCGCTTGTTGAAGGAGCATATCTTGACTGGCTGAAAGGGCCGCGCTGGCAGAATGAAGACAAACACAGTCACGAACTTTACTGCGCAGGCCACCTGTATGAGGCTGCAGTGGCTTACTTCGAAGCCACAGGCAAAAGAACGCTGCTCGATGTGGCGCTGAAAAACGCCGAACTCCTGGCCAAAGACTTCGGCCCCGGCAAACTCCGCGTGGCTCCGGGGCACCAGGAAATCGAAATCGGCCTGATACGGCTGTACCGCAACACCGGCGACAAGCGCTGGCTCGATCTGGCCAGATTTTTCATTGACGCCAGGGGGTACGGCGACGAGTACGCTCAAAATCACAAACCGGTAAAGGATCAGCGTACTGCCGCAGGACACGCCGTCAGGCTCTGCTATATGTTCATGGCTGCCGCCGATCTGGCAGCCCTGACAGGTACGCATGAGTACGATGAAGCCATGCGATCAGTCTGGGAAGACATTGTTGGAAGCCAGATGTATCTCAC
>CAILQK010000353.1 GCA_903836265.1 uncultured Bacteroidota bacterium | reverse complement strand
GGTGGGTTTTTAGAGCCACTCACACACACCCACACCTTCACACCCACACCCACACCTTCACACCCACACCTTCACACCCACACTTGCCGAGGGGTTTCACCCCCCGCTGATGTATTTCGCCCTTTCAGGGCTTGAAAATGGGGCCGGGTGGGTTTTTAGAGCCACACCCACTCTCACACCCACCCACTCTCACACCCACTCACTCACCCACTCACACACTCACACTCACACTCACACCCACACCTTCACACCCATACCGAATTCTCTGTTTTCTCACGGGAGGGCAGCGCCTGTGAGCGAAGGACGGATACCGTGGGTCATTTCCGACCGTACGTGCACAATTCTCGTGATGAATCATTTGTCCTGGTAATAGCTCCGGCTCAGACATATCAGAATACATTGTGTCAAATCCGAAAAATGCAGCATTGATCCTGCACACCCGCGGGTTAATGATGAGAATTCTTAATTATTTGATATACAATTTTTTATGAGTGGTCTCCAACTCGCAAACTACACTCTGAAGTGCAGGTCTGATCAGAATAAATACTTCCTTTTCAGGGTTATTTCTATTTTTACCTTTCAAACAAGGATTTACTGCTTATGTCCAACAGAAGACAATTTATCAGAAAAATCGGCGGACTTGCTGCTGCCATCACCACCTCGTCGCTCACCGATCTGGCGGCGCGGGAGCGATATGAAATTCTGGAGCTTCAGCAGAGGAGGGCCTATGCTGCCAACGACCGGATAAGGGTAGGGGTGGTCGGTATGGGTATTATAGGTATCCGGAATATCCGAACCTTTATGGAGTTGCCCGGTGTTGAGCTGGCTGCCGTTTGTGATCTTTATACCGGGCGCCTTGAGCGTGCAAGGGAACTGTACGGCAACCAGCTGTTCACTACAAAGGACTATCGTGAAATGCTCCTCCGATCGGATATAGACGCCATTATAGTGTGTACTTCCGACAACTGGCACGACCGTATCTCCATAGATGCCATGCGTGCGGGCAAGGCGGTTTACTGTGAGAAGCCGCTGGTACACCAGTTGTCTCAGGGAGGTGAGTTGATGCGGGTGCAGAAGGAAACAGGTGCCATTCTTCAGGTGGGCAGCCAGCGGGTGAGCAGTATTGTGTATGCCAAAGCGAAAGAGTTGTATAAAGCCGGCGAAATAGGGCAACTGAACTCGGTAGAGGCCGCTTTTGACAGGCAGAGTGTACTCGGCGCCTGGAAATACACCATGCCGCCCGATGCTTCAGCGGAAACAGTTGACTGGCAGCGGTTTGTGCGTGGCAAGGACAAATCGTTGTTTGATCCCAAAAAATTCTTCTGGTGGCGTAATTACAGGGAATATGGCACGGGTGTGGCCGGCGACCTGTTTGTTCACCTGCTGTCGGGGCTTCATTTCCTCACCGATTCAACGGGCCCGTCGAGGATTTTTGCTACCGGCGACCTGTGCTACTGGAAAGACGGGCGGAATGTGCCCGATGTGATGACTGCCGTTCTGGAATATCCGGAATCACCACAACACAAGGCTTTTCAGGTAACACTGCGGGTAAATCTGATGAGTGGAATGGGTGATACAGCCACCACCCGGTTTGTTGGCACAGAAGGTGTGATTGATTTTGGCTGGACCGACTTTACCGTCAAGCGCAGCAAGATTCCTGTGGCACCCGGCTATGGTGGCTGGGACAGTTTTGAAACCTATCCGACGAGTATGCAGGAACGCATCAGAAAACAGTACGATGCTGCCTACTCGCAGGCCGACAGACAGGCGCCGGTACTTTCAGATTTGAAATATGCGGCGCCCGATGGTTACAGCGATTCGAAGGATCACTTTGCCAGTTTCTTTGCCGCGGTCAGAAAAGAGATGCCTGTGGTGGAGGATGCGGCTTTCGGATTCAGGGCTGCAGCGCCGTGTCTTGCCTGCAACGAGAGCTATTTCAGAGGAAAAGTGGTTCACTGGGATCCTGTTCAGATGAAAGAGAAAAATGCCAGGGGATGAGAAGTTTTGGCCGTTTCACCGGATTCAGGTAATTTCGCACCACAAATTTGAAAAAAGACATGTCTGAAGCACAGCACAATTTTTCAACTGCCGCTATCCGGGCCGTATTTGAACGCCAGCAGCAGCATCAGTGGGAGGTTGCCCGTTCGGGCGCCCGCGAGCGTATTGCACGACTCAGGCGGCTTCACGATGCTGTGATTCGCTACAGAGAAGAGATTGAAGCCGCCGTTCACGCTGATTTTGGCAAGCCGGCTATTGAGACAACCCTTTCGGAAATAGGCCCGGTGACTACAGAAATCAGACACGCCATCCGGCATCTTCGCTCCTGGATGGCTCCCAAAAGGGTGTCAACACCTTTGGCGCTGATAGGTACCCGGTCGAAAATTTTATACGAACCGAAGGGCGTGTGTCTGATCATTTCGCCCTGGAATTTTCCTTTCAATCTGACATTTGTACCGCTCGTATCGGCCATTGCGGCTGGCAACTGTGCAATTCTCAAGCCCTCTGAATTTACGCCGCACAGTTCGGCACTGATGCGGAAGATAGTTGCCGAGTGCTTTCCGCAGGAAGAAGTAGCGCTTTTTGAAGGTGATGTTGAAGTATCGCAGGAGCTGCTCAGGCTGCCTTTCAATCATATCTTTTTTACTGGCAGCCCTGCAGTGGGTAAATTAGTCATGCGTGCGGCCGCTGACAACCTGAGTTCGGTTACCCTGGAACTGGGAGGTAAAAGTCCGGTTTTTGTGGATGAAAATACGAATATAGACCATGCGGCCTCCAAGGTGGCATGGTTAAAGTGCATGAATGCCGGACAGATATGTATTGCACCTGATTATGTGCTCGTGCACGAGCGCGTGCACGATGTATTTGTGCAGGCGCTCGTGAAAAAAATTCATGCCTTCTATGGCGAGACAGAGGAAGCGCGCCGTCATTCGCCTGACTACTGCCGGCTTGTCAGTCAGAAACACCATGCCCGGGTAGCGGCGCTCTACAAAGACGCAGTAACTCTTGGCGCCAAAGTCCATACTGGCGGCGGGGAGAATGTTGCCGAACGATTTCTTGATCCGGCAGTGCTGACTGATGTTCCTGACAGCGCAGCCATCTGGGAAGAAGAGATTTTTGGTCCGGTATTGCCAGTAAGGTCATACAGGACGCTGGATGAGGCGCTTGCTTTTGTGAATGCGCGCCCGCGCCCGCTGGCAGTATATATTTTCAGTAATGAAAAGGGTTATACAAACAGGATACATGCAGGCACCAGAGCAGGAGGGGGTACCGTGAATGACTGTGGCATTCACTTCAACCAGCCCAATATGCCCTTCGGTGGCGTCAACAACAGCGGTATAGGGGGGTGTCATGGAGAAGCCGGTTTCCTCGAATTTTCCAACCAGCGCGGTGTAACATGGCAGAACCGTTTTTTCCCGCATACCAACATGCTGTTGCCGCCATACGGATCCAGAATTTCCCGACTTCTTGGTGAGGCGCTGGTGAAATGGTTCTGATTCGCGCTGTCAAAATTGTATTGCTGAACATTCAAACTGCCAATCTGTAACCCGATCATGAAAAGAACCCTGCTCCTGGCGGCCATCTTCGCTGTGCTGGCTGCTGCTGTATGGTACGCCATTTCCCGGCGAAATATCAAAAGCTCAAAAATTTCCTGGGATATGGACTTCGCTGTCCGTAATACCGATGACATTGGCAAAATATTCATTGCCGATCGCGAAAACCGTACAGCTACACTGGAACGCAAGGATGGCAGCTGGATTTACAACGGGAAATACCCCGCTCGTCAGACTGCGGTGAATACGCTGCTGGAAACCGTCAACCGCCTCAATGTGCAGTACATCCCGCCTGATGTGTCGAAGAACACCACGATCAGGGAGCTCGCCGCCGACGGGATCAAGGTGGAAATTTATGACCGGAACAACAAACCCCTGAAGGTATATTATGTTGGCGGTATTACTGCCGATGAAAAAGGTACCATTATGCTCATGGAAGGCTCCGAAAAGCCCTACGTAGTACATATTCCCTCTTTTGTCGGACAGGTCAGGGTACGTTACCTGCTTGGCGACGACAACTGGCGCGACAGAGCAGTTTTTTCCGAAAAACCCGAAAAAATCCGGGAAATCAGTGTGGAATACCCACAGCGCAAGAGCGAGTCCTTTATACTGGAGAAAAAGGGAGACCTGGATTACGCAGTCCGGCCCTATTTTTCAACAACGCCGGTCAGCAAACTCCCGCAGCGAAAGGGGGTAGCGGAAGGCTATCTGCTTCAGTTCGAGAATCTGGGCGCCGAGGCTTTTGAAACGACCAATCCTTTCCGTGACTCGGTCACAGCACTGGTGCCCTTTGCCATTGTCACGGTCAGGCGTGAGGATGGTGGAGAAAGGCAGGCGCGGTTCTGGCCCACGGCTGTTCAGTATGAGCGGGCAACGGGTATCCCGTTTGTGCACCGATACTTCGCGGAAGTGGACAAATCCGACTTTATGCTGATACAGGATAGGGTATTTGGACCGGTATTCAGGGGGTATTCCTTCTTTTTCACCCCCAACGATGGAGAAATCCGTCGCTGATCAGAATGGGTATCCTACTGCGAGATTCGGATTGAAATCCCTGAGCTGCATTTTTGAAACGAGGTTCTGGACCCAGTATTTTCCGTTAACCGGATCCGGATAAGGGTTTCTCAGGGGTAATCCGAAGTCAACCCTGATGACGAAGTAGTCGAAATCGCCTCGGATACCAAAACCCGTACCCAGCGCGATGTTCCTGTACGAGTCCAGACTGAGTCGGGAGCCGGGCCTGTCGGTGTCCTCCCGTATTGTCCAGATATTTCCTGCATCGAGAAAGATGGCACCCCTGAAGTAGGGTAGCAGCGGGAATCTCAGCTCCGCATTCATTTCAAAACGGAAGTCGCCGGCCTGGTAATAGGGCTGAATATCTCTTTTAAGGCCAGTTTCCGGATTGATATCCACATAGCCACCCGGGCCAAGTTCCCGTATCCTCCAGGCGCGTACGCTGGAAGGGCCACCAACAAAGTATTGTTTTACGTAGGGGACGGTGCGGCTGTCGCCGAAGTTGCTGGCAATACCCACTCCTGCACGGAGAGCGAGGGTGGTATTTTCTGAAAAGTTGCGCAGGTAAGTAAGGTCCTGATCGAGCCTGATAAATTCTGAAAATTTCAGGGAGCCTATTTGCCACTCTTTTCTGCCGGCAACAGCACCCCACAACCTGTTGGCTGCCATCACCTCCAGTCCCGACATTTCAAAACCGAGTCTGTAGTTCCATCTGCTGCCCCTGATACTGGTTCGGCTTGAGTGGGTATAGTTGAATGAACGAAGCAGAAACCCGGTAAACAGCTGATTGTCAAAACTCAGTTCAAGAAACCTGCCGGGGTTCAGATTGGATGCAAATTGCGGTCGTAATACATCTACACCAATATGATTCCAGTTGAACTGGTTGTAATTGTCCAGTCGGAGGTTATATCCGAATGCTGCATTCAGCAGGTGAAACTGATAAAAATCGGTTACCCGCAGATAGTCGTAGTTTGCTGAAATACGCGCATTGCTTTCCGTTCTCAGTTTTGAATAAAAAAGTGGGGAAACCAGGCGTCGCCGGTGAAGGGTACTCCACATCCCGAGGTAATCGAAGTAGCGGGGTATTGTGAGTTCATTTTGAATCCTGAATTCACGGGCATAGATCAGGTTCCCGGCGGAAATGTCGAATTCGGTATTATAGTTGGCCGTTGTACGCCAGTGTTCGGCGCCGCTGAAAATATTTCTGTTGGTGAAATAAAATGAGGGGGAAATACCAATAAGGCCACCATTCAGTGTACTGTAGCTGAGGTCTATATCGCCCCCGGGCGTGAATCGCTTGTTGGGAGACACGTTGATCACCACGTCAATAACACCCGGCTGCAGGCTGTCCTGACTGGGCCTCATGGATACGAAGCGATATACACCCAGTGCGTTCAGATTTTCCAGCGTCTTGTCGAAAAGGCTCTGATTATATGAGTCGCCGGGCCTGAACCTGATTTTTTGTACGATTCGGTCGGGTCTGACAAAAAACAGCGGCTCTACGGCAGCAAAGTAAACACCGTCAATAAATGTATCTCTCCGGAGTGCCGTAACTTCGGGTACCACCCCTGAATACACCTCTACTTTTCCGATCCGGTATGTCTGGTGCGCCACAGAATCGCTGAAAGGCAGCACATTCACGCGTATATTCGCCGAGGTGCCGGTACTGTCGCCTGTAAACTGTACGAACTGGGGGACGAAATATGCATAACCGCGATTTTTCAGCAGTGATGTTATGCGCAGCCTTTCAGACTCAAAAAGACGGGCGTCAAGGGGAGCGTCTTTTTTAACAAGCGACTCTCCGGCATGCATATTGATCAGTTGATTAACGAGGGAGTCCCGGCTGGTGAACTCCACACTGCTGACCTTGTAGAGAGGCCCAAGTACGAGATTGTATCTGACGGCAGTTTTGTACTTGCCTGCTGGCAGCGATTTGAAGTTGCAGTCTGCCTGGAAATAGCCACGCTGCCTCATCTGGTTTTCAAAGTTGACGGTAGTCCGCTTCGCCAGTGTGCTGTCAAATACGACCGGTGCGTCTATTTTTTTTGAAATCCATTGTATAAAACTGACCTTGCTGTTTTTATGCCCGTAGTGCAACCACATGCTCACCGGGAATGAAATGGCCGATCCGGAACCCGGTTTTTGCCTGTACTGGGGGGCCAGCTCTGAAGTGATCACGGATTTGTCGTAAGAACTCAGGGG
>CAILQK010000352.1 GCA_903836265.1 uncultured Bacteroidota bacterium | reverse complement strand
GATCATCACCAAGCCCGATTATATCGGAAATATCATGAAGCTGTGTATGGACAAGCGCGGACTCCTCCAGAAACAGACTTACCTCACTCCGACACGCCTGGAGATGATCTTTCACATGCCGCTCGCTGAAATCGTATTCGATTTCTACGACCAGCTGAAGTCTTCCACCCGGGGTTACGCCTCTTTCGATTATCACCTGCTCGATTACCGGGAAACGGATCTTGTCCGCCTCGATATCAAACTGAACGGCGAACAGGTGGATGCACTATCTGCTCTTGTTCACCGCTCCAAAGCGGAGTACATGGGCCGTCGCATGTGCGAAAAACTGAAGGAACTTCTGCCCCGTCAGCAATTCCAGATTGCCATACAGGGCGCTATCGGTCAGAAGGTGATCGCACGGGAAACTATTTCTGCGCTGCGCAAGGACGTAACTGCCAAGTGTTACGGTGGTGATATCAGCCGTAAACGAAAACTGCTCGAGAAACAGAAAGAAGGCAAAAAGCGCATGAAACAGTTCGGCGCTGTAGAGGTGCCACCTGAAGCATTCATCAAGGTACTGAAACTCAACGACTGATCCGGCGCAGTATTCTGTCCATCTCTGATTTCCATTCCCGGTTGCTCCCCGCAAAGTTGTTGTGCATGAAGCTGAATATCAGCATCTTGCCACTCCTCGTACGTATATACCCGCTCAGGCAATGTACACCGCGCAATCCGCCTGTTTTGGCGTAAACAAATGGCGCGCTCCCCTGTTCAGGAGCATACCATTCTTCAATGGTTCCGTGCTGGCCGCCAGCCGGAAACAAAGTGAGCAGCCTGTCGTGCGGATATTTGTTCCACATATACTTCAGTACAGTGGCCAGACTCGCCGGCGTGTTCAGGTTGTATCTGGAAAGTCCGCTGCCGTCCACCCAGCGCGGACGTACCGGCAACTGAAGAACGCTGTCGAGCATCCATTCGATGATGGTATCCTGCTCCAGTACTCCGAACCGCGCATCGGCACACATATACAGCAGCTGTTCTGCTACAAAGTTGTCGCTCTGGTACATCATACGCCGCAGTACTGTATCGAGCGGAGCTGAAGGCAGGGTAGCAGCCGGGTACGTTCTTTCAAGTGGCAGTTCCGTATTGTCAATATATCCGATACTTCTCCCAAGGGCAGCACCCAGTAACTGCTGTGTCAGCCGGCCGGTAAAGGGAACGCGTGTGTCGGTCTCCTGTACTCCCGGCTCCAGCAACCAGAAATTTTCGTTTTCGAGTCTCGTGATTCCTTTGCCGTCTCTCTTTTCCCTGAAGCCGTATTTTGAACTGAAGTACGCCGGCCTGATCTGTACATCAGAAACTCCGTCGGAACTGATACTGACGCAGTTGCCGTAAACAGGCATCTCCGTGCGTTCAGTCATGTAGTACTCATTGTAATCGTCCCACGACCAGCCCGGACCAAAGCGGGGTTCCGGAAATGATCGCGGATAATATACAATGGATTTTGATTGCCCGGCCAGCGCCCCGAGCGAATCCTTCCACGATTGCCAGGCTGAAAATTCGGGGTGCAGCAGCACGGGATTGGCCGTTCCGTGAAAATATATCCGGTTGTCGGTATTGATAACCTTTATTGCTGGCAAAGTGTCGGGAAGGTACTCCAGACAGGCTGCCAGCGCAAGTATTTTGGTGTTGGAGGCAGGCGTGAAATACTTGCTGCCCTGATAATCGGCCAGCAATTTTCCCGATTCCGGATCCATCAGAACAAACCCCGTGAATGCCCGGTTGAATACCCCCGAGTGCTTTACAGCCCGTTCGGCACGACGCCCGGTGCGTGTCCCGACAGTAGCGCAGGATGAAAGCCCAATCAGGAAGGAAACCAGAATTAACCCGTATTTTCTCAATTTTTTGATGCCAACCGGCTGTTTTTGTATCCGTAGCTGAAGTAGAATACCAATCCTGCAGCCAGCCAGATAAAGAATCCGGCCCAGCTTTTGGCGGGTATCTGTGCCATCATATAAAAGCAGGAAACCAGTCCAAGTACGGGTATGAGCGACAGGCTGTAGCGGAATGCACCTGCTGCCAGCGCCAGGCAGGTGATGGTGAAAAGCCACATGGGTATTTTGTGCCTGAACAAATCCCATCCCGATTCATAGCGGGAGCTCTCTGCAATCGGAAGCCCGGCAATGGTGGCTTTGTAGTCGCCCGGCGCGAGTCCGTCGAGGTAGGCAGCCAGTCCGTCGCCTGCGGCATTCATGCCAGCCGGGTCTTTGGCCCGCAGGAGAGCAGCTGTGAAATCCAGCTCCTGTGTGGTTGCCCGGGAAAGTATTTCCTCCACTGGATATGACTGGCGTTCGTTGGTGATCCATCCGATGGTGGCGTCCCGCCGGGTGGTGAAAAGCCACGTGGCTGCTGCTGCCAGCATCAGCGGGAATACATATTTTGAGTTGAAATAGGGCGTCCGGAACTTGCCACGGGGGGCATCGGGCTGTAACTGCATCCTTAAAACACCGCCACAAACGAGTACGAATGCGAAGAGCGTACCCATGCTGCACAAATCGAGCACTGTATCACTCGGAATAATCAGCATGGGGACTACAACAAACACCCCGGTCATGATGGTGGCAAATGTGGGTGTTCTGTATTTAGGGTGAATATAGGAAAAACGTTTCGGCATCAGTCCGTCGCGGCTCATGGTCATCCAGATTCTGGGCTGACCGAGCTGGAAAACGAGGAACACGCCGGCCATGGCCACTACTGCGCTTACGGCAATGATGCCGGAAAACCATTTCAGATTGATCCGGTCGAATACATAGGCCAGTGGGTCATTGACATCCAGTTCCTTGTAATTCACAATGCCAGTCAGTACCAATGCAATAATGATATACAATATAGTGCAGATGATGATGGAATAAACCATTGCACGCGGGAGGTCCCGTTGCGGGTCTTTACATTCTTCTGCAGTTGTCGAGAGTGCATCAAAGCCTATATATGCGAAGAAGACAGAAGAAACCCCTGCCATGACCCCTGCGAAACCGTTGGGGGCAAAGGGATGCCAGTTGTCAACGTCCACATACCATACGCCAACAACAATGACCGCCAGTACCACAATCAGCTTCAGTATCACCATCGCATTTCCGGCATTTTTGGATTCTTTTATTCCGACATATACGAGTCCGGTAATCAGGATGGACATGACAATAGCGGGAATATCGAGAATAATCCGCAAACCACCCGCAGAGTGCGCAGTATTCCAGGCTTCAAAGTATTCTCTTTGCGCCTGTGTCAGATCTGACAGGGAGGCTCCACCCTTCAGCAGGGCCGATGCGCTTTCAAACCCGTCGCGGGCCGATATATAGTCGGTGGTTGCCCAGGCCGGAATATGCCAGCCCGCGCTTTCGCACAAACTGGTGAAGTAGCCCGACCATGAAACCGCTACGGTGATATTACCCACGGCGTATTCCATTACCAGCGCCCAGCCAATAATCCAGGCTACCACTTCACCGAAGGCTACATAGGAATAGGTGTATGCGCTGCCTGAAACGGGCAGCAGGGAAGCAAATTCGGCGTATGCGAATGCAGCAAAACCGCAGGCCACTGCTGTAAAAATGAAAAGGAGCACAACAGCAGGGCCTCCGTTGTAGCTGGCAGATCCTATGGTGCTGAATATGCCCGCTCCGATAATTGCTGCGATGCCAAGGGATGTCAGGTCGCGGACACCCAGATTTTTCTCCAGTCCGCCGCCGCCGTGAATATCTTCATCCCGGGCAGCGTTGATAGCGTCGTGAACCGATTTTCTGCGAAACAGGTTGTCAAAAAGGGACATATAAGTGGCGTTTAGTTGAATTCTTTTCTGAAACTTGCAGCTGACTTGTGCATGTTTCCGAAATCCAGCGCCAAAATCATACAACTCTGTGAAATATCCTATTTTTTAGTGAAAGAGTTTGAATTAATATCAAGAACTGCCCGGCTGGCACACTTTCAGGTATCATTTTGTCCTGAATACAGCCCGCCGGACAGTTTGCGCGGTTAAAAAACCACTATTCTTCGTTGCGCATCTCCCGCTCCCAGTCAGTGCGGGCAAAAACAATAATCAGTACTCCGGCGATGATCATCAGGAGTTTGCCTGCAAAGGCAATCAGGCGGCCTGCACTCTCGAGCCAGGAGAGAATCACCCAGTGGACACCCACCAGTTCCAGAACGATGGAGGTGATGCCAAGGGTGAAGAGCGTATAGCCGAGCAGTAACCAGAGTCCCTTGTTTTTCATAGTTGTTATTCTGTAATGGCTTTAATGCCGGGGAGTTCTTTACCTTCAAGAAATTCGAGCATGGCACCTCCTCCGGTGCTCACGAAAGATACTTTTTTCGACAGCTTCATCTGATTGACGGCTGCCACGGAATCGCCGCCTCCCACCATGGTAAAAGCGCCTTTTTTGGTGGCTGCAGCACAGGCCTTTGCCACCACTCTGGTGCCGTTCGCAAAGGCTTCCATTTCAAAAACGCCCATTGGGCCGTTCCATATTACAGTATGGCTCTTGCGAATCACGCCCGCGAACGCGCGGGCAGCGGCAGGACCAATATCCAGGCCCATCCAGCCGTCGGGTATCTGATTGCTCGGACAAACCTGCGTGGCCGCATCGGCGGCGAACTTGTCGCCACAGACAGAATCTTTGGGCAGAACCACTTTCACGCCGGCGGCTTTGGCCTTTTTCAGAAATTCTTTGGCAATTTTGAGCTTGTCAGGCTCCACCAGCGAGTTGCCCACGGCGCCTTTTTTTGCCTGGAAGAATGTGTAGGCCATCGCTCCACCTATCAGGATGTTGTCCGCGTAGTCAAGGAACTTCTCCAGCAGCATGATCTTGTCGCTCACCTTCGACCCGCCGGTAACGCAGGTAACCGGTTTGGCTGGCTCTTTCATGGCGCGGGTGGCATTTTCAATTTCCCGTTCCATCAGGAAACCGAAGGTCTTGTGCTGTTTGTCAAAAAACCTGGCTACAATAGTCGTACTCGCGTGCGCCCGATGCGCCGTGCCGAAAGCATCATTCACGTAAATATCGCCGAGTGCAGCGAGCTTCTGTGCGAACGCCTCGTCGCCTTTTTCCTCCTCCTGATAAAAACGGGTGTTTTCAAGCAACAATACCTCGCCCGGTTTCAGCGCGGCGGCTTTTTTAACCGCCTGTTTGCCCACACAGTCGTCGGCAAAGTGCACCTTTGCCTTCAGTTTCTTCTTCAGATGCTTCACCAGATGCTGAAGGGTGAACTTTTCCCTGTTGATGCTGCCGTCGGAATTCAGCTTTTCGAGCGGGCGCCCGAGGTGCGACATCAGAATGACAGCCCCTCCCTGATCAAGTATGTGCCTGATGGTCGGGATGGCCTCGCGGATACGCGTGTCATCGGTAATTTTGTACTCCTTGTCAAGGGGGACGTTGAAGTCAACGCGAATGAGCGCTTTATTGTCTTTGAAATTGAGATTCATATTAAAAAAATTGACGATCACCCGACTTGCACTGTTTGTACAGGATGGCCTGTGCCGGAGCCTGCCGGGTGATCGCAGAAATTAAACCATGGCAGTCAGCTGCGCCAGTCGCGCAGAATAGCCGGATTCGTTGTCGTACCAGCCCACGATACGGCAGGTATTGCCGTTTACCTGCGTGAGTTCGGAGTCAAAGATGACAGAGTGCGTGTTACCCACGATGTCGCTGGAAACAATCGGCTCGTCGCAGTACTCGAGGACGCCCTTCAGGTGCGATTCGGCAGCTGCCTTGAACGCAGCATTGATTTCTTCCTTGCTCGCGGCATTTTTGATCACACAAACACAGTCTGTGACAGAGCCTGTGGCAACCGGCACACGCATGGAGTGTGCCTCGATTTTGCCTTTCAGGTGCGGAGCCACCATGACAACGGCCTTGGCAGCGCCGGTGCTGGTCGGAACAATGTTCTGGGCGGCATTGCGTGCACGGCGCAGGTCGCGGTGCGGGCCATCCTGCAGGTTCTGGTCGGAAGTGTAGGCGTGAATGGTATTCATGAAGAGCTGCTCGACGCCAAAAGCACGGTCAAGAACCAGGATCATGGGCACCAGACAGTTGGTTGTGCAGGATGCATTGGAAACGATCACATCATCGCTGCCCATCTTGTCGGCATTGGCACCTATAACAAATGTAGGTACATCATCGCCTTTGGGAGGCGCAGAAAGTACCACGCGCTTCGCGCCTGCCTGCAGGTGCAGACCCGCCTTTTCACGGTCGAGGAAAATACCTGTGCACTCGAGAACAACATCCACAGCCATGTCTTTCCAGGGCAGTTCGGCCGGATTTTTCACTGCGAGGCCAGCAATTTTATTGCCATTCACCGTGATAGAGGTATCGTCGGCAGAAATAGTACCGTCGAACTTGCCATGCATGGTGTCGTATTTCAGCAGGTGGGCCAGCGTCTGGTTATCAGTCAGGTCGTTGATAGCTACCACTTCCACATTCGGATTTTTCATCAGATTGCGAAAGGTGAGGCGACCGATACGGCCGAAGCCGTTGATGGCAATGCGTTTCTTAGCCATTGTATGATTGAATTTAATTGACAGTAATGAAAATTGCGCCGCAAAGGTAGCACTTTTAAATGTATTTGCGACCAATTCTCAAAACTTATTGTTCATTCAACACTAACTCTGATTCCTTTTGAGTGACTGCTGAATTCGGGGGCGTACATGCACTGTGCAGTGGTAATTCCGTTGCTCATGCTTCCTCTCAGCGACACGACCAGCGGATACTCAAACACAAAGGTTCCGCGGGGCAGATAGTCAATGAAGAAATTGGTTGCCAGATCGCGGGTGCTCTCGTAATAGCCGAGTCCGCCTCCATACCTGTAGCCGCTCAAAACGTTCACCGGCTCGAAACCGGCCGCACGCATGTCTTTCAGATGAACGAACTCCATCGCTCTGTCGGCGCGCAACTCTATTCTGACCTTCAGCCTGTCGCCGCGGTGTAATGGTTGCCCGTCGGCTATGGGTTTGAGTACCGGACCGGCCGGGGTGTTTTCCTCCAGAAACAGCTGTTTAACGATGGTCAGCGGTGTTTTTTTGAAGTCTTTGATGTTATCGAGATCTTCAAAGTACTGCCAGTAGGCGGCTCCCCACACGATGTTGCTGTTCGGATTGGCCACCGTGATATCTGCCCAGTCCTTTTTTACCTCTTCTCCCGTCCAGTTTTTTTTGAAATAACCGGTTCCGGCTTCGTATTCATCCACTTTCAGTGGCTTCCCTCCCATAGAAACCTGAACAGGGCGGGTGTTGTTCAGCCAGTTGTCGCCGAACATCAGCAGGGCGTAAACAGCCTCCGAGGTAGCCTTCGTGGATTCCCACCTGTTGGTCTGTTTGTTTTTGAGCAACCAGATTCGCAGCTCGTCCACTGCCTTGCTGTCATTGCCCACCTCTCCGAATACCTCCACCATGAGTGCCTGTGTTTCTACCGGCAGCTGGTACCAGTAATAGCCCCAGTCAACAGGCCAGTACATGCCCAGTTCTTCTTTCAACGTGGCGCGTTCGCGCAAACTGTTCACAATTTTCGGGGCTGTTTCGGAGGCGCCGAAAGCCCATCGGTGCAGCGCCAGTGCAATCATTCCCTCCTGATACAGTCCCTTGCCGAGCCAGTATTT
>CAILQK010000351.1 GCA_903836265.1 uncultured Bacteroidota bacterium | reverse complement strand
CGCATAGGGCATGCCTGCAAGATGCTGCTTGACAGCGACAAGACGATCAACCAGATCTGCTTCAGTTCAGGATTCAACAATCTGGCAAATTTCAACCGACTTTTCAAAAAATACAGGGATTCAACACCTGTTGAGTACAGGCGGAAGTACCAGCTGAACACCGAATTCAACTGGTCGAAGCAGACAACACCCTGGCAGTTTTTGCCCTCGGGAAGCGGCGGGCTCGACAAACTCGCGCCGGAGGCTTACGCAACGAGGCTGGTACATATTTAGGTTACAGTGCTTCCAGCTCGGCTCTGACCGATTTTTTGAGTCCCTTCACCACCAGTTCATAGCTGTGATCTGTCAGCTGACGGAGCAGGGAGGGCTCCAGATTTCCCTCGAAATCCACCGTATTCCAGTGTGATTTGTTCATGTGCCAGCCGGGGACAATCTCCTCGTGCTGCTCCCTGAGTTCGAGGGCGTAGTCGGGGTCGCATTTGAGGTTTACGGTGAAACGCTCGCTGTCGAGGCCTGTGAGCGCAAATATTTTACCCATCACTTTCATGACGAGGGTGACTTCATCAAAGGGAAACTCCTCTGTTACACCCTTCTTTTTGAGGCAATATTCGCGGAATTGTTCGACGTCCATGGGGATCAGAAAAGACCATGCAACTCGGCCTGTACCATTTCCAGTACCTTGCCCGAATGCTCCTTGTTATTGAAAAAATCGAGATTGTCTACGTTGATTACCAGCAATCTGCCTTCCCGGTAGCCGCTGATCCAGTTTTCGTAGCGGTCGTTCAGGCGCTTCAGATAATCAATACTGATACTGCCTTCATAATCGCGGCCGCGGGTCTGGATATGTTCAACCAGCGTCGGGATACTGGCTTTGAGATAGATGAGCAGGTCGGGTGCGCGCACCTGTGAGACGATTGACTGAAAGAGCGTGAGATAATTTTCAAAGTCGCGGCGCTCCATGAGGCCCATGTCGGCCAGATTGGGTGCAAAGATGAAAGCATCTTCGTAAATGGTTCTGTCCTGAATAACAGTTTTGTTTCCGTTCAGAATCTGGAGAACCTGCTGGTATCGGCTCGACAGGAAGAACACCTGCAGATTGAAGGACCAGCGTTTCATATCCATGTAGAAGTCGGACAGATAGGGGTTATTTTCCGTATTTTCGTAATGGACATCCCACCCGAAGTGGCGGCCCAGCATCTCGGTCAGGGTTGTTTTGCCTGCACCGATATTTCCGGCGACAGCCACGTGTTTGATAATCCCTTTTTCGGTTGGAAATCCGGCGTTCATGTTCAGCTATTCTCTTTAGTTTTAACTTTGATGGAGCGAAGGTAGTATTTCAATTGGCGTTCTGACTGAAAAAAAGAATGATAATTACCAACATCCCGCAGAAAAGCTGCTACGAATGAAGGGAAACTGGTACTGTTTCGCCCTTCAGATGGTATCTGGCCGGCACGCCGGCACGCACTTCCTCGCCGAGTGCATCTATGAGGTCGCGTTTCAGGAAGTTGCGATGGATAGCCAGGCTCACCTCCCGTACGGGTGCGGGCGCGAGGAACGGAAAGACACGCTCCTTCTGCACATCGGTGAGCATTTCGGCTGCCAGTGCCGGCAAAATAGTGACGCCGTTGCCGGAGGCCACGAGTCGCACCAGTGTTTCCAGACTGCCCGTTTCATAACTCAGGCGACTCTCCCAGCGGTGCCTGAGTTCGCACAGATTCATGATCTGGGATCTCAGGCAGTGACCCTCTTCCAGCAAAAGCAGCTCGCGGGGATCAATGTCCTCGGGCAACAGAAATGTCTTGTCGAAGCCGTGAGAGGAATAGACCAGCAGGGGTTCATAAAAAAGAGGGTTTTCCCTGATAGACGGATCATTCAGAGGGCCTACCAGAATACCCACATCGAGATCATTGTTTTTCAGGTCGCGGACGACCTGGTCAGTGATTCGTTCGGAGATGGAGAGTCGAACTTCGGGGTATTTTTCCAGAAAATTGTTCACAAAAAGCGGAATCAGATAAGGGGCAAGCGTAGGAATCACACCAACCCGCAATTCGCCGGTCAGATTCTGCTTCTGTTGTCGCAGCAGATCTTTCATGATATTTACCTCCTGCAGAATGACCCGGGCCTGACCGATTACAATTTCGCCTGCAGGCGTGGGCACCACCGGCTGCCTGCTTCTGTCGAACACCCTGATACCCAGCTCATCCTCCAGCTTCTGTATCATCATGCTGAGCGTTGGCTGTGTGACGAAACACGCCGCCGCAGCCTTTCCAAAGTGACGGTGCTGTTCCACAGCAATGATGTACTCCAGTTGTTGCAGATTCATAAACAAAATCTATTTGTTCATAAAAAATATCAGTTTGATTGATAGGCAAAGGTAAAATACTTTTGCATCAACAAAAACCTCTGAACAAACTGATACACAGATTCAGCTCCTGTGTTGTTCGGAGTCAGAAAAAGACATTTCAGTAAATAGGCTTTTCCACCAGGGGGCATCGTCGTACGGATGATGCCCCTTTTTGATGTGTTTTATTCATGAAAGCCTGCTTGAGATAAAAAAAATGTCTTTTCAGAAAGAATCGTCTCCGAATTCAGGGAGTTTCTGAACAAATTCACAGCAGTACGATCAGACGGATTGAGACTGATCAGTTTTTCCATATATCTGACAATATTGAGGTAATTGGTGCGATGATAGCCAATCACCCGCTTTCTTCTGATATAGTTGCGCATTGCATCCAGCGACGAGGTGAGCGCATCAAACTCGTCGAGTTCGTAATATGTCTTGATCAGCAGTGTTTTGGCCGACAGATTAAGCAGGATGTCTCTGTAGTTGGCATACTGAAGCAATTCCAGAACATACCCAAAGTTTTTGCAGGCATATTCCAGCCGGGCCAGATTGAAACTGAAAAGACTTTCCCTGTATTTTTTCTCGAGCCGGTTTTTGTACTCGTGTATAAAAAATCGCACCCATTCCAGCTCACCTGCCTGCAAGCCGGCAGCTGTAATATTATAGTAGGCGAAACGACTCAGTACTCCGTTATCGAAAATAAATCCCTTGTCGAGTCCGGATTTGTACAAATCGAGTGCCTCCCGGTTGTAGCGTTCCTGTCCCTCATTGATGCGCCGTACACAGAAATTCAGCGCCATTATATTCAGCGCATGCAACTCATCCGTTGAAAACCTGTCGGCGCACGCAAGCAGCTCCCGTTTGAAGTTTGTAAAGCAGGATTCATCGTTTGGCCGGGTGAGCATCATGTAGCAAAGCCGGTAGATTTCAACAGCTGGTTCACGCCGGTAATCCTCTCTTTCGGCCAGCGATACGATCCAGGAAAGATCAGGATCCGTGCCGCCGGACTGGTACACCTTTCCGTGTGCCGTGAGCAGGCAGGCAAGGCGCAGCCTACGGGAAATAAAAGCAACATCCGCACGGACTGACAGGTCGCGCAGTATTGACACATTTGTAGGATCCAGGCGGTACTGGAGCTGGTGTTTTTGCCAGTCGAGCTGGTAAAGCGTCTCGTGGTAAACTTCATTGCGAAACGCACTGATCTCCATTTGTTTTTCCATCAGCTTCCTCGACTTCTCAAAGGCCCCGTGCATATTGCGTGCCCGATAAATCGCAGTCAGTGAAAGTTGGTGCTGAACTGAATCCTCGAGCTGATGATTTACCACCAGAAATTTTTCCAGCAACTTGTGCAGATAGCTCTGCAGCAATCTGAACTTCTGATCTTCGAAGGCTTCTTTTTCAAATACATAAATCCAGTGCTTCTCACGGTCAGCATGGGGTAAAACACATAACGCCTCGAAAAGACGTATCACATCTGTTCGCCGGTTAAAAAACGGCGAACGGAGGAAGCGGATGGCTTCCCTGCGTTCAACAGCCGACATGGATTCAATCAGTTCAGATAAAGCGGACATAAAATCAAAATTATAACATACAACAAAAGTAATTGATTATGAATTAAATAAATCATAAAAAATTAAAAAACAACACTACAAAATCTGAAAAATGATTTTCCCTGATCCAGCTTCTTGCCGTTCTTTTGTATT
>CAILQK010000350.1 GCA_903836265.1 uncultured Bacteroidota bacterium | reverse complement strand
GGTCAGTCCCGTGCCGGGAGCTACCGACTATTTATGGACTGTCACAGGGGGTACTGTCACTTCCGGCCAGGGCACCATATCGGTGACTGTAAGCTGGTCGAATACCGGCGGAACCGTCTGCGTGAGGGCCACCACGCTTTGTGGGGTCAGTCAGGATGTCTGCAAACAGATAACAGTGAACAATATTCCGGTTTCTCCTGTGCCCGCAGGCGCGCTCAGCGCATGCCCGGGCGGAACATACAATTACATGTCGGGCGCCGTCCCGGGAGCTGTAACCTACAACTGGACAGTTACCGGAGGAACACTGTCAGGCGGCCAGGGTACCACAGGCGCACTGGTTGACTGGGCGGCCAATGCTGCCGCAGGAACTGTCTGTGTGAATGCAGCCAATACCTGCGGAACAAGTGCCGACAGCTGCCTGCTCGTCAGTCTGGGCACGCCGGCAGCAGGCCCGATCAACAGTGTCTGCGACGGCACCGGCCAGTTTTACACAGTCACCTTCCCGGTTTTCGGCGGCACACCACCCTATTCGGTACAGGGAGGAACGGTTGTCAGCGGAATTTGCACCTCTGCACCCATTCCCAGCGGACAAACGTATTCATTCACGGTAACCGATGCCAATGGATGTGCTTCACCCGCTATTTCAGGCTCTTTCAACTGCAACTGCACAACAGATGCGGGAAATATGAGTCTTGCTCCGCTGTCGGCATGTACCGACCAGTCTGTTACAGCCACGCATCTCGGCGGAGAAAATACTGATGCCAACGATGTAAGTGCATACTTCCTGCATACCAGCGCAGGCGCCTCGCTGGGTACGGTTTACGGTCAAAACACTTCCGGAACGTTCAGTTTTGTACCGGGCATGACTCCCGAAGTCACCTATTACATATCCTTCGTGGTGGGCGACAATAACAACGGCATGCCCAGCCTGCAGGATCCCTGCCTGTCTGTTTCACAGGGACAGCCGGTGGTGTTCCACGCGTACCCGGAGGCAAATGCAGGTTCGGATACCGATACCTGTGGACTCAGCATTCAGCTGCAGGCACTGGCCGGTACAGGTACAGGTATCTGGACAGTGGCCGGCAATCCGCCCGGCGGTACCATCAGTTTCATATCCGATCAAAACCCGGGCAGTGGAGCCGCAGCCAGTTCGTTCGGGGTGTACGCTCTGGTGTGGGCACTCAACAACAGCGGATGTACGGATTCCGATACCGTCATGGTTGATTTCAATGACAATCCGTCACTCGCCAATGCCGTGTACGACTGCGATGCCAGCAATGAAAATTACTCGGTAACATTCACCGCGAGCGGAGGAACGCCCGGCTATCAGGTTACCGGCAGCGTTCCGGCAACAGGATCGGGCGGTACTTTTACTTCCGGTTTCATTCCGAACGGAACAGCCTACTCGTACACGGCTGCCGATGCGGCCGGTTGTGTTTCCCAGCCATTTAACGGCGCTTTCAGTTGCGACTGTGCCACCGATGCCGGAACCATGGATATAGCCACGCTGTCGGCCTGCGAGGGAGAAACAATATCAGCCCTGCACCTCGGCGGAGAAACACTGGATGGCAACGACATTGCAGCCTACTACCTGCACTCCGGTTCGGGCAACTCGCCGGGTACAGTGTTCGCCATCAACTCAACCGGCGTGTTCGGGTTCCAGAGCGGTATGACCTACGGACAGACATACTATGTTTCATACGTGGTGGGCAATGAACTCAACGGTTTGCCCGATCCGGCCGACTTCTGTCTTGCAGTGGCCCCCGGTCAGCCGGTAGTATTCTATCAAAATCCGGTAGCGAATGCGGGTTCCGACGCCAATATATGTGGCAATTCACTCGTCCTCGGCGCTGTGCCGGTGATCGGAGGAAATGGAATATGGACAGTGATTTCCGGGAATACCAACGACCTGAGCATCAATTCACCGGCTGATCCGGTCTCCGGGGTGAGTGCCTCCGGCTACGGAACCTATACGCTGGAATGGAAAGTAACACAAAACGGCTGCACAGACACCGATCAGGTAGTGTTACAGTTCAACGATGCGCCTGTTGTGGCTGGTCTCGCGCGTACATGCGATGCCAACAACGAGAATTACGCAGTGAGTTTCACGCTTTCCGGCGGCACACCACCCTACACGGTGAACGGTGTGGCGGTAAACGGAACCTCCTTCACCTCGTCACCCGTCATCAGCGGTGATTCGTACAGCTTTTTGATATCCGACGCCAGCGGATGCCAGTTGCCGGCTGTGAGCGGTGTATTCGCCTGCGCCTGTTCAACGGATGCAGGATCCATGCAGTCGCAAACCATAACCGTTTGTCAGGGCAACAGTATCACCGCAGTCTCCAACAATGACAAAACGCTGGATGGCAACGATGTCGCGGCTTACGTCCTGCATTCCGGCGCAGGTACCGCTCTCGGAACTGTTTATGCGCAGAACCCGACCGGTACTTTCACCTTCCAGAACGGAATGACATACGGGCAGACCTATTATATATCACTGGTGGCAGGCAATCCGCTCGCCGGCTTCCCGAATCCGCTGGATCCGTGCTTCTCCGTGGCTCCGGGCCAGCCTGTGGTGTGGCTCGCCAATCCGGTGCCGGCAGCAGGTGCAGATATAGCGGTATGCGGCACCAGCGCCACGCTCGATGCCACCGCATCTCCCTTCGCGGGCGCCTGGACGCAGGTGGCTGGCCCCGGTATCAGTACCATTGCCGGTACCAGTACAGCCAACAGCGCGGTTTCTGCCTCTCAGAACGGTATTTATACCTATCGCTGGACAGAAACCAACGGCGCCTGCACGGCATTCGACGAGGTGAAGGTGACCTATAACTCCATTCCGGCAGCAATTGGCGCCAGCGAGGTTTGTGACGGAACCAACACCTCATACACCCTGTCATTCACAGTATTGGGAGGCACTCCGCCCTATCAGGCGCAGGGTATTGCGGGCTCATTCACAGGAAGCAACTTTTCCTCTTCACTGATTGCAAGCGGATCTCCGTATTCTTTCACAGTAAAAGATGCCAACGGATGTGTTTCAGCCGGAGTAACCGGATCGGAAACATGTGAATGTACCACTGCCGCCGGAACCATGATCACCACGCCGCAGGTATTCTGCGCCACCGAACCGGCAGTAGCCATCTGGAACAACGACGGAAACAAGGACGCCAATGACATAATACGTTTTATCCTGCACAGTGATCCGGGAGCAGGGCTCGGTACCGTGTATGCGACCAATACCGTGCCAGTGTTCAGTTTCACAGCCGGATTGCAAACAGGCGTAACCTACTACATTTCGGCCATAGCCGGCAACAACAGCGGAGGAAACGTGAGCACCGCCGACCCCTGCCTGAGTATCGCTATCGGTACACCGGTGAGCTGGGAAGCGCTGCCCAATGCAGACGCCGGTATTGATCATACCATTGACTGCATCGTCAACTCGGCCGTGCTGGGCGGTCCCGGCACCTCACCCGGACAGTACCTGTGGACACTGAACGGCAACAATATGGGCAATACCAGCCAGATTACGGTTGAACAGGGCGGTATCTACACGCTGAAAGTCAGTACACCTGCCGGATGTACTGATACCGACGATGCAACCGTTATACAAAATGATGCCCCGCCGGTGATTCACGGAATCACGCTGAACGGCCCCAGGTGCTTCGGAGAAAGCAATGGCAGCATTGTTATTGACTCAATCAGCGCCTCCACGCCGGTACTTTATACACTCGACGGAGTGCAATATCAGCAGAGTCCGGTTTTCGATCGTCTGAAAGCGGGGACATACACCATCACCATCCTCGATGAAAATGGTTGCGAAACAACCACCTCGCTGCTGAACCTGGCAACACCGGGCCCGCTCGGTGTGACTTTGCCGACCGACCTGACCGTGGAACTGAGCGATACCGTTCTGCTGACAGCCACCTGTACCCTGCCAACGGGAGCGCTCGATACCATTATCTGGTCGCCGCTGCTCGACTCCTCCGAAACACGCGATCCGCTGACACAGCAATTCGTACCTTTGCAGTCGCTGCGCTTCCATATCACGGTGAAAGACACCAACGGATGTACCGCAACCGATGTGGCAGATGTCAAAGTGGCCAAACCGAGGAATATCTATGTCCCGAACGTCTTCAACCCGACCGCCGGGCAGGAACCCGTGCTGTATATTTTCGGTGGCAGAGATGTGGAGGCAATTGAGTCGTTCCAGATTTTTGACCGCTGGGGAACACTTGTTTTTGAACAGCAGAATTTCGTGCCAAACGACGAAAGGAATGGCTGGGACGGCAAGTTCAGGGGCAGTTTCCTCGATCCGGCAGTATTTGTTTATCAGGCAAAAGTGCGGTTTATTGACGGGGTGGAAATACTCTTTGAGGGAGATATCACCATTGTCAGATAGTGAATTTTAATACTGAACAACATGATTCATCTGACTCCGGCAGTCGTTCTGGCCGTCCTCGTGCTGTACTTTGCCATGCTGGTGGCTGTGGCCTGGTTCACCGGCCGCAATGTAGGGAACGAGGGCTTTTTCCTCGCCAACAGGAAGGTACCCTGGTGGGTGGTGGCCTATGCCATGATCGGAACAAGCATCAGCGGCGTGACATTCATCAGTGTGCCGGGAAAAGTGGGTGGAACAGGCCTCAACATGGCCTTCTCCTATATGCAGATGGTGTTCGGCTACCTGGCCGGATACCTGGTGATTGCCACCGTGCTGATGCCCATGTACTACCGCATGCAGCTCACCTCTATTTACGGTTACCTTGAGGAGCGGTTCGGATACTGGTCGTACAAAACAGGCGCCGGATTCTTCCTGCTGTCGCGAACACTGGGCTCGGCAGCCCGCATGTTCCTGGCCGCCGGCGTACTGCAGACGTTTGTTTTCGCTCCGCTCGGTGTGCCGTTCCCCGTCACCGCCTCCCTCATGCTCGCGCTTATATACGCCTACACACACAAGGGAGGACTAAAAACCATTATCTGGACAGATACCATCATGACCACCTTCTTCCTGATGGCACTCGTGTTCACCGTGACAACCATCGGCAATGCCCTGCACCTCGGATGGGGAGATATTGTTCCGACCGTCATGAACGGCAAGTACGGACAGATATTCTTCTTCGACAACTTCGCCGGCAATCCGAACCATTTCTTGAAACAATTCGTGGGGGGCGCCCTCATTGCCATTACCATGACGGGCCTCGATCAGGACCTCATGCAGAAAAATCTGGCCTGCAGGAATATACGCGACGCACAGAAAAACATGTTCGTCTTCTGTATTTATTTGATAATTATCAATTTTTTGTTTCTTGTGCTGGGCGCCCTGCTGTACAACTACGCCGGTACTATCGGGCTCGAAGTTCCTGCCCGCACCGATCAACTCTACCCGAAAATTGCCTTCGGGCATCTGGATGCTGCTGCAGGCATTTTCTTCATTCTCGGGCTCATCGCCAGCACGTATGCCAGCAGCGATTCGGCGCTTACAGCCCTCACAACCAGCTTCTGTGTTGATTTTCTGAATTTCGAGAAGAAAAAACCTGCTACCAGCCACCTGGCATGGGAGGAAGAGAACTCGGCTGCCAGACAAGCCCTGGAGCACAAATTGCGCCGCCAGCGTACGTGGGTTCATCTCGGATTTTCGGCCCTGTTCGTGGTGATTATCGTTATTCTCAACTCGGTCAGCAGCGATGCCGTGATCAACCTGATTTTCAAAATTGCAGGATATACTTACGGACCGCTGCTGGGTCTGTTCGGTTTCGGTCTTTTTACCGACCTGAAGCTGCGCGACAAATGGGTGCCGCTGGTGTGCATAGCGGCGCCTGCACTCACCTGGGTGGTAGAAACATCGGCAAAACAGTGGCTCGATGTGGGCTTCCTGACTATACTCATAAACGGACTGATTACAGCCGCCGGTCTCCGGATCATTTCGTTCCGGG
>CAILQK010000349.1 GCA_903836265.1 uncultured Bacteroidota bacterium | reverse complement strand
TTTTCATATTCCTCTCCGTCTTATTCACCGGGTTGGTCAGCCTGCACGGACAGGCATCGCTAGTCATACAGGGATCGGTACAGAACGCTTCGGGCGCTCCGGTGAACAACGGGACATACAGCATGACTTTCAGGCTGTACGAAACAGAGTCAGGTGGAACCCCGGTCTGGTCGGAAACTCAGACATCGGTAGCGGTCACAGGCGGTTTGTACAGCATTTCTTTAGGCTCAGTGAATCCGCTGACGGCCTCATTCAGTAAAGTCTATTACCTCGGCGTCTCCATTGGCAGCGGCAATGAACTCATACCGCGCGCCCGACTTACATCTTCGCCTTACGCCATGTCGCTCCTCGGAGAAACCAATGTGTTCCCTGCAGGTGGAGCTGTCGGCGCTGGCACCGTGACTCCGCAGTCCGGAACCCAGCTGCATGTCATCAATCCGGACGGCACTGGTCGCCTGCTGGTTGAAGGAAGCAGTGAGGCTGCCATCCGGCTCAAAAAGGGTTCCAGTAATTCGGATATTTCATTTGATGGAAACAAAATTACCATTTCCAACATGAATCTCACGCTGTCCGACGATCTGAATCTCCCCGCCGGCGCCTCCATCAAATACAATGGCCTGCCGGGCTGGCGACTGATTGACCGTGACGATTTCGAATCAGACAGCGATGGCTGGACGTGTGTGGACGACTGGACCAACAACTTGTCCAGGACTTTTCAGCGATTTACACCCAATACCCCCTTCAGTCAGGGTTATATCCTGAGGCCCGATCAGAACGGAAACGATGTTTTGAAGAAGAAATTTGATCTGACCGGGATACCACATACAAGAGTGAGGGTGGTGTTTACGTATCATTTTTTTGATACATGGTCTTTCAGAGAGACTGGCTGGGCGGCTTATGCCTCACAATTGAATCCATATACCACTCCGGCTCAGTCCAATGGTTACCTCCAGACAGGATGGGTAGGCGAACATCCGGCAGAATTCGACTTTGGAGGTGTTGGTTATGTCAACTACTTTGCTACCATTGGAGGTGTAAATAACAATTTTGCTGATTGTAACCTGAGAGGTGAAATGATCGCCCAGCATACCGGCAATGATTTCTGGCTGCTGTTTGGTTCAACCCTTGATCAATGGGCGCCTGATGAAAGTTACGGCATCAGCAATATCGAAATCTGGGTTCAATAACACATCAACACAAACACAAGACATGAAACATATCAGACTCTTTACCATACTGGGGCTGTTACTGTGCTCGTATGCGCGTGTGCACGCCCAGGCCAATCTGAGTATCCAGGGTACCATTCAGCGTGCCTCCGGCGCCAACCTCGACGATGGTGATTATGCCATGACCTTCCGATTATATGAATCTGCCACAGGCGGTACAGTGGTATGGTCGGAAACCCAGGACGCAGTAGAGGTACTCGGCGGAGTGTACAGCACCCTGCTCGGAAAATCCAGTCCGCTCACTGCCGCTTTCGACAAAACATATTATCTCGGTGTTTCCGTGAATAACGGAGCGGAAATGGTGCCGCGGATTCAACTGACCGCCTCTCCCTATTCGCTTTCCCTGATCGGCCAGACGAACATTTTTCCCTCCACGGGACCAGTAGGTGCCGGAACTGTCGAACCGGATCCATCCACCCGGCTCCATGTAAAAAAAGAGGGCGGAACCGGTCGCCTGCTGCTGGAAGGCAGTACTTCCGATACACTCGAACTGAAAAAGGAAAATAATTCAGCTTTCATCACTTATGATGGAGACAATATCTCTGTGTCCAATCTCAACCTCGTCATCACAGGCGATGTGAGTCTGCCCGCCGGTAAAACAGTGGAATATAACAACCTGAAGGACTGGCGCCTGGTGGACGTGGACGATTTCAGCACGGGGAATGACGGATGGGTTTGCAACAAGTCAAATGCTGGTATTTCCGCCTGGGCAACCAATACATCTTCCACCATCGAGCGATTCACACCCGGTACTCCGGCCAGTAACGGATACATCATCCGGTCCGGGCAGAATGGCAATGATGCCCTGAAAAAACAGTATGACCTCACCGGAATTCCGCATACCATGATCAAGGTGGTATTTACCTATCATTTTCTCGATTCCTGGGATCCCCTTGAAAGTGAATTCGGCTGGGGAGGATTTGGCACCAGAATAAACCCCTACGATGGTCCGAACCAGACCAGCGGCATCTATCAGGTGGGCTGGAACGCTCTGGCAAATGAGCGAATGCTCTCAGGCGCGGGCTATGTGTCATTCTGGGTACCCCAGTCCAACAACCAGATTTTCGCCTTCGACTACAACGTCCGGGAGGAGATGGTGGCCCAGTGTACCGACGACAAATTCTGGGTCATTTTTTCCAGCAGCCTGAATGGAACTGTCAGCGATGAAAGTTTCGGTATCAGCGATGTCCAGATTTGGGTAAAGTAATCATCCATTTTTCAACAAGATTGCAATCAAGATGAGAAAAATATATGCATTTTTGATACTGGCGCTGTTTTCCCTCGCGGGCGCACGCTCAGTATGGTCGCAGTCGAGCCCGAACTGCGCCACCGCCTCTGACGATGATTTTCTGTACGGAAGGGCCTTCTTCAACTTCGGCAGTGTCACCAAATCGCTGAATACCAAGATGCGCCTGAACGCTACCGTGGGTCAGCCGGTAGTAGGCGGGTTTTATGGTCCGGGGTCTCAGGGCACCTACGGTTTCTGGTCCAGCTTCCTGCTGCCACCAGCCGCCCCTGTCGTCATGGCCAGCGAAGGCGACCTCGAAGACAGGGTTCAGGTGGACTGGACGCCCGATCCGCTCTCTCCCGCCGCCAACAGTTACAAGATTTACCGGAACGGCTCGCTGCTCGCAACAGTGGACGGTGAAACGTTCTCTTTTATCGACTTCAATGTGCTGGCCGGCAAATTCTATACCTATGAAGTGGCAGGTGTCAATACGTTTGGAGAAGGGTTCAGAGGCTCTGCACTCGGTTTCCTGAACCCGAACGGCAGCGTGACCGGACAAGTGAAAACCTTCAGCAACAACGCTGTGCCGGGCGCAATCGTGAAACTGGAGCCCACTTTCGGCGCTGCAATCAGCTTCGACGGTAACGCCATGGCATTTTCCGAATACAGTGATGTATTGCCAACTGATGAATTCACGCTTTCCTGCTGGGTAAAGCTGGATGACGGGAATGACGAAACTGCTATTTTTGACTTTGGGAGCGTTTCGAGTCAAAACTGGTGGCTGCATACACTGCCAGCATCGCAGGGCAAGGGCATCAGGTTCGGTATGGGCAAGGGATCGGGACAGTCCACAGCGCTGGAATACGTATTCCCGGCTGCCTCTTCCAGTGAGTGGCACTATATCACCGCTTCATATAACGGTTCCTCTGTACTGCTGTACGTGGATGGCGAACTCATCGAAACCGCCGTCAGCACCATCGAACGCGGTTCGGTACCGTTGTTTCTCGGACAAAAAGGCGATGGAAACGGGCACTACATCGGCAAACTGGACGAACTCCGGTTTTTTAACCGTCAGCTTCCCCAGACTGAAATTCAAATGCTGATGAACCAGACGGCCAGCGCCGAAACGCCCGGACTGGTTTCGTACTGGAAGTTCGACGAGGGCGTGGGCAGCAAAGCCTTCAATATCTCGGTCAACAAGGTCAAGCTGTATTACTGCGGTGCCTCCTGGACGAGCGACAAAGCGCCTGTAGTCAATGCAGGCCTGACCAATGAGTCCGGTTTCTACAAAATCGAAGGGGTGAACTACGGCGCCGGCGGCACTTTCACGGCAAAGGCTTACAAGAACTTTTACTTCAATCAGTCGCTGGAATTCAATGCGGCCAACGAGGATTATGCCGATCTGACCAGTTTCAAACTGACCGATACAGCCTCGGTTACGACTACCCTCAAGGCTTTCGACTTCTGTGGAAAGCAGGTCATACTGAGCCAGCATGATGGAAGTGGGA
>CAILQK010000348.1 GCA_903836265.1 uncultured Bacteroidota bacterium | reverse complement strand
CCAATCGGATAAACCTGACCGGACGGCAAGCCACTGAGCTGAACAGGCGCCTGCGTCAGATTGGCAGCATAGCGGACAAAACCGTTGTATGCGCGGGAGGTAGAAGTATTTCCAAAAGGATAGGCAACACCGGCACCGGGCGCAGACGAGATTCTGAGAACGGTATCATCATTCGAACGTGTACCAGTTGTATAGTTGACAGGTGATCCTGTTGAACTGGTAATGTAAACACCTCTGGTTTGACCCGCAGGAATCGTAATGCCGAAGCCGGGTACAGGAGTACCTGCGCTTGATGTTGTTGAAGTAACATTGATGGCACCGGCAATAATCCATGCGCCGGCGTTGTTCTGGTTGCCCTGCCATGAAGTGTTCGCTGAAGTTACGTAAACCTCAATCGGCCATGTACCCGGATCCAGAGAAGGACCAAACTGTGTGATAGTGATGGGAGTACTTCCCAGATTCACCAGATCGAACATTACACCTGCCTGACCATCATTGAAGTCGAAAGGAGTAAGCACCTGGCGATTGGAGAGAAATCCGCAGTTGTCGGCACAGGAAATACTGTAGTCGAAAGTACGCTCGCATTCGCCGGGACCCAGATTAATGGTGGTGTTGCCCGGGCAAGTGATTTGCGGGAACGAGTTGTCATTTACTGTAACAGTCTGATTGGCCGATGTAATCACACCGCCACCACACGGATCAGTCAGTTCCCAGGTAACGATATTTGTACCAACCGGAAGTGTAATATTGGCTGTCGCCGGGTCAGTTACAGTAACCGGAGTACCACCGTTGATGCGATATTGCAGCTGGTAACCAGCCTGGCAACCGCCCGGCGAAAACGTCGGAATTGGTGTGGAAACAATAGCTGTGCAGGATGAAGAGCCCAAACCGGTAAACGCCGTTTGCGCCAGCGGAGCTGTCATGCTGCAACTTATGATAGGAATCTGGCGTACCACAGCCTGCCAGCCGGCAGCTGCAATAGACGCGTCAGATCTGAATTGGAACGTGAGGGCCTCTGCCGCGTTGGGACCAACAGCAGCTATACCCGTATTGGCCGTTACCGTACCAGGGTTGATATTCTGCCAGTTACCCGCGGGAAAACCCGAAGAAGTTGCGCCCTGAGGACCTACAACCTGATTGACACCCAAAGTGTTGCTGTTGTAGATGTAGAACGCATCGCGATCAACCTCCAGACCCATGGACAGGAACTGTGCCTGTATCCGGTGTGTCGCGCTGTTGGATGGAAGAAAAGTGACATAGGCATCCGAACCGTTTTGGTAGTTGTTTGAAGGACCGCCGCTGTCGTAAAAGTTGATGGCGCATGTAGTAGAAGGCGCGATGGAAAATGTACCGGTCGCTCCGTTCAAGGCCATGTTAACACTGGTCTGCGCTCGCAGCATACTGCTGGCTAAAGCCACCAGACCAATGAGGAATATCTTTAAATTGCTCTTTTTCATGTGTGAGGATTTAAGAATTTACCTTGATGAACAGAATGTTCGTCAACGCTTATGCTTCAAAAATGAGCCAAGTGCTCAACTTGGTACCCCGGGATTAAATCAATTGGTCAACATGATGCGTGTTTCGGTCTGCAGCGCCTTCAGCGTAATTCTCGGTGTGTAGGAAGCTTCCTTCATAAAACCGAGCGTGGCAGCGGCAGGCAGCGCCAACTCCAGCGAGTTGGAAACTGAACTGCCATTCTTGATTTCAGAAATGATGGCCTTGAAATAGGCTATCCTCCTGACCGTGTTGTCGTGAAGGGAGGT
>CAILQK010000347.1 GCA_903836265.1 uncultured Bacteroidota bacterium | reverse complement strand
TTCAATGACCACCGGCCCGGACTCTACAAATCCACCGATTATGGCAAATCCTGGACCAATATCAGCGCCGGTATCCCCGACACATCATTCACACGCGTAGTCAGAGAAGACCCCGTAAGGAAAGATCTGCTCTTCGCCGGTACCGAATCCGGTTTGTTCATTTCGTGGAACGGAGGCAAAAACTGGTCATCTTTTCAGCTCAATTTGCCCGTTACGCCCATCACCGACCTGCGGATTCATCAGGGTGACCTCATTGCCTCCACTTCCGGCCGGGCATTCTGGATACTGGACGACATGGGATTGATCCGGCAGTACAAGTCCGGCGAAGATTTAAAACTGTACCAGCCCGAACCGGCAATACTTGTAAACGGTGGCAGCGAACTCAACAGCTCCGACGAGTCATTCACCGGCATGAACAGCGAGGAGGGCGTCAATCCATCCAGCGGAGTAGTCATCTATTATCAGTTGCCAGAACTCAAAGCAGGGGAAGCAGTACAAATAGAAATACGCAATGCCTCAGGAGAAGTGGTAAACAGCTACTCGTCGGTAAAAGACAGCACAGAGAAAACCTGGGAAGGAGGGCCATCTGCGATACCTGTACTCCAGGCTAAAAAAGGCCTGAACCGCTTTGTCTGGAATATGCGCTACCCTACCATCCCGGGGGTGCCCGACACTTACTTTGAAAACAGCTTTTCTGGCCACAAGGCGTCACCAGGCAAATACACCATCACACTTGCCGCAGGTTCGAAAAAGGAAACTGCTACCGCTGAAATAGCAGCCAATCCGCTCTACCCCACCACACCGGCAGAATACGAGTCATACCACCGTATCATGCTCGATATGGAGCAAAAGGTGACTGAAATGCACAGAATGATCAATGACCTGGACGGAAAACGGCAGCAGCTCGACAAACTGGTTTCAAAACTGAACGGCAACACTTACGCTGAAATCAGGAAAAAAGCTGCAGAACTGTCATCAGTTATGAAAGCCTGGGACAACGACATGGTTCAGCGCAAATCAAAGGCTTACGACGACGTGGAGAACTTCCCCAACAAGTTTTCTGCCAACTATATGTTCCTGCTCAATCAGACAGAAAGCGATATCCCAAGGGTAAATCAGCCCAACATTGACCTGAAAAATCAGCTCGATGCCCAGTGGAGTACCCTCAAATCGCGCGGTGAGGAGTTTCTTAAGACAAGACTGCCCGAACTGAACAAAATATTGTGGAATGCGGGAATAGGGGGGATTTGGGAGTAAGGGTGGGTATATGATATATTTGGCGTCAGGTATTCCATATTGAGGGTAGCCATCCGGCCGACATAACAGACGTTCAGATGTTTATTGTCCTGACAACAAGCCAACGCAGCATCAGTTCTGAGAATATAAAAATCAGTGCGGCCAGGATGAAATATCCGGCGAGTTCAGTGGTTCTCTGGAAAGTGCTCACTTCGATGCGGGTTTTTTCCAGTTTGTCAATTTCGTTGTAAATGCCTGCCAGGTCCCTTTCGGAGTATGCTCTGAAGAAGCGACCGTTGGTCATGGCGGCCATTTGTTGTAGCAGTTCGGTATCAAAAGTGACATATCGCGGCGAAAACAGGTAGGATCCGTTTGGTGCACGCTGCACGGGAGACATGACGTAACCTTCCGTACCTATTCCCACGGTGTAAACCCGAATTCCGAGTGTTGCAGCGAGTTCGGCGGCCTGGGTGGGAGAGATATCCCCGGCATTATTTTCGCCATCTGTAAGGAGGATAACGATTTTACTTTTTGCCTCGCTGGATTTGATACGGTTGAGTGCGGTGGCCAGTCCCATACCGATCGCTGTTCCGTCTTCAAGGCGACCCACGGCAAGTTCCCTGATGAAGTTCTGTACCATCTTCTTGTCGGCCGTGAGCGGGCACTGTGTAAATGCTTCTGCAGAAAAAGCAACCAGCCCAATCCGGTCGTGGGGTCTTTTTTCCACAAAATCAACAGCCACCTGTTTGGCCACCGCCAGTCTGTCGGGATCAAAATCGCGGCTGAGCATGGAGGGTGATATGTCCATTGCCAACACGATATCAAGTGCGTCTGCCTTCACTTTCTCTTCTGTCCAGTGTCGTTGCGGGCGCGCCATGGCCATTATCAGCAGTACCAGCGATATCCGGTGGAACCATTGGAGGTGCCTGAGTGTACTGATACGCCAGCCGGAAGCGGAAATATATGCGGTTGAGACAGGTACAAGCATGGCAGCCCGGGGTGCTTTTGACCAGCGCCACAGGAGCCAGGTGACCGGCAAGGCAAGCAGAAACCAGAGCGGATCGGCGAATGTCATGATGCTTCGTTTGGGGAAACCGGTTGGTATTTCGTAATATCAATCAACCGGAGCGCGAATTGCATGGATATGTCGCCGAATTCGGGTGGTGGAGTACCGTTGGCGAATTTGGCCAGATCAGCCTGAAACAGGATATTGCCAAGTACGGCAACAGTTTCAACCGGTATGTCGGTGCTCTTCAGTTTCTGTATCAGTTCGGCTGATGTAGACTCAAGCGCCGGGACACCGAAGCGGAGTTCGAGATATTCGCGCATAATACCGGTGAGTTCATCACAGTATTCTTTTGCATTGCCGGCACTCCAGAGGTCGCGTTGCTTCAGTTGTCCGAGCTTTCGGAGTGCCAGTTCGTGGGGAAGCCATTGCAGGCTCCGGGAGCCGATTCCCCTGTTTCTTCTGTATCTGACAATGAAGTAGCCTGCCAGTGCCAGAGCAATTACAGCAAGTATGATTGCCAGCAGTGGCCAGTAATCACTCCAGTATTTTTCTTCCCGCTTGATATCGCGGATGGGAGACATATCCACAATTTCATCGGGAGCAGGTGTAGCAATCACCTGAATATTCAGCGCATTGGTTACTGCGGTATCTCCGTTTGACAGCGGGATCCGGACGGGAGGTATTGTAATTGAGTCTTCCTCAAAGAAAATGACTGTAATATCTTTTTCACTGAATCCGTTCCCGTTCGTCCACGCACCTTCCCTGAGCCTGTTATCTTCCGGAATGACCTCATTCCAGTCTGAAAAATCCGGGGTCCCGGCGGGTATTTCTCTGACTGACAGGTGGAGGACGACCTTGCTGCCTGTTTCCACCAGATTGCTGTCAGAAGTGAGTTGAGCCATCTGGGCTGATACGGCTGCGCTGAAACAAACCAGAACAGGAAGTATGAGGCTGTGTATTCTCATGCTGTATGTTCCCTATTTTTGGGCTCTTCTTTCAAAAAAATGCATCAATTCAGTGCCATAGGCAGCTCTGGTATCCATTCCGAGATAGTCAGCACCTGCTTTTCTGAACAGTGAAGCAGTGCGGGCACGGTTATTCCTGAACTCGTGTGCGTATCGCGCGCGGGTATTACTGTCGGAAGTATCAATCCAGTTCAGTATTCCGGTTTCTGCATCGCGGGTACAAAGCAGGCCTACATCAGGAATAGCCGTTTCGAGGGAGTCCCAGCATTGGATTCCTGTGATATCATGCTTTTGGGCCATCACCCGCAGTGGCTGCTCGTACCCGGCAGCCCAAAAATCGGACAATACAAAGCAGACGCTCCGTTTTCTGAGTACATTTCTGGCAAAGCCGAGCGCAATTCCCAAATTGGTACCACGGTTATTGGGTTGAACATTGAGCAGTTCGCGGAGAATTCTCAGGGTATGTTGCCGTCCCTTCTGTGGTGGCAGATAGAAATCCACCTTGTCGGAGAAAAGCAACAGGCCGACCCGGTCGTTATTGGCATCGGCACTGAACGCGAGTGCAGCGCACACCTCGGTGACAAATTCCTGGCGGAGCAGGTTTCCGGTACCGAAAAAAGCTGATCCGCTGATATCCACGATCAGCATGACAGTCAGTTCCCTTTCCTCCTCGAATATTTTGATGTGCGGATCGCCCGTTCGGGCGGTTACATTCCAGTCGATAGAGCGGACATCATCACCGAACTGGTATTGCCGTACTTCGCTGAACGACATTCCACGTCCCTTGAAGGCGCTGTGATAGCCTCCGTAGAATACATTCCGGGCGAGACCCCTGGTTTTGATCTCGACCTTTCTTACGCGTCTGACAAGTTCTGCGGTATCCATTTTATTTTATGAATTCTCCCAGTGGTCCGTCTTTTCGCAGCGAGCTCCGGATGGCAGCGTAAGGAATAAACAGCGTCTGCCGCCCGTAAAATGGGTGAAACAGGGTACTCAGTTCAAATCCTTCCCTGCGGATAACCATCAGCGGAAAACCTTCTTCCACCAGCCAGCTTCTGAACTGCGGATCGGCTGCAAAGGAAGG
>CAILQK010000346.1 GCA_903836265.1 uncultured Bacteroidota bacterium | reverse complement strand
TCCCGAATCAGGTATGGTACTGGATCTGGGCTGGCTCGCCGGACTGGTGAAAACAGAAATAGAACTTCGATTCGACCACAAGAATCTCAATCTTGACACACCCGAATTCAGTGACCTGAATCCAACTGCCGAGAATATCTGTCTGGTAATCTGGAAAATTCTGCGCGCGCACCTGCCCGAACACCTTGATCTCGGGGTAAGGCTTTATGAAACGCCGAGAAATTTTGTGGAGGTATAAACAGAGCGCCGGCGGGGTTCCCGCCGGCGCTCTGTTTACGAATTCATCCCATTCTGAACCTTTCAGAAAGATCAGTTTTTCGCAATCTCGCTTGCCTGAAAAACCCTTCCGTTTTTGTCTTCGAGTGCAAGAACATACACACCGGGTGCAAGGTCATCCAGCGTGTAAACTCCATTGGTGTTTCCTTCGAGACGGAGCACTTCACGGCCTTCCAGACTGAAAATACGAACAGCGCTCACTTCTTCTGTCTGCTCCAGAGCGATATAGGTAGCGAACGGGTTGGGGAAAACCTTCACCTGTGCCGCAGGCAGTTCCCTGCTTCCGGAGCTCTGGTTCAGTTTGTAGATGGCTACTGTAGAGTCGGCCGTATTGTTCAGGTTTTTGATTTTGAGGTGGACAATACCCTCACAGAATGCACCCGCCGTATAGAAGTGAACAATCAGTTCGCCTTCCTCGTTTGGATCCATGTTGAGGTTGCGGGCGTTCACTGCTCGTGAGTAGCAGGTTACCGGATCGCAGATAGCGGTTTCACAACCTGGTGTAATGGAAATGACCTGCCTTTCCCAGCGAAGGTTGATGGTATTGGAAGTCAGATTTTTGATCGTCGCGTGAGCCCCGATGTCATCGGCATCACCCACGGTATCAACCGGGTTGGGGTTTACCTGAAATACAGAGGTTTGTGCGCCGGCGGCTGCAAAAGTGGCAGCAGCAATTAAAGTGAGCAAACGTTTCTTCATGTTGTTAATGTCGCTGGTTGGCAGGTTCATCAAATTTTTACAAAGATAGTGCGACAAGTCAAAATGAAGTACTAAATTTGTTCATTCTCGAAAAGATTGGCCATATCAGGACATTTTGTCACATGAGCGTGCGTGATTTTCTCGTTATCATTGCCTTCAGCGGGTGTCTTTTGCCACATCTGTCGGCCCAGTTGCCCTCCGGCTCTGTGGCACCCGATTTTTATGTCAACGACATATCGGGAAACCCTCATCAGCTGTACTCTGTTCTTGATTCCGGAAAAATAGTGGTTATTGAGGTAAGCGCCACGTGGTGTCCTCCATGCTGGGCATATCATCAGAGTGGCGAACTGGAGGAGTTTTACCTCGAACATGGTCCGGAAGGCGACAACCGCGCCCGTGTTTTCTGGGTCGAGGGTGACGCCGCAACCAATCTGGAATGTATTCTCGGACTGCCCGGCTGTTCTGTTTCATCTCCGGGCAATTATGCCTCGGGAGTCAGTTACCCTGTTTTTGACAATTCCGCGATTGCTGATTCATTCCGGGTAGCCTTCTACCCTACCCTTTTTGTGATTTGTCCGAACAAAAAACTGTACGAAACGGACGCACGGCCCGCAGATGCGCTCTGGGAGCTGGTCAAAACTTGTCCGGTAGCTTACGGACAAAACAACGCGGGAATATATGAATTCGATCCGGGGTATGATCTGCCGGAAATATGCGGCAATACCGGTCTGAATCCTTCTTTTCAGCTCACCAATCTTGGTTTTCAGCCGCTTGTACAGGCAGACATCAGGCTCCGGTGGAATGGAGCCGATGTCGGGTTTGTCAACTGGGCCGGCTCGCTCGGCGTTTATGAAGATACGCTGATTTCGTTCGCCCCCCCGCCCGTAAGCGCGGAGGGAGTAATGAGTGTACAGATCAGCTCGGTGAACGGAATTCCGGACGATGACAACAATTCGGACAATTTTCGTTCAGCCTTTTTCGGCAATGCGGCCTACTTTCACTCTGCAGACCTGTTATTGAAGTTGCGTACCGATAACTTCGGTCAGGAAACCTACTGGGAACTGCGCGACGAGAGCGGTAACGTCATTGAGTCCGGTGGAAATCAACTCGTGGGCCCTGATGGTGGCGGGAAATTCCCTCTTGGTGTTACAGCCGGTCCGGGCAGTTTGCCATCCGGAACTGTAGTGAAAGACACCATTCATGTTCCTGGTCCGGGGTGTTATTCGATACACATCGTTGATGCCTTTGGCGACGGGATATGCTGTCAGTATGGAAACGGATATTACAGGCTGTTTGATTTGTCGGACCCGGCCACTCCGGTAATATCAGGCGGAATTTTCGCTGAATATGACCGGCATGCGCTTGAATCGGGAGAAACCTCCTCAACGCAGGAAACTGTCGGTGCAGGAAACGACATAAATATATTCCCCAATCCGGCTTCAGGCCGTCTTTCTTTTCAGGAGCAACCGGAAGGCTGGTCAAACTGGGTCATATACAACCTGTCGGGGCAGGCAGTTGCGCGCTCACGTGCGCATGAACTTCCCGATGTAACAGGTTTGCCCGACGGGATGTATTGTCTGGAAATCAGGCTGAACAACGGAGTGGTGATGAATAAACTGGTTGTGCAGCATTAATCCTGTTCAGCTTTCAAGAAAGCTGATATTTCTTTTCAGGCCTTCGAATTTCGCTCTTTTTACTGCAGATTTTCTGAAAACCTTTCCAAAAACTTCTTCAGTCAGTTCCTGCCAGTCGCGCTTTGTCATGCCGAGGAGATCGGGATGCGGTTCAAATTCCGGCGTTTCGTGGCGGGTCGAGAACCGGTTCCACGGACAAACATCCTGGCATATATCGCAGCCGAACATCCAGTTGTCGGTTTTGCCGCTGAAGGACGCAGGTATTTCCCCGCGCAATTCTATGGTCAGGTAGGAGATACATTTTGAGGCATCCAGGAAATATCCTTCCGGAGAAATAGCCTCCGTGGGGCATGCCTCAATACATTTGCGGCAGGTGCCACAATGATCTCTGATCGGATCGTCGTACAGCAGTGGCAGGTCGCAAATAATTTCAGCCAGAAAAAAGAAAGAACCCTTTTTGGGGTTGATAGTAAGCGTGTTGCGGCCATTCCAGCCGATACCCGAGCGTCGGGCCCACTCGCGTTCCATGACAGGGGCAGAGTCAACAAAACAACGGCCGTTCACCTCCCCTATTTCAGTACTGATATATTGCAGAAGCGACTTGAGTCTGTCTTTTACAACAAAGTGATAATCCTGTCCGTAGGCATACGAGGCAATCTTCGGCGCGTCCGGATCCTGTTGTTTTTCAGGATTGAAATAATTGAATGTCAGGCAAATAACAGTTTTTGCGCCTGGCACGAGCAGCGTTGGATCCACCCGCATATCGAAGTGATTGGCCATATAGGCCATTTTACCGTGCGCGTTGGCGTTCAGCCATTTTTCCAGTCTGACGGCTTCTTCATCCAGTTTTTGAGCGCGTGCGAAGCCAACGAAGCCGAAGCCCAGACGCTGTGCCTCCCGGCGAATCAGTTCAGTATGACGCCCGGTGACCGACATGGACTACTGATATTGCCCGGCGTAATATTGCTGGTAGGCGCCGGAAACGACGTGTTCGAGCCACTTTTCATTTTCAAGATACCACCTTGCAGTTTCGCGAAAACCTTCTTCGGATTTGACAGTTGGCGCCCATCCGAGTTCATTCTGCAGTTTGGAAGAATCAATGGCGTATCGCCTGTCGTGGCCCGGGCGATCTTTCACAAAAGTGATCAGCGACCGGGAGTAGCCGGCGGGTCGTTCCAGCAAATCATCCATAATATCGCACATCTGCTGAACCAGGTCGAGATTTTTCCATTCGTTGTTGCCGCCTATATTGTAGGTCTCCCCTGTCCGTCCGTTATGGAAAATGACATCAATAGCCGATGCGTGATCCTTCACCCAGAGCCAGTCGCGCACGTTTTGCCCGTCGCCATAAACCGGGAGCGGCTTTTTTATGCGTATATTATTGATAATCAAAGGTATAAGCTTCTCCGGAAAGTGATTGGGGCCGTAATTGTTGCTGCAGTTGGAAAGAACCACAGGCAGGTGGTAGGTATGATACCAGGCCCTGACGAAATGGTCGCTGGCAGCCTTGGATGCTGAGTAGGGAGACCTGGGGTCGTAGGGGGTTTCTTCGGTGAAAAGACCTTCGTCGCCCAGGGAGCCATAAACCTCGTCGGTACTCACGTGATAGAATCGCTTGTCGGCAAGGTCATTTCCCCAGTGTTTTCTGGCGGTGTTGAGCAGATGTACAGTTCCCAGCACATTGGTTTCGACGAAAGCCATCGGACTGGAGATCGAGCGATCCACATGACTTTCGGCGGCCAGGTGAATTACGCCCTGCGGCTGGTACTGACTGAAAATGCGGTCGAGTGCTTCTGCGTCAGTGATATTGGCCTTTTCGAAGAAATAATTCGGCGAGTTTTCGATATCGCGCAGATTTTCCAGATTGCCAGCATAAGTGAGTGCGTCCAGATTGACGATACGGTATTCCGGATATTTTTGAACGAACAGCCTTACTGCATGCGAGCCGATAAAACCGGCTCCGCCGGTGATAATGACAGTTTTCATTTCACGACCTGTTTAAAGTATTCGTAAGTGAGGGCGAGCCCTTTTTCGCGATCGAACCGGGGTTCCCATCCGAGAATATTTCGTGCCCTGGTGATATCCGGTTTGCGCTGTTTCGGGTCGTCAACCGGCAGTGGACGGTAATCAATATAGGCTTTGGGGTTGTTGACAAGAGCGAGAATCTCGTGAGCGAACTGCAGGACGGTTATTTCGGACGGATTTCCCATATTGACCGGCAGGTAATAATCGCCCAGCAACAGGCGATAGATACCTTCCACCAGATCATCCACATAGCAGAAAGAGCGTGTCTGGGAGCCGTCGCCGAACACGGTGAGACCTTCGCCACGGATAGCCTGGGAGAAGAAGGCCGGGAGAACACGTCCGTCGTTGACGCGCATGCGGGGGCCGTAAGTATTAAAGATTCGAATAATGCGTGTATCCACCTGGTGATAACTTCTGTAGGCCATTGTAATAGCCTCCATGTATCGTTTGGCTTCGTCATAGACCCCGCGCGGGCCAACCGGGTTTACATTGCCCCAGTATTCTTCTGTTTGCGGGTGAACCAGCGGGTCGCCATAAACTTCGGATGTGGAAGCCACCAGAATACGGGCCTGCTTGTCTTTGGCCAGTCCGAGCAGGTTATGCGTACCGTGAGCGCCCACCTTGAGCGTCTGAATAGGCATCTGCAGATAATCAATGGGGCTGGCCGGAGATGCGAAGTGAAGAATATAGTCGAGTTTTCCGGGCACGTGAACGAACTTGGTCACATCGTGGTGGTAGTACTCGAAATTTTTCTCTTTGAAAAGATGTTCGATATTGGCCAGATCGCCCGTGAGCAGGTTATCCATACCAATAACGGTGTATCCCTCGGCAAGGAACCTGTCGCTCAGGTGAGAACCGATGAAGCCTGCGGCTCCGGTGATGAGAATTCTTTTGTTTTCCATAAAAATTGTGTGCGCGGGCGCGAAAAAATATCCGCAAAGGTAGAACGCTTTAAAATGATATGCGCTGCTTTCGTGAAAATGATTACCTTGGGTGCTGTTTAAATATATTGTTTATGGCTTCCATTCTTTCTACCGTTATCGGCATTATCTTCGTCATGCTGCTCTTCAGCATGCTCTCTTCCACGATCCTTGAGCTCATTGCAGGATTTACTTCACTGCGTGGCAAGCACCTGATCAAGGCCATACGCGGCATGATAGGCAGCGAGGGTGCCTCACAGTTCATCAAACATCCATTTTTCCGGCAGCTTGCGGCTGGTTCCAGTGAAAATGTGACTGATAACGGCAAAAAAGTGCCGCTTCCGTCTTATATTTCGGCTGATACATTCAGTTCCGTTCTGCTGGACATGCTGGAGATCGACCCGTCAACCGACCTGAAAATGAAAATTGAATCACTTCCGGAGGGTCCGCAGAAGCAACTGGCGATGTTTCTTTACAAAAAGACCGGTGATGACCTCGTGGCCATGAAGAAGAGTCTGGAAGACTGGTATAACGAGGTGATGGACCGTGTAACCGGGGCCTACAAGCGACACACACAGCGATACTTGCTGATTATCGGGTTCACCGTGGCTGTTGTTTTCAATGTTGACATACTTAACGTTTACGGCAATCTGAGTACCAACGCATCACTCAGCAACCAGATAGCCGATCAGGCAGCCCTGTTTATTGGCAATACGTCGAGACCTGATTCCCTGAAACTGGAAGGCGCCAGCATTGATTCTCTCAGCCAGAAAATCCAGGTTCTGCTCAGTGAAGACCAGATTGGCGCGCTGAAAGCGCCGCTTGGACTTGGCTGGGAGTGGCAGGAGAATAAATTTTGTTTTTGTGCGTGCTGGAGTTGTGCGGGTTTCTGGGTGTTGAAACTGGCGGGCTGGCTCACCACTGCACTCGGTATTTCACTTGGCGCCACATTCTGGTTTGACGCCCTGAAAAAACTTGTAAGCATCAGAAATGCAGGTTCTGCTTCAGTGGCGGGGAGCAAGTAAATCGGGAAGTTACGGGTTGTTAACAGCCTGACAAAACGGTATTGGTCGGTGTAATTCGCATATTCTTCTGACAGTTGCGAAATGCCCGCTCTTTTTGTGCTACTTTTGCGCGCCATTTTCGGCAACAAATATACATGGAAGAGAAACAGAACAAGATTCAGACAATGATCGGCATGGGGCTGATCTTTTTCCTGCTTTACCTTTGGATGCAGTTTTCTGCACCACCACCAAAGACAGATATGCCGCAGGAACAAACACAGTCAACAACCACAGAACCGGCTCCTGCCCCCGCGGCAGCGCAGTCTGCCCCTGTATCTGCCCCCGCCCCAGTACCCGATTCAATCAGAAATGCGCTCGCATTTGCACAATTCGGCCCTTTCGCCGCCGCTGCAGCAGGCACAGAGCAGACAGAGGTGCTGGAAAACGATCTGGTGAGAATTACATTTACCAACAAGGGAGGCCGGATAAAAGAAGTTTTTCTGAAGAAATACGAGAAGGTAAACACAGATACAGCCGGTAACGATATCAAATCACCGCTCCGTCTGCTGGAGGACGAGAAAAACCGACTTGATCTGGAACTGCCAGTCAACGGCGTGGCAGGTGGCAGGGTAAACACCGGCGACCTCTATTTTACTGCTTCAAAAAGCGGGAACACCATTATTTTCAGGGCTGATGCAGGCAATGGCAACTACTTCGAACAGAGCTACACCCTGAGTCCCGACAATTACAAACTGGCTTACCAGATTGGTGGAAATGGTCTCCGAAACGTACTGTCATCTGACCAGATACGTATCAACTGGAGCAACTACCTCGACAAACTGGAACGGAATCAGACGTATGAACGGACGATGGCTTCTGTTTATTACAAGGAAGACGGCCAGTCTGCCGACTACTGCAATTGCCGCGAAGACGATGTGGCCAGTCTGGGCGAGAAACCTGTGAAATGGTTTTCGCACAGCAACCAGTTTTTCAACACGTCTGTTATAGCCAATGACTTTACATTCAGGGACTTTACGGGTGAGACAAAAGTATTCACTCCTGCAGAGCCTGATTTGAAGCTTCTGAAGTCGAGTGCTGCCATTCCGCTCAATAATGGAACAGCCAGCCTTACTGTATATTCCGGTCCGAACGAATTCGACAGGCTGTATGCCGAGGGAAATTCGCTGCAGGATGTGATACCATTTGGCGCCAGCTTTTTTGGTGCGATCAACAGGTGGGTTATTCACCCCATATTTGATGTACTTGGCATGTTTGTCAGCAACCAGGGTATAGTTATCCTGATGCTCACACTGCTGGTGAAACTGATAGTGTATCCGCTCACCTACCGAATGGTACTCAGTCAGGCCAAAATGGCTGCCCTCAAGCCTCGCATAGATGATCTGAAGAAGAAATTCGGCGACGATCAGCAGGCCATGAGTATGGAAACCATGAAGCTGTACAGCGAATTCAAGGTCAATCCGCTGGGCGGATGTTTCCCCATCCTGCTCCAGATGCCAATCTGGTTTGCCTTGTATCGTTTTTTCCCTGCTGCCATCGAATTCCGTCAGCAAAGTTTCCTGTGGGCCGTTGACCTGTCGAGCTACGACAGTATCATGCAGCTTCCGTTTGAACTGCCCTTTGGAGCTGGCAACCATATCAGCCTTTTCACCCTGATATGGGTAGTCACCACAATATGGTACACCTGGTATTCCATGAAACAGATGGATGCTTCCGCCATGCAGAATAACGATCAGATGAAAGTGATGAAGTACATGCAATATACGATGCCCGTATTTTTCATGTTCTTTTTCAATTCATTCGCATCGGGCCTCACGTTGTACCTGTGCTTCAGCAATATTCTGAACATCGGTCAGACCGTTGTTACCAAGCGTTATCTGATTGACAATGAAAAAATCAAAGACCAGCTTGAAGCAAACCGGAACAAACCCCGCAAGCAGGGTGGCTGGAGAGAAAAGTTTGAGCAGGCGATGAAAGAACAGCAGCGTATCCAGGCTGAAAAACTGAAAGAACAGCAGCGGGGCAAGAACAAAAAATAATACCCCCCTGTTATGAACACAGAAGAATCCAGACATACCATCAGGGTACAGCGATGGGTAGTCATTACCTCGGTAGCACTCTTTGCAGTCAAGGTAACAGCCTACTTTCTGACCAACTCCATCGCTGTACTCACCGATGCGCTCGAAAGCACCGTGAATGTTGTCACCGGATTCACAGGGCTGTACAGCCTGAAAATGGCTACGCGCCCCCGCGATGACAATCATCCGTACGGGCACGGCAAAATCGAACTCATTTCGGCCTCTTTCGAGGGGATACTCATCCTCGTTGCCGGACTGATTATCATCTACGAGTCTGTAATCAACCTGCTGCACCCGCATGAGGTAAAACAGCTTGATACGGGTATTCTGCTTATCAGTGCTACAGCAGCTGTCAATTTTATCGTGGGCGCATGGTGTGTGCGTGTGGGAAAGAAGGAGTACTCCATCGCCCTGCAGGCCAGCGGCAAACATCTGCAGTCTGACACGTGGACCACAGTGGGTATAATTGCCGGACTCATTCTGCTTCGTCTGACGAGTATTGCATGGATAGACAGTGCCGTGGCAATTATCTTCGCCTTCATGATTATTCTGGAGGGGTACAGGATAATCCGCGAGACCGTGGCGGGTATCACTGATGAGGCAGACATGGCCCTGCTGAGTGAACTGGTGGGTGTGCTCAACAAAAACAAACGGGACAACTGGATTGATCTGCACAACCTCCGTGTCATCAAATACGGTCACGTTCTGCACCTCGATTGCCACCTTACGGTACCCTGGTATTTCAATGTCAATGAGGCGCACAGGGAAGTGGATGAGCTCGACAAACTGATTGGAGACAATTTTCCCCACACCCTGGAAATGTTCGTACACACAGACGGATGCACACCTGCCGGTTCATGCCGGGTTTGCCCGATTCAGGGCTGCCCCGAACGGGAAGCGCAGTTTGAAGGCCGTATCGAGTGGACCTTCGAAAATATCACGAACAATGAAAAACACGGCTTTCAGACCGGTTGAATGAGATCCCACAGATTACCATATATATCTTCGAATACCGAGACGATACCATACTCCTCTTTTGAAGGCTCACGGATAAACCTGACCCCGCGCGAGCGCCACAGATTGTAGTCCCGATAAAAATCATCGGTATGGAGGAAAAGAAACACCCTGCCTCCTGTCTGGTTCCCTACCCTTCCGAGTTGCTCCTCATTTGCAGCCCTTGCCAGCAGCAGGCTGCAGGCAGAACCTTTTGGAGCCACACGAACCCATCGCTTTGTTTCACTAAGCTGCGTATCCTCGAGCAACTCGAAATCAAGGACGCGTGTGAAGTAATGAATGGCCTCGTCATAGTCGGAAACAACAAGAGAAATCTGGAATATACCCATCTTGATACCGTTTAACAGTTAAAAACATGTTGCAAAACTACAAATAAGCAGAAATAATCGGGGAGGCACTTGTATAT
>CAILQK010000345.1 GCA_903836265.1 uncultured Bacteroidota bacterium | reverse complement strand
GTCGGCCAAAACCAGCGCGGTCAGCGCCCGACACCGCTGTCGAAGAAAGAAGTGCAGCACTTCTTTGCTGCGAAAGAAGAGGGCGAAGTGCAGCCCAAGCGCAAGGCGCCCAAGCTTGACTTCGAGGTGGGCGAGGCGGTGCGCGTGAAGGAAGGCCCGTTCGCCGACTTCCAGGGCAACATCGCCGAAATCAACCCCGACCACATGAAGCTGAAGGTGCTCGTCAACATCTTCGGGCGTGACACGCTCGTCGAGATGGACTTCGGACAAGTGGCGAAGCTGTAAATCGGACTCACAGAAAAGTACACAGAGAAAGAACACGACATGGCAAAGAAAGAAGTCTCCGCGATCGTCAAGATCCAGATCCCGGCCGGCAAGGCCACGCCTGCCCCGCCGGTCGGCACCGCGCTCGGACCGCATGGCATCCAGATCATGGAGTTTGTGAAGCAGTACAACGCGGCGACCGAGAGCCAAGTCGGCACGGTCATTCCGGTCGAAATCACCATTTTCGACGACCGCTCGTTCGAGTTCAAGCTGAAGACTCCGCCCACGCCGGTGTTGCTTCGCGAGAAGGCGAAGATTGAAAAGGCATCGTCGAACCCAGGCAAGGAAGTCGCCGGTTCGGTGAGCGAGAAAGACATCGAAGAAGTCGCCAAGCGCAAGATGCCTGACTTGAATGCCAATGATCTCGAGGCGGCCAAGCAGCAGGTGCGCGGCACGGCCCGCAGCATGGGTCTCACCGTCACGCCCTGACGCCGAGAGTCAACTTCACGCGACACCGATAGCCTCGGCGTCCGCAATTGGTTTACAACACAGCAATAAACAACGGCCCGTTCGGTACCACCTCGTCCGACGGGCATCACTACGAGGGAGGCTTTATGGCCAAGGAAAATCACCGAGGAAAGAAGTACGTCGCAGCAGCCGCTGGGCTCAACCGCGACGAGTTGCATGACCTGACCGCCGCGGTCACGAAGGTCAAGTCGATGGCCAAAGCCAAGTTCGACGAGACGGTCGATCTCGCGGTGCGCCTTGGGCTCGACACCAAAAAGAGTGAGCAGACGATTCGCGGCACGGTCTCGATGCCGTCAGGCACGGGCAAGTCGGTGCGCGTCGCGGTGTTCGCCCAGGGTGACAATGCCAAGGCCGCGCGCGAAGCAGGCGCCGACATCGTTGGTGCCGAAGATCTTGCCGCCGACATTGAGAAGGGCAACATGAACTTCGACATCGCGATCGCCACGCCCGACTTGATGCCGCTCGTCGGCAAACTCGGTCGCGCTCTCGGTCCGCGCGGTCTCATGCCCAACCCGAAAACAGGTACAGTTACCCCAGATGTGGCCGGCGCTGTTCAGGAGGTCAAGAAAGGTAAAATTGCCTTCCGCGTTGACAAGTTCGGTATAGTTCACTCTTCTGTAGGCCGTGTTTCATTCACGCCCGAACAGCTGGCTGAAAATGCGCACGAACTGGTCGCTACCCTGGTTAAAATGAAACCGTCAAGTGCAAAGGGTATCTACATGAAAACCATATCCGTTGCCAGCACTATGAGCCCGGGTATTGCCGTTGATCCAAAGTCTTTCAAAGTCTAGGACACAGCAATCACAACATCCACGAATTCTTTCATTGTCAAATTCATAAATAATGACTAAAGAAGAAAAAACGGCGGCCATTGAGGTGCTCAGGGAAGAACTGGCAAATACGCCTTTCTTTTATCTCGCAGACTCCTCAACGCTGACGGTTGCCAAAGTCAACCAGCTGCGTCGCAAGTGTTTCGAGCAGGGTATCAAAATGAAGGTGGCCAAGAACACCCTCATCCGCAAAGCCCTCGAAAGTGAGCCCGAAACTAAAGGCTTCGCAGCACTTTTCGATGCGCTCCATGGCCCGACTACAATCATGATCTCCGATAATCCCAAGGCTCCGGCCAAGATTATCGAGGAGTTCCGTAAAACCAATGAGCGCCCGCTCCTGAAAGCAGCTTACATTGATTCTTCGGTTTATCTCGGCGACGATCAGCTCAAAGCGCTGACCGAGCTGAAATCCAAGGAAGAAATGGTTGGTGAAATCATCGGCCTGCTGCAATCTCCGGCGCGCACCCTCGCCAGCCAGCTCAAGGCTTCCGGTTCAAAAATGGCCGGTATTCTCAAAACGCTGGAAGAGCGCGGCCAGTAATTTCCGGCTTCCAAGTTCGCACCATAGCCCCGATTTCCTGATTACCCCCGCTAAACCCAAATCATTCACACATTCGCAAACAAGTTTTAAATTTCTATTACAATGGCAGATTTGAAAGCACTGGCTGAAACGCTCGTGAACCTGACAATTAAAGAGGCTAATGAACTGGCTGGCATTCTGAAAGATGAGTATGGCATCGAGCCTGCTGCATCTGCTGTAGCTGTAGCTGCCGCTCCGGCCGCCGCTGCTGAAGCCGCTGCTGAGCAAACAGCTTTCGATGTGTTCCTGAAGGACGCCGGCGCAAACAAACTGAATGTCGTTAAAGAGGTTAAAAATATCCTCGGTCTCGGCCTGAAAGAAGCTAAAGACCTCGTTGACGGCGCTCCAAGCCAGCTGAAAGCCGGCGTCAACAAGGCAGAAGCTGAATCTATCAAGTCAGCACTCGAAGGCGCAGGCGCTGTTGTCGAAGTGAAGTAAGCCAGGCGTTGCTGAATATGTCGCCGGTGTATTCCGGTGTCATAACAGTCTAACTCACCACTTACTTATTTCGAGACAATGCACAGCTCCTTCCACCAATATTAAACCGACAATCAGGCTTAGCGTGTTTTCACGGCAGTGAAACATGCTAAGCCTATTGTTGTCTGTAAAATATCGGTTTTTTGTGTTAATCCTGTCAGGAGCAGGTTTGTCGGGCACTCGGTCCCGAACAACCGCCCCGAAAAACAATCACCTGCCCATCAGCATTTCAAGCAATCAATTGCAAAATGACCAATAACGGCACTACAAACGGGGTCTCTCCCAAGCCTGGCGTACAGGAACGCGTCAACTTCGGGAAAATTCGCCTCGCCGGTCACTATCCCGACCTGCTAGAGATACAACTAAAATCGTTCCAGGAATATTTCCAGCTGGAAACTACTCCGGATAACAGGATCAATGAAGGTCTTTACCGCGTTTTTCAGGAGAATTTTCCTATCACAGACGCCAGAAGTATCTTCAATCTGGAGTTTCTGGATTATTTCATTGACCCGCCCCGCTATACCATCGAAGAATGTATGCAGCGCGGTCTCACTTATTCCGTGCCGCTGAAGGCCAAACTCAAACTGTCCTGCAACGATCCGGAACATATCGACTTCCAGACTATCGTTCAGGATGTTTTTTTGGGTAATATACCCTACATGACGCCCAAAGGTACGTTTGTTATCAACGGCGCTGAAAGGGTTATTGTCTCCCAGCTCCACAGGTCTCCGGGGGTTTTCTTCGGCCAGTCATTTCACCCGAATGGTACGAAAATTTACTCTGCCCGCGTAATACCTTTCAAGGGCGCCTGGATGGAGTTCGCCACGGATATAAACCTGGTCATGTATGCTTACATTGATCGTAAAAAGAAGTTTCCCGTAACCACGCTCCTCCGCGCTATCGGCTTCGATACCGACAAGGCTATTCTCGACCTGTTCAATCTGGCCGATGAGGTAACCTGTACCCGCGAAAACCTGGAGGCAGCCATCGGACGGAAACTGGCCGCCAGGGTACTCAAATCCTGGACGGAAGATTTTGTGGATGAAGATACCGGCGAAGTGGTTTCTATCGCCCGTAACGAGATTATCATGGAGCGCGATGCCATCATTGATGAAGAAAGCATCGAACTGATTCTCGACCCTGATACGAATGTCACCACGATCATCCTCCAGCGTTCCGACGTGGAGGAGGATTATTCGATTATCTATAATACGCTCTCCAAAGACCCGACTTCCAGCGAAATCGAAGCCGTAACCTATATATATCGTCAACTCCGCGGATCTGATCCCCCGGACGACGAAACAGCGCGCGGTATTATCGAAAAGCTCTTTTTCTCCGACAAGAGGTACAATCTCGGTGAGGTAGGGCGTTTCAAGATCAACCGCAAGCTGGGCCACGATGTGGCAGAGAGTGAGCTCGTTCTGACAAAAGAAGATATCATCTCTATCGTCCGCTACATCGTTATGCTCGTCAATAACAAAGCGGAAATCGATGATATTGATCACCTGTCCAATCGCCGTGTCCGTACGGTGGGCGAACAATTGTACGCCCAGTTCGGCGTGGGCCTCGCGCGTATGGCACGCACGATCCGCGAACGCATGAACGTGCGTGACAATGAAGTCTTTACTCCTGTTGATCTGATCAACGCGCGTACACTCTCATCGGTTATCAACTCGTTCTTCGGCACAAGCCAGCTCTCGCAGTTCCTCGACCAGACAAACCCGCTCTCGGAAATCACGCACAAGCGCCGTATTTCTGCACTGGGACCCGGCGGTCTCTCGCGTGAGCGCGCAGGCTTTGAGGTGCGCGACGTTCACTATTCGCACTACGGCCGTCTGTGTACGATCGAAACACCGGAAGGACCAAATATCGGTCTTATCTCGACGCTGTGTACACACGCCAAAATCAACAAGATGGGTTTCCTCGAAACACCATACCGCCGTGTGGACAGCGGAAAGGTGGTGATGGCCGGTGATGTGGAATATCTCTCCGCCGAAGCCGAGGATAAAATGAAAATCGCCCAGGCCAATACGCCTGTGGGTGAGCAGGGAGCATTTTCAAATGATCGTATCAAAGCCCGTGAAAGCGGCGACTTCCCGATTCTTACTCCGGAAGAACTCGATTATATTGATGTAGCTCCCAACCAGATCGTGGGTGTTTCTGCCTCGCTGATTCCGTTCCTCGAGAATGATGACGCCAACCGCGCACTCATGGGATCAAACATGCAGCGCCAGGCCGTTCCGCTGATCCGCCCCCACTCTCCGATTGTGGGTACCGGCCTCGAGGCCAAGGTAGCACGCGACAGCCGTATGCTTATCAATGCCGAAGGCAGTGGTGTGGTAGAATACGTTGATGCCAATGAAATTATCATCAACTACGACCGGACAGAAGAAGACCAGCTCGTTTCCTTCGAAGAATCACGCAAAACATACCACCTCACCAAGTTCATGCGTACCAACCAGGGTACATGTATCAACCTGAAGCCTATTGTCCGCCGCGGCCAGCGTGTCGAGGAAGGCGACATTCTTTGCGAGGGTTATGCAACTGAAAATGGCGAGCTGGCACTTGGACAAAACCTCAAAGTGGCATTCATGCCCTGGAAAGGCTACAACTTCGAGGATGCTATCGTAATCTCCGAAAGGGTAGTGCAGGAAGATATCTTCAGCTCGATTCATATTGAACACTTCGAACTGGACGTCCGTGATACCAAACTGGGTGAAGAAGAACTCACTCAGGATATCCCGAACGTCAGCGAGGAAGCAACTCGTGATCTCGACGAAAACGGTATCATCCGTATAGGCGCATGGGCCAAGGAAGGCGATATCCTGATCGGTAAAATTACTCCAAAAGGGGAAACAGACCCAACGCCCGAAGAAAAGCTGCTCCGCGCTATCTTCGGCGACAAGGCCGGTGACGTGAAGGATGCCTCTCTGAAGGTTCCGCCAAGTATCAACGGCGTGGTTATTGACAAGCAGCTCTTCGCACGAGCCAAGAAGGACAAGGTCCAGAAGGAATCGGAAAAGGCTCTTCTCGATAAACTCGACGACGATCACGAGGTGGCACTGAACAAACTGAAAACGGTTCTGATTGACAAGCTCCAGTTGCTGGTAAAGGACAAGGTCACCAATGGAATCCGGTCTATCTACGGCGAGGAAATGCTTTCAAAAGGCTCCAAACTTTCGGTGAGCGTACTGCGCGACCAGATTGACTACAGCCAGGTTGACTACTCCAACTGGACAAACGACAAGCATACCAATATGCTCATCGCCCGACTGCTGCACAACTACAGCATCAAGGTGAATGAAGAGGTTGGTCGCTACAAACGCGAAAAGTTCAATATCAGCATCGGTGACGAGCTGCCCGCCGGCGTATTGAAACTGGCAAAGGTTTATCTCGCCAAAAAACGCAAACTCCGTGTGGGTGACAAGCTCGCCGGCCGTCACGGTAACAAGGGTATTGTAAGCCGTATCGTTCGTATCGAGGATATGCCATTCCTCGAAGACGGAACTCCGGTGGATATCGTTCTGAACCCGCTGGGTGTACCATCCCGTATGAACCTGGGGCAGATATTCGAAACGGTACTCGGATGGTCGGGCGAACGCCTCGGTGTCAAATTCGCAACCCCGATTTTCGACGGTGCCAAAACCGACGAAATCGGCGAATGGGTAGCCAAAGCCGGGTTGCCTGATCTCGGTCAGACGTACCTCCACGATGGCGAAACGGGCGACCGCTTCCACCAGAAGGCAACAGTGGGCATTATCTACATGCTCAAACTGAGCCACATGGTTGACGACAAGATGCACGCCCGTTCTATCGGTCCATACTCGCTCATCACACAGCAGCCACTCGGCGGTAAAGCCCAGTTCGGTGGACAGCGTTTCGGTGAAATGGAGGTGTGGGCACTCGAAGCCTACGGCGCATCAAATATCCTGCAGGAACTCCTCACATTCAAGTCGGATGATATTCAGGGCCGTGCAAAAGCCTACGAGTCAATCGTCAAGGGCGATAACCTGCCGGATGCAAATATTCCGGAGTCTTTCAACGTACTGGTGCACGAACTCCGCGGACTTGCACTGGATGTGAAGTTTGAATAAAATATGTCGGGAAGGAAGGGGGCATCACACCCTTCCTTCCCGAGCAAGTGACTGAAAAGTGATTCATTTCGATCATTTCTGAACTTTCCAATATGCCTTTCAAAAAGAAAAGCAATAAAACCGATCAGGGCTTCGACAGCATAACGCTGGCGCTTGCCAGCCCCGATGAAATCCTTGAGCGCAGCTACGGCGAGGTGCTCAAGCCCGAAACAATCAACTATCGCTCTTACAAACCTGAACGCGACGGTCTGTTCTGTGAACGCATTTTTGGTCCGGTAAAGGACTACGAATGCTATTGCGGAAAGTACAAGCGTATCCGATATAAAGGTATCGTTTGCGACCGCTGTGGTGTT
>CAILQK010000344.1 GCA_903836265.1 uncultured Bacteroidota bacterium | reverse complement strand
CGCGGATGTGTGCGAGGCCGTGATGGAGATGTCGGGTGTCACCACTGATGTAATTTCCAGGATGATGGCATTGGATGTGGCCGTTGATTGAGTGGCGCATGCTGCGCCGGATGTCAGCGTACAGGTTACGATATCTCCGTTTGAAAGTGAGCTGATGACGAAGCTGTCACCTGTTCCCGCGGCGTTTCCGTTCACTTTCCACTCAAAAACCGGATTTATTCCACCGTTTTGATGGAATGCATTAAAGGTGATTTCCTCACCCGCGCACGCGGATGTGTGCGAGGCCGTGATGGAGATGTCGGGTGTCACCACTGATGTAATTTCCAGGATGATGGCATTGGATGTGGCCGTTGATTGAGTGGCGCACGCTGCGCCGGATGTCAGCGTACAGGTTACGATATCTCCGTTTGAAAGTGAGCTGGTGACGAAGCTGTCACCTGCTCCCGCGGCGTTTTCGTTTACTTTCCACTCAAAAACCGGATTTATTCCCCCGTTTTGATGGGATGCATTGAAGGTGATTTCCTCACCCGCGCACGCGGACGTGAGCGAGGCTGTGATGGAGATGTCGGGCGTCACCACAGGCAAAACAGTCATTTCGACGGGATTTGATGTCACTGTGGCCACAGTAGTACAAACAGCGTCGCTGGTTAGTGTACAGGTTAAAATATCTCCGTTTGCCAGAGATAAAGAGGACCATGAGGTACCTGTCCCGGCTAATTGACCGTTCAGCAGCCACTGGATTATCGGATTACTGCCACTGTTGGAAGGGTAGGAGTTAAAGGTGATTTCAGTTCCGTCACATACAGTTGTCTGAGATGTGGTGATGAAGATGGCGGGCGTTACAGATGGGGTAACATGCATGTTAATGCTGTTTGATCCAGCTGTGGCGCCGGTAGCTGTCGTCACCATGCAACGTATGACGTCTCCCTCTGAAAGCGTGTTATCTGTGTAAACGGGACTGTTGGTACCGGTGTTAACCCCGTTCTTTTTCCACTGGTACGATGGATTGGTACCGCCGTTAACCACAGCGGCTGAAAACGTGACACTTGCGCCCGAGCAAATATCCGTACCTGAAGCAGTGATGGCGACAGCGGGTGGCAGATAGGTCGTGACGGTTTCCGTGATACTGTTCACCCGGGCAGCAGTTTTGATTCCATAAAAAGTGGGTCCGACAGCGTAAGGGTAGGCAGAATTCCAACTGGCATTCACGGTGGTGAAATAGCAATATGTTCCGTTCGGGAATTCCGGAGTTTTACAAAACCGGCCGTTATGTTCGTCGAGGTAATCGGGTGTGGCAGAAGAGGCAGGATTGTACTGGTAATCTTCCCGGAAATACCCGAGTGGGTAGGTACTGTTAACCGGAGGCCCCGGGGTAACAGAGGTTCCGTTGGCATACGTAGTGCGGTTTGTGATATTTCTGAGAGAATAACTCGACTTCATACGCACAATACCGCCTGTACCATCGGCATTTTTGTAACCGTAGGCACCGTAAATCGGGTAGCCATCGTAGGCAAATCCAATCAGTGGCGAGTGTTTGGTACTGTCAATAACATACAGACCATCGGCCGGATAGGTAGAGCAGATATTGGAAATAACGACCAGATCCAGATTGAAGGCCGACGGGTTCTGATGATGGTGATAGTTTCCCATTGCGGGGTGCGCTTTGGCGCAATCAAATCCCACCCGTTCTGCCACCACGGCATCCCGGTTCCATACTCCGTCGCCCATACCTCCCAGCGGACCACCTGCCAGCGAGCTGGTGGAGTTGCGCCACGAGACGCCATCTCTGTAGTCGAAAAGTGCCACACCGTTGATGAAAAGTCCGATATTACCCGGGGTTGTGGCTGTTGGCGTTCCTGTGTTTGGCGCAGGGCTCAGCGGAAATTTGAAGATCGCATTCTGTGCGGTAGCAATGGAGGGGTTTCCGTCCAGAAATGGCCCGGTGATATACGTTGGAATACCGTTGGTGTTGATATATACACTGCCGCCAGAGTATCGTACCATCTGTACATTGGCGACAGCCGCATCGTTGATCGGAATGGAATTGCCTGAAACATAATGCCGCCCCTTGATGGTGGTATTTTGCAACCAGGCGGTAATCGCAGGATTGGTTTGTGCTGTGCCCGACAAAACAATGAAAATTGTCAGTAGTGAAGTCAGGAAAGTTTTTCGCATGCCGGATATTAATTTAAATGAAAACAAGGCAGATAGAAACGGTAGCCGTATCATTGCTTCCGGAATTCTTCAAGCCTCAGACAAAGGGTATGTTCGATAGTGAAAAGGTTGCATTGCTGCAAAAATCAATCAATTTAAAATGCTTCCGAACGTACTGATAAATTATAAAAAGTCATGGAAATGCTTTTTTCTCGCACATCTTTCTTTGTATTTCTGTTTTTATTCGGAATTTCATGCCATTCCACAGAAAAAGGGTTGCCCTCCGAAGCAGGAGCTGCATTCAATTACTGGGCTGCATCACGTTTGTTTCCCGACGGAAAGTTCCACACCGAGAAATATATGGAGGCGCTGGCCGTCATGGGCGCCGCCGACAGAGGAGATCGAAATCCCGGCTGGGAATCTGTCGGACCTGTGAATATCGGAGGGCGCACGCTCTGCCTCGCCGAGCATCCGCTCGACTCCAGTGTTCTCTGGATGGGCAGCGCCTCTGGCGGAATATGGAAATCAACTACAGGTGGAACAGGTGCAGCAGCCTGGCAGCGGGTGGAAACTGGTTTCCCTGTGCTCGGCGTGAGCAGTATTGCCATTGACCCCGAAAATCCGGATGTTATGTATGCCGGTACAGGAGAGGTGTATAATCTCGAAAATTCACAGCCCAATATCGCCATACGCACCACCAGGGGCACCTATGGTATCGGCATTATCAAATCTTCTGACGGCGGACAAACATGGAGCAAGTGCCTCGACTGGAGTTACGGACAACTGCGGGCAGTTCAGCATATAAAACTCAATCCGCTCAGGCCTGCTACAATATACGCCGCCACTACGGAAGGATTGCTCAGGAGTTACAATGCAGGTAATTCCTGGCAGGTGGTTCACCCTTTGTCCATGGCTGTGGATATTGAAATCAGTCACGCAGACACAAATGTAATATATGTAACTCACGGTTCGCTCGATGACAATACCGTCAGTGGTATTTACAGGTCGGAGAATGGTGGCACCTCCTTTGAAAAACTGTCCGGCGGACTGCCGGACTCCTACTCGGGAAGGGCCAAACTGGGCATGTCGCCTTCAGAACCCGGCGTTATTTATGCCAGTATAGGCGATGTGCTCAAACAGGTGGGGCTCTACAAAACCACCGATGGCGGTGACTCCTGGACGCTGATCAACAATACCGATGTCTGCAAACACCAGGGTTGGTATTCGCATGATGTGGCGGTACATCCACTTGATCCCAATACGGTGTTCTGGGCAGGATTCGACGGATGGAAATCAACCGATGGCGGCGTCAGTGTAACTCAAAAGTCATACTGGTATCTCTGGACATTCGGCTATGTGCCGGCAGGCGGACCTGAAGGGCCTCCGGACTATATTCATGCTGACATACACCGGGTGTATTACAGCATTCATCATCCCGACAGGCTGATGGCAGTAACCGATGGCGGACTGTTTCTTTCCGGCGACGGCGGAGAGTCATTCGAAGGCCGAAACGGAGGTTATCAGACTCAGCAGTTTTATGCCAATGTGGGCAACTCATCCACCAATCCGGAGCTCTGTATTGCCGGGATGCAGGATAATGCCACCGCCATTTACAGGGGCGATCCCGCATGGACGCGCGTGCTCGGGGGCGACGGGCTCAGTGCAGCCATTCGTCCGGGAAATGACAACATAATGTATGGTTCCTACCAGTACCTCGCCCTCAACAGAAGTACCAACGGGGGTATAAACTGGCAGGGTATCGGAAGCCAGATCAATGAGACAGCGGCCTTCAACGGCCCCTTTGAACTCGCGCCGGATAACCCGGATATTATGTATGCCGGAGCAAAAAGTCTCTGGCGTTCTGCCAATGCAGGTCAGAACTGGACGAAAGTAACCCAGGAGGTGGACGAGGGGAATTTTATCATCACTATCGCCGTTAATCCGGCCAACTCCGGTCAGTTGTACTTCAGCACGGCACCCAGTACTACCGACCAGGCACGGGTATTCAAATATGTGTCGGGTTCTGAACCCCAGCAGATGACCGGTCTTCCCAACAGGTATTGCATGGATATCCACTGGCATCCGGCCGACCCGGAAACCGCCTGGGCCGTGTTTGGAGGTTTCAATACACAGCATGTCTGGCGCACCGTCAACGGCGGACAAACATGGGAAGCGATTGACAATGGTTTGCCGGATGTGCCCGTGAATACGATGGCAATTGATCCGGCAAACCCGGAAATACTCTATATCGGAAATGACCTCGGTGTATGGATCAGTCAGAACGGCGGGAGCTCGTGGGCGCCTTTCGGACAAGACGGGCCACAGGCCATGCTGGTTATGCACCTGAGCGTGATTCCGCAGACCCGCAAGCTTCGGGTAGCCACGCACGGACTGGGAATGTGGCAGATAAGTATGGAAGACCCCTCCGGCATCAGCTCACCGGCAGGTATCATGGCTGGCCTGAAGGTATTCCCCAATCCGGCCCGCGACAGGGTAACCGCAACCTGTACCCTCGACAAACCCGATGAAGTGGCAGTCTGCATCACGGATTTGTCTGGACGCACGGTACTTCTGAGCGCCCACACCGGCCGGCCGGCCGGCCGCTTCGATATAAACCTGGAGCCCGGTGATATTCCGGCAGGTGTATATCTTCTCTCGCTGATATCACGAAAACGGGGGGTGCTCCGTTGTGAGAAACTGGTTGTGAGCAGGAAAGAATAACGTGTCTATTTGCAATATGTATCGAGGTACTGACGGGCATCAGGGTAACCGAGCTCAACTGCTTTGCTGAGGAACCTGCATCCGTTTTTGTTGTCGTTCAGTCCGATATGGGAAATGCCGAGCAGGAATTCAGTTTTGCCATTTTTGCCACCTCCTCCCATTGCCGCCACTTTCTCAAGATAGGGAATTGCCCGGGCGAACTGATTCAATTTGATAAAACAAATGCCAATATTTTCCTGGTGAGATACCACACCGGGCTCTTTTTCAGCACTTTTCAACCAGAGCTCGGATGCCTTTTTGAATTCATTTTTTCTGAAAAATACAACGGCCTGCGCAGCGTAATCGGTTATTTCAGTACTGCCAGATTTGATCCATCCATTACGCAAGAAAAGTTTTTGAGTTTCCCGAAGCTGTACCGAGTCGGCCTGATATTTGATCAGGGCATTTTCCAGCAGAGAATCAAGGCGTGGATCGCCACCCCTGACAACATCCTGCATACCCCTCAGGTATGCATCAACAACAATCCCCTGTGGCCTGAACTTCCGGATCAGGCGGAATGCCTGTCCCATACTTGCAGTATCGGAATTGAGTACGCAACTTCGCAGAAACCGTTTGTAGTAGGGCATTACCCGCGGGTAATTGAAGAATGCCTTGTGTGAATAGTAATAGGCACTGTCGGCCTGTCCCCGCGACTCGAAGATGACACTTCTCAGGTTGTCGCAATGATTGCTGTACCTGTTGAGCTCCGGAAACCGGCCCAGTTCAGCAATTGCCTCATCCGGTTTTCCGTTTGCAACAAGATACTCTGCCCTGACACCATTGACCGGTACGCAGCCCAGAACAAGATTGGGGAAGTCGGGCAATGAGAGCGCCACACTCAGCGGCGCGCTATATACCTCTTCATTTTCCCTGATATCGTCATATATCAAACGCTGCACCCTGAGCGACCTGAGGTTCAGGCAGGAGAACCAAACGGCGGGTAGCAATATCAGTATGGATACAATCGAAAAGGCAGGGGTAACTACAGATTTATACCGGTTTGTCAGCAGAGATATTCTCTTGTCCGGTTCATGCGCGATTGCCAGCACCAGCGCGGTGATGAACATGAACAGTGACTGGTTGATGGCACGGTCCATCGGAAAACTGACCACAGCATCGAACAGATAGACAGTGAACATCATCAGAACAATCAGCAGGGGCCACATTGTATCAGAATCCCGTCTGAACACATTTGCAATACCAGAAAAAAGCAGGCCAAAAAACGAGATATACAGCAGAGCTCCCGGAAGCCCCAGTTCGACAAGCATCTCCAGGAAGTCGTTGTGCGGGTGCAGACTGAACCTGACATCATTATAGTAGTACCTGTCGAACTGCATGGCAACAAGCTTGTTATTGCCGATTCCTGCCCCCCAGGGTGCATGTTGCTTCGCCGCCTTGATACTGTTAGCCCAAAGATTCAGTCGGGAGGCCTGCTTGCTGTCCAGAACAACATCATTCAGGCGCTTGGTAACAGAACCGTACTCTCCCCTGACATTGAGTTGTTTGGAGGCCTCTTTCGACAAATAATAATTGGCAAAGAAAAGGCCTGATGGAACAGCGATAAAGAATATGATGACTGATGCCCACAGAGCCTTTTTATTCGTGTTTTGTGCCAGCGAGACACCCTGGCCGATCAGAAACATAATGGCAACCAGTCCCAGTCCGATCAGTGTAGTCCTTGTATTCAGAATAACGACAGCAGTACTTCCGAGCAGCAAACCGGCCAGCCCGAGCAGCATCAGCGGGCGTTTGCCTGCCTTGAAAGCCAGATAAATGGCCATGGGAACCTTGATCAGCAGACTGGTGGCCAGAAAGTTCTTGTTGCCATAGTTGCCAGCCAGTTTCAGGATGTTGGCATCCAGCTTCATCCTGTTCAGATTCTGAAAAAAACCTGAAATTGTCTGTAAGGACTCAACAACAAGAATACAGGTCAGTATGACAGACAGATCCAGAAAAAGATGTCGCATGTTGCACGGCCGCCAAAGTATATACAAAGCCGACATACCAGTCAGTACGGCAATCAGTCTGGACACTGCTATGAGTGCCTCAGGCCGGTTGATGGCATAAAAAACAGATATGCCAGCCCACAAAACGAACAAAGAATATATGATGAAGGCGTAACTGGAAAGCAGGTCAGAGATTCCGGCTTTGTACTGCTCTCTTCTGAAAAAAATAAAAATATGACTGATGAGTGCGACTGCTCCAAGGTACAGCCATTGCGGGCCATTTACTTCAAGAGAACCGGCATCGGGAATAAAATGAACTGCCAAAAACAACAAAGAGAAGAACAGGGCGGAATAATGTAGTGTTGTTCGCTTTTCCATGAGGCGAAAATAAAAATAATATTTGTGTATGCTGAAAAAAAACTATATTTGCAGTCGGCAATGTTTTTTTGCTGGCCCACTAATCCGCGGTACTCAGAGTTCTGCACCCTCTCGTCTCACTAATACGCACAATCAACATGCTTTCGCTGTTCAGATCAAAACCTGAACCCCGTACTTTTAAACCATTAATCACAGATATGCATGCCCATCTTCTGCCCGGTCTCGACAACGGGCCGGAGAATATGTCTGAGGCTGTATTTTTGGCCTCGGGTCTTCTTGACCTGGGGTTCGCTCACCTTTATTGTACACCCCACGTCAGCAAATCACAGCCCGGCAACACCACGGACAAGCTGTCGGCTGTATTCGAAGCTTTTAGAAGAAGCCTCCCGGTGGCCGGGTTGGCTGTTGAAGTGTCGCTCGCTGCCGAATATCTGCTCGACGAAGGCTTCGAGGGTTTACTTGAAGCCAATTCCCTGTTGTGTCTCCCCGGCAAGCGCCTGCTTGTCGAACTGCAGCCCAACCGCGCGGAGATAGACCTTCGAACGTTGTTGTTCAATCTCCGGATCAAAGAGTATCTGCCTGTCCTTGCTCATCCGGAGCGCTACCACTTTCTGCCCAATTACAGAAAAGTCATATCAAAGTGGCACGAGCGGGGATACGAAATGCAGGTAGACATCCTGTCCCTGACGGGCTATCACGGTGCCTCAACCCGCGAAACCGCTGTCTGGATGCTGAAGAATGACCTGATTTCCGGTCTGGCTTCCAATATCCATAACCGCAATGAACTTGATTTGCTGAGAAGAAGCCTCGAAAGCAGCAAAGTCAGGGAAGCCGTCAGAAAAATCGGTGAAAGGGGAGGTAATCTGTACCCTGAAATACAATGAGCCATCAGGTTCTGTGACTGATGGCTCATTGCAGGTAACAGTTTTGTTCAGGTTTCACGCTTCTGCCTTGAGCCCGGCGAGAATAGTCTGGGCACGCTCAAGAATAGTGGTGTCTTCCAGGTTAACAATCCCGCCGTCAGGGCCGGGCTCGAGGTGAAAATCAACCACAGTACCATCTTCATAGTGACTGGCGCCGAAGTAGTTGCGGACTGTCTGTTCCTCAATACCCAGATCCTGAGCAATTTTGGCAATGCTGCCGTGCGGGAGAGCGTGCTTGATGCGGCGAAGTTCGTCAAATGTAATATTCATAATTCTGATCGTTTAGTGAACGAAACGGCCGTTTTTGAGGCCCTGAATTTCACACCCAAGGTACGGGTGAAAAAATCAGATTCCCAAACTTTTTGATGAATAATTTTATATTAAAATATTATTATTTATCAAAATTTAATACTAAACAACGTGCTTTAAATGATTTTTTTGTAGAATCAGTAGCGTTTATTTGGATTATTATTTTATTGAAAAATGTCAATCACCGCGGCAGGTGATCTTTATCGGGCTGCTCGTGTTATTCTGATAGCCTTCTTGTTGTTTGATACAACTCAAAACCCCGTATTTTTGCACCATGTTTCTGCATATTGTTGCCTTCGACATCCCGTATCCCGACAATTACGGCGGCGTCATAGTGATTTACAACCAGCTTCGGGCGCTGCACGCCCGCGGGGTAAAGGTTATTCTTCACTGTTACCAGTATGGCGACAGGGTGCCTGGCCCCGAAATCAGCCGGTATTGTCATGAAGTGTATTATTACAGGCGCAGCAGGTCAGTCATCTGGCAATTCAGCCCCCTGCCGTTTATCATGCAGACGCGGCGCGATTACTCGCTGCTGCGCCGGTTGAAGCGCGATAATTACCCCATTCTTTTTGAAGGAATGCATACCTCCGGATTCATCTGGAAAAGGAGTCTGCGCAAACGCCAGAAACTCGTGCGCATGCACAATGTGGAGTGGCAATACTATGAGTCACTGTCCCGGTTAACTCCCGTTACGGAACCCCTGAAAAAAGCCTACTTTTTTGTCGAAAGTATCAAGCTCCAGCGTACCGAACCCCTGGTGGTGCTTCATGCCGACGAACTCATTGCAATTTCCTCCGGCGACCTGGACTATTTCAGGGAGATGAAGGCCAATGTACACCTCATCCCGCCCTTCCATGGCAATGATCGTGTGGAAAGCCAGGCCGGAAGGGGTGATTTCGTGCTGTTTCACGGCAAACTGAGCGTCCCGGACAACGAACTGGCGGCAATATGGCTTGTTGAGGAGGTATTCTCCTCAGATCTCGGCATCCCGTTCATCATAGCCGGCATGAACCCCACCGACCGGCTGAAAGAGGTGGTGGCCAGTCGCCAGCATATCAGACTGGTTGAAAATCCTGATGAGCAGGAAATGAATCACCTGGTTTCCAGTGCCCATATCAATCTGCTGATCGCCAACCAGTCGGCCGGCATCAAACTCAAACTGGTCAACGCACTGTTCAATGGCCGATTCTGCCTTGTGAATGATGCCATGGTGAGTGGTTCCGGTCTGGCGAAACTGTGCTACGTGCGCAATTCAGCCGCCGCCATCCGCCAGACGATCGAGGCGCTCGTTAACGCACCTTTTGAACAGAGCCGTATAGACGAACGAAGGCTTGTGCTCGAAACCGCGTATTCCAATACAGAAAATGCAAACAAACTGATCTCCCTGATCAGGAACTGAATACCAGACAACAAATTATGAGAAGTGCAGATTCCATTGATGCAGTGCTGGCCGATCCGGCACTGGGCGGCCGCCACCGCGAACTGGCCGCCAAAGTGCTGAACAGTGAACGTCTTTCTTTCGACGACGGAGTATTTCTTTTCAGGGAAGGCTCTCTCGCGTATGTGGGCGCGCTGGCGAACGCCGTGCGCGAACGCAAACACGGCGACAACACCTATTTTAACCGCAACTTCCACATAGAACCCACCAATTTGTGTGTCTATGACTGCAAGTTTTGCTCATACTCCCGGCTGATCAAACAGCGAAACGACGCGGATGCGTGGGCATTCTCCATGGAGGACATGAAGAATATCATCAGAAAGTATGACGGCCAGCCTGTTACCGAAGTGCATATCGTCGGTGGGGTACTCCCGCAGTACGATCTGCCTTTTTATCTGGAGTTCTTCAGCTGGATCAAATCGCACCGCCCGGGGCTGCATGTCAAGGCGCTCACACCGGTGGAATACCACTATATTTTCAAAAAGGCAAAGGTCAGCTATGAAGACGGAATGCGCATGATCCGAGATGCCGGGGTTGACAGTATGCCGGGCGGTGGCGCCGAAATTTTTGACCCGGTCATCCGGGAGCAGATTGCTGCCGACAAGTGCGATGCCGACCAGTGGCTCCGTATTCATGAAATCTGGCACGAAATGGGTATGCGCTCCAATGCCACTATACTCTACGGCCACATCGAATCTTTCGAGCACCGCGTGGATCACCTGGAGCGTCTGCGACAGCTGCAGGACAAAACAGGGGGATTCCAGACGTTCATTCCGCTCAAATTCAGGAACAAGGAAAACCAGATGAGCCATGTGGAGGAGTGCAGTACCATCGAGGATCTGCGCAACTACGCCATCAGCCGTATTTATCTCGACAATTTCGACCACCTGAAAACCTACTGGCCCATGATCGGCCGCACCACTGCCCAGCTGGCACTCTCTTTCGGCGTGAATGATCTTGACGGCACCATTGACGATACCACCAAAATATACTCCATGGCAGGCTCCGAAGAACAAAATCCCGCACTCTCTACCCGTGAACTGGTGGACATGATTCGCAGAGTAGGCAGAAAGCCCATAGAGCGCGACACCCTGTATAATGTATTGCAGGATTACTCTGATGTTATCTTCGAGGAAGACAAGGAATTCAGGGGCTACTTCGAACTTCCCGTAATCTGATTGTATGCACGTTTACTTTATCCGGCACGGCGAAACGGACTTCAACCGCCTTGGTATCATTCAGGGCCGGGGCGTTGATTCCGACCTGAACGAAACGGGCCGCCGGCAGGCCCGCGCCTTCTTCGATGCCTATCAGCATATTGACTTCGAACTGATCGTTACCTCCACGCTCAAAAGGACGCACCAGACGGTCAGTCACTTCCTCGAGCGGGAAATCCCGTGGATTCAGATGCCCGAGCTCGACGAGATTTCGTGGGGGTCGTTCGAGGGTACTCTGCCCAGCCCTGAACGTCACGAGGCATTTCAGCATGTTCTGCGTTCCTGGCGAGATGGCAATATTGATGCATCGCTTCCCGATGGGGAGTCGGCCCGGCAACTCGATGAACGAATCAACCGCTTCGTGGAATGGCTCCGGACGCGCACCGAAAAGCATATCCTCGTAGCCACACACGGCCGTACCATCCGCGTCCTGATTTCAAGACTGAAGCAGTTGCCTGTTTCTGAAATGGACCAGGTGGGGCATACCAATACCGGTTGTTACATGGCGCACTTCACCGATGAAGGTATCCGTTTTCATCTGGAGAACGACCTGAGTCATCTCTGAACGGGAAGCTGTAATGAAGCGTGAATTCCTGTTCAACCTGATCCTGCTGGTGCTGATCAATCTGCTGATCAAACCACTGTTCATATTTGGCATTGATCTGGGGGTACAGAACAGGCTGGGGGAGGACTATGGCCTCTATTTTGCGCTCCTCAACCTGGCTTATCTGACCCAGATTGTGAATGATTTCGGGATTCAGAGTTTCAACAACCGCCATATCAGCCAGCACCCGTATCTGCTGCCCAAGTACTTCCCGAATCTGCTGGCGCTGAAGATTTTGCTCGGCGCTGCCTACATGCTGATTACCCTGCTCATTGCCTGGTTTGCGCTGGGCTACGAGCCGGCGGTACTTCCGCTGCTGGCAGTTCTGCTTTTCAATCAGGTGATTGTCCAGATGATTCTGTTTTTGCGCTCCAGTATTTCCGGACTGGGCAGGTATCGCCTCGACAGTCTCCTGTCTGCGCTTGACAAGCTGCTGATGCTGGTTACCTGCGGGGCCATACTCTGGTGGAATGTGGTTGAACTTTCACTGATGTCTTTTGCCCTGGCTCAGACACTTGCACTTGTGTTCACGCTGCTGGTGGTGTGGCTGTCCCTCCGGTCGCTGTCGCGGGTACCTGTCAGGCCCTCCTGGGCCAGCAACTGGCGGGCAGGCCGTCCGGCCGTACTGATGCTTTTCAGACAGAGCATCCCCTATGCGCTGGTGGTACTGCTCATGTTTGCCTATACGCGTATGGATGCCGTCCTGCTCGAGCGGATGGCCGGCGAGGCCCATGCTGAGGTGTATGCCGGTGCATTCAGGCTGCTTGAGGCCTGCAACATGTTCGGATATATGTTTGCTTCCCTGCTGTTGCCCATGTTTGCCCGTATGATTCAGCAGAAGGAGCCCGTGCGCCCCCTGGTATCACTCGGTTTCAGGCTGGTCTGGGCCGGCAGCGTGACGCTGTCAACAATCATCTTCTTTTTCCGCAACGAGCTGCTCACCCTGATGATGCCCGACCGGGTTACCCCTGAAAGAAACGATGTACTGGGTGTACTTATATGGGCCTTTGTACCTGTCAGTATCACCTACATATTCAGTACGCTGCTCACAGCCCGCGAGCGAATGATGGAAATGAACCGTTTTTTTCTGGTCGGCATTGCCATCGACCTCGGACTGAACCTGCTGCTCATTCCCGGGTATTTTGCACTGGGTTCCGCCATTGCTGCCATGGCAACCCAGATTTTTATTTCGGTCTCTATGGTATGGCTGTCGGTGAAAACCTTTGGATTCAGCGGTGGCGGGCGTGTTGTAGTTCGCTCATTGCTGTTTTTATGCTGGATGCTGCTTTTTTCGTGGCTGATCAGGCACTTTCTGCCCCTCCACTGGGGGTATCAGTCTGCCCTTTGCGGGTTCGCTGCACTGCCCGGAGTGTTTGTGCTGAAAGTCATTGACCTGCGGCACTTGAAAAAACACAACAATCAATCCGATTCAGGACTATTTTTGCGCAATGAATCAGCAGACTGAAAACAGAATACTGGCCGCCATCGTTGCTCTGTTCGGCGCTTACATAGCCATCAGGGCATTCAGGCTCCCCATTACCGTGGATGAGGCGTCCACAGCCATCAATCACGTGCCGCGTCTGGTGGTTGATACCCTCTTTTATGAGCGGGAGGCCAATCCGAATAACCACATACTGAATACACTGCTGATCAAGATAATGACCGGCATTTTCGGCTGGCATCATTTTGTGGTGCGACTGCCTGTGCTGACTGGCGCTGCCATGTATGCCTGGGCGGCGCTGCATCTGTCAAAAAGGATGGCGACTGGCTCCCTGATCCGGATATTCTCGATGCTGATGTTTTTTGGCAATCCCTACTTGCTGGAATTTTTCTCGTTTGCGCGCGGGTACGGGCTTGCTGCCGGCCTGCTTGCAGTGGCTGTTGAAATGGCATGCCGCTTCTTTGATACACAGGACCCAAAACAACTGCGTGCATCCTTTATTTTCGCCGGACTGGCCGTGTATGCCAATTTTACCCTGCTGATATTCTGGGCTCCTTTTATTTTTTTGCTGTTGCTGGCAGTTTATTCTGAAGACTGGAGTCTGAAATCAGCCTGGACAAAGTCGAAGCCGGCGCTGATCGCACTGCTTGTCTTTGTGGCACTCTGGTTTGCGCCGCTCAAACGACTGAGTCGTGACTCCGAAATTGTCAACTGGAATGAACTGGGTACATATTTTGAATCGGTTCAGCGCATCGTGCGTGCATCCATACATGCGAATGCGTACCTCGGTAATGGTTCCGACCTGGCACTCACCCGGATACTGACAGCGGGTATTTCAGCCATCACGGGTGTTGCACTCTTCAGACTGGCGACCAGACGTTTTCGCCTGCAGGCCGATCCACGTATCTTCATGGCTTTGTTGTTGCCGCTGGCCGCGGTTGCCAATGTTGCACAGGTCAGGCTCACTCACACGCCTTATCTGGAAGCGCGACTGGGCCTGTTCTACTGGCCTCTGGCGGCTGTCTCCCTTTCGTGTGCTGCATCATGGCTCCATGAACGTTATGGCAGAAAGGCAGCAATTGCGCTTGTATTGCCACTTTCATTGCTCTGGCTGGTCAATACCGCGCGGACAGTCAACCTTGACAAATCACTCGAGTGGTACCACGATACAGATACGTTCACGGTGCTGGAATATCTCAAACAGGCATATACGGCTGAGGGAAGATCAGAACCCTATATTATTGATACGGAGTGGTTCATGCAGAATTCCTTTATCTTTCACCTCGAAAAGGACACTTACGGGTACGCAAAGTACGCCAAACTGCCACCTTTCCATGGAAATCAGCCTCCTTTGAAGGATGCAGATTACTATTATGCCATCAGTGGCGACCGAACACAGGAAGCACTGGTGAACTATGACATTGTACTCAGAATACCAGAAAGCAGCCTGGTGCTTTGCCGCAGAAAGAGATGACTACTGTCCAGTTTCAGGATATCGGAAATATGCCTTACCGGCAGGCCTGGGATTACCAGTCGGCCCTCCACCGCGAAATGACGGAGAACAAACTGGCTCACCGCGGAGAGGCGCCCGGCAGCTATCCACAGCGAAATCATCTGCTGCTGGTGGAGCATCCGCCTGTATATACCCTGGGCAAAAGCGGCACCATGGACAATCTGCTGCTCTCCGAAAAAGAGCTCACAGAACAGGGCATAGACTTTTTCCCCATCAACAGAGGCGGCGATATCACCTTCCATGGTCCGGGGCAGATCGTGGGTTACCCCATTCTGGATCTGGAACTTTTTTTTACCGATGTACACCGATACGTGCGAAATCTGGAGGAAATCATTATCCTGACTCTTGCCGACTACGGTCTTTCCGGATTTCGGATCAGGGATTATACAGGGGTATGGCTGGAACGACCGGAGGCCCCGCAAAGGCTTGGCAAAATATGCGCCATCGGGGTACACATCAGCAGGTGGGTAACCCTGCACGGATGGGCTTTCAATGTAAATACACCGCTTGAGTATTTCAGCAATATTGTACCTTGCGGTATTGCTGATCCGGACAAAACGGTTACATCTCTTTCACTTGAACTCGGTCGAAAACTGGATATGGAAGAGGTGAAAAGCCGGATCAAAATCCATTTCGAAGCTGTTTTTGATACAAAACTGCTGTAAAGAACCAATAATCACCCACAAAAAAAACACTCAATCTGTGAAGAAAGACATTGAAATCAGAAAAGTCGAGGATCTGATAGTGGCTATTGTGCCGCGTTTGCCCGAAGAAGAGGGTTACGGCGATTTCTGGGATTCGTACTTCATCAATCTCAAAGACGAGCCTATCCGTTCGGTATTGGTCAATTCTACCGGTTACGGAGAAATTGACGGAGAAAAGCGCCGCACGGCGGTATTCAGGCATTTCTGGGAAGAGGTTGGTCCGCTGCAGCTGGAAAAAATAGAACCGGTACACACCTCGCTCTTCCATCTGGCTCATGAATTCTGGGTCAGTTTCACCTCAGACAATTATCTGTATGACAAAAGATATGTATTTGTCCCGGGCAGTCTGGAGGAAAGCAACTTCACTGAAATACCATTTCTTGGCAGACAGGGCGTGATGATTCGATAGAAATGAACCATTCTCCCGGTAAATTCGTTTCAGTCAGATGAAAATATCCTTTGACACCCGCATGAACAATCCGGTATGGCAGGCGGTGGCTGTTGCCCTTTCTTCCGCCCTCATACTGTCGGCCAACTGGCTGCTGAACGTGATGTCGCCCGGATTATCCGGCCGGTTGTTCCCGTGGATGATTGCGACAGCCTTCATGCTGTTCTTTGCCGTAATGAACAGTCTGCTGAGCATCCGTTCCGACAGTTTTGTCAAATACTGGCAGGCATCCATGTACAGTTACATGGGCCTCGCCGGCACTTCGGCCCTGCTTGCGTATCTGTTTTCAGGCGTATCTATCGGCACTGCTGGTTCATACAAGTGGCTTTTCCTCGTGGTTTCCATAGGTTTCATGGTGTTCCTCTCTATGGTCAATTTCATGAAAGCAATTGTAAACTACGCCGAAAAAGAAGAGTGGACAGCCCCCCGGAGAAGGAATTAAACTTGTTTCTGCATGAAATACCTCTGTATTGTATTAGCGCTGGCTGCCTGCAGCGAACCCGATCAGACACAGGCCACGTCAACAGCTGTTGTTGCTGAAGCGACATCCGACTCCATTGTGCCGGCGCAGTATGCCAATGGAAAACTCGTCCGCATCACTAAATCCGATGCCGAATGGAAGCGTTCGCTCTCTGAGATGAGCTATTATGTGATGCGTCAGGAGGGTACCGAACGGGCCTTTACCGGGAAGTTGTGGAGTAACAAGGCCAGGGGTACTTATGTGTGCAATGCCTGCGGACTGCCACTTTTCGCTTCTGCTGCCAAGTTCGACTCGGGTACAGGCTGGCCCTCGTACTATCAGCCTGTTGCGGCAGATTATGTCAGAGAAAACAGAGACAATTCGCTTGGAATGTTGCGGGTGGAAGTCGAATGTGCCCGCTGCGGCGGCCACCTGGGTCACGTCTTTGACGATGGTCCTGCGCCCACCGGACTGCGTTACTGCATCAATTCTGCCTCGCTGAGATTTGTGAAGGACTGATCCGCAACAAAGCCATTATTTCCCGAATGCTTCCTGCTCCAGCACAGCGCGGTTCACCGGCACCACGCCGGGTACTTCGCAAACCTGTCCGCCTGCCAGATTGGACAGCCGGGCGACAGTAGCCTCGTCTATGCCGACCGACAGGCACAGGGCTGCTATGCTGATGACGGTGTCGCCTGCCCCGCTGACGTCAGCTATCTTTCTCGGCACGGTAGGATAAAGTGCCCCCGCTCCGTCGCCCTTCAGGTACAAACCGTGTTCAGAAAGGGTCAGCATGGTATAGCGGTTGTTCAGTTGTTCGCCGAGGAAACTGGCGGCCCGCTCCAGCGATTCGAGGGTGGTGGCAACAGGAAACGGTGCACTTTCCCGTATTTCCTTCAGATTGGGTTTGAACAAATCTGCGCCCCTGTATGAAAGAAAATGCTGTTTTTTGGGGTCGACAGCCACAAAAATGCCCTTTTCTTTTGCCATTTTTATGGTTTCTGAAATGACATGTTCAGTCAGTACACCCTTGTTGTAGTCCTGAAGAATCATCGCGCGCACAGGGTAGCGTGCGAGCAGCCCGCGCACGCGCCCGAGAAGCAGATTTGTTTCTTCTGCACTCAGTTCGTGGGTGTCTTCGGTATCAATCCGCAGCATCTGCTGTGCATTGCCGAGAACACGGGTCTTGACGGTTGTTCGTCGTTCTGACGAAATACATATTCCCTCGCTGATCAGTCCGGTTTTTGTGAGCAGCCCTTCGGCAAGCAGCCTGCCGTCGGAATCGTTGCCGGCGAAGCCGCAAAGGAGTGGTATGGCTCCCAGCGCCTGAATGTTCAGCGCCACGTTGGCGGCGCCACCGAGACGGTCGTCTGTGGACTGATGGAGTACTACCGGGACGGGCGCCTCGGGCGAGATACGGTTCACGCTGCCGGTGAGGTAGCGGTCAATCATCACATCGCCGATGATGATGGCGTGCATACCGTCTGTTTTTTCGAATATCTCCTTTGCTGTCATTGGTATCGGCTTCAGGCGCCTGTTTTTTTCTTCCAGTAGCGCAACAATCCGGCTACCGACATGAATGCCGGGTTGGCAGCCTCATAGCGGGCCATGCCGGATTCCGGCACTCCGTTTTCGAGCAGATCGGCTTTCACGAACTCCTGAAAACGGGGTACTATCTCTGCTGCAGGTATCTGCTGGTCGAACCATGGCTTCATCCATGCGGCCCACGACAGCAGGCGCTTTTCCAGTGCTTCGAGGTGCGCATGCTTGTCGGTCACCTCGTCATAATGTGTCAGAAACAATCGCTCCGGTTTCAGTTCGCGCAGCAGCCGGATGGATGCCTGCCATTCTTCGATATTGATATCGGGTGGTGGACAGGGCGGCATGACAGGTCCGTTCCCTATTTTTACTCCGGCCACATCGCCGGTAAATATCACAGATTCACCGGACGCATCAGCAACCTCCCAGGCTATATGATGTACTGCATGACCGGGTGTATGCCAGGCTGTGAAGGAAAGGCCGCCGAATTTTATGGTTTCTCCGTGAGCGGGGGCGTAGAGCTGATTTTCCGGAACAGGCTTCATTTCGCCCCAGAGCCGGTCCATATCGTCACCATAAATCATACGGGCGGAATTATACAGCTTTTCCGGCGCTGCCAGATGGGGGAGTCCTTTGGGATGTACATATACAGTGGCGCCTTTTTCGGCAAAAGCCCAGGCGGCACCTGCGTGGTCAAAGTGTATGTGCGAGAGAAAGACACAACTGAAATCGGACAGTTTCATGTTGCGGACAGCGAGCGCCTCTTCGAGATGGGGCAGGGTGGAGGCAGGTCCGCATTCGATGAGTACGGGGCCACTGGCAGTTTCGACCACGAAAACGGCGATGGCGTGTTCCAGTTCGAGGAACAGAAGGTCGAGGGTATGTATATTCGGCACGTCGGAATATTGAAATGGAGATGCGAAGATAATGGGTTTGGCCGATGGGGCAGTTGCAGGATTATATGTAATTTTGCCGGGCTTAACTATTTTATCCCATGACAGTCAAAACCATTGCCGAATTCCAGGCTGAAGGCCGCAGTCCAGAGATACTCTTCTGGGTGGGCTGTGCAGGCAGCTACGATGCGCGTGCCCAGAAGGTAACGCGTGCGCTGTGCGAGATTCTTGAACATGCCGGAGTGGCTTACGCCATTCTGGGGCAGGAAGAACGCTGCTCGGGCGATCCGGCCCGGCGGGCAGGCAACGAGTTTTTGTTCCAGATGACTGCTGCCATGAACATTGAAACACTGAATATGTACGGTGTTCAGAAAATTGTAGCAGCTTGCCCGCATTGTTTCAACACGCTGAAAAACGAGTACCCGCAGCTGGGTGGCAACTACGAGGTGGTTCACCATACACAGCTGCTCAATGAACTCATCGCTTCCGGGCGACTGAAACTGAAAGAGGGAGGCGACTTCAGGGGAAAACGCATCACCTATCACGATTCCTGCTATATGGGGCGTGTAAACGGTGTTTATGAAGCTCCCCGCGCCCTGCTTGAGGCGCTCGACGTGGATCTGGTGGAAATGAAGCGTTCGCGCACCAACGGACTGTGTTGCGGCGCCGGCGGCGCCCAGATGTGGAAAGAAGACGAGCCCGGCGACAGGCGCATCAATATCGAGCGGGCCGATGAAGCCCTGCTCACCAATCCCGATGCGGTGGCCGCAAACTGCCCTTTCTGTATCACCATGCTGCAGGACGGACTCAAGGCCCGCGAAAAAAATGAACAGATCCCGGTTTATGACTTGTCTGAAATGATACTTTCGCGCCTCTGAACCGGTTTGTTTCCCATACCTTTGCAGCCCTTTCAAGCAGGAAGACATGTCAGTAATACCTTCAATCGCCAGTCTTCAGGACTTTTCCCCCGACTCCCGTGTCTGGATTTACCAGAGCGACAGGGCACTTGGTGCCGATGAATCCCTGAAGACCGGTTGGGCGCTCGACGAGTTTTGTCGCCAGTGGACTGCCCACAACCAGCAGTTGAAAGCCGCTGCGGAAGTGGTGGAGGGGCGGTATATCATATTGATGGTGGATGAAACGATGGCGGGTGCCAGTGGCTGTTCCATAGACAAGTCTGTACACTTCCTTGAAGAGCTGGGTCGCGCTGTGGGCGCCGACTTTTTCGAGAGAATGCGGTTTGGCTGGCTCGACGAACACGGCGCCCTGCATACTGCCGACCGCGCCGGACTAACCGAAGCACACAAGGCCCGTATAATCGGCGATGACACCCTGATGGTGAATACCATGGTACAGAACAGGCGTGATCTGCAGGAAAACTGGCTTGTTCCGCTGGGCCGGAGCTGGCATAAAAGAATGATTTAACAATAAATTCGTCTGTAGTCAGGCGTCAAACAAGCGATGAAAGTAGCAGTAGTCGGCGCAACCGGACTGGTTGGTACCAGGATGTTGCAGGTGCTCGGGGAGCGCAATTTCCCCGTTACAAAACTTTTTCCGGTGGCCAGCGAGCGATCGGTGGGGAAAACCATCAAATTCGCAGGGAAAAGACACAAGATCATCAGTCTGGACGCTGCAGTGGGTAAAAAACCCGATATAGCCATTTTCTCTGCCGGAGGCACTATTTCCAAAGAGTGGGCGCCGCGCTTCGCCGAGAGGGGTACTGTAGTGATAGACAACTCGTCGGCCTGGCGCATGGATCCCGACAAGAAACTGGTTGTTCCGGAGGTGAATGCAGGTGTGCTTACCAAAATGGACAAGATCATCGCCAATCCGAATTGCTCCACCATACAGATGGTTGTTGCCCTGAAGCCGCTGCACGACAGGTACCGTATCAGGCGTATCGTGGTGAGTACCTACCAGAGTGTGACAGGTACCGGTGTCAAGGCCGTTAATCAGCTGATGAACGAGCGAAAGGGCAAATCGGGCGATCGTGCATATCCGTACCAGATTGACCTGAACCTGCTGCCTCATATTGATGTGTTTACCGAAAATGGCTACACGAAAGAGGAAATGAAGATGGTCAACGAGACCAAAAAAATCATGGGCGACGACACCATCAGGGTAACTGCCACTACCGTGCGCGTACCCGTGATCGGCGGCCACTCCGAGTCGGTAAACGTGGAGTTTGAGCATGATTTCGAACTCGACGAGGTGCGTGCCCTGCTCGCGGCGGCTCCCGGTGTGGTACTTCAGGACGATCCGTCGTCACTCCTGTATCCCATGCCGCTCGTCGCACACGACAAGGATGATGTGTTCGTGGGCCGCCTGCGCCGCGACGAAAGTCAGCCAAATACCCTCAATATGTGGGTGGTAAGCGACAATTTGCGCAAAGGAGCGGCTACAAATGCCGTTCAGATCGCAGAATATCTCATTTCTCGGGGTATTTTGAAACTTAAATTGAAAAAGACCACTTCCCCTGCTTAATTTTGCGGGGTCAAATCTTCAGAAAGCCACTTTTCATCAAAATGGCCTGTCTGACTTTTTTGTGTTTTGGAACAACGATTTAACAAGTAACAGTTTGAAATGAAGAACAGGATTGTCATCTGGGGTACCAATGGTGCAGACGAAAAAGTACTGATTGCACTGGAACTTCAGACAGAAGCAAGCAAAGTGATGCTCTACACCTTCCCCGAGGCGCTGGCCACGGCGGAGTTTTCAGGGAAGTTGATGAAAGACTGGCGCGAAGGGCGCGAGGTGGAATTCCCGGAAGGATACACCACCATCGAACGCGAACTCAGCGTGACAGAGGGACTGCTCCCCGATGACCTGAAGGTGGACCGTACCGATGTAATCCAGCGTGCGCAAACAGAGTGGCACTTTGTGGTGCTTTCTACCAAGTTGCACCAGGTTTATCAGAATGAACTGGCCGAATTCAGGGAGAAAATTCAGCAGCTTTCTACTTACGACAATAAAGTATTTGACGGCCTGAAGGCTTTCTGGGACAAGGTACAGTCGCAGTCGCGCGACCGCAATCTGTTCCGGGAGCACGCCGACAGTCTCCGCGACAATATCAATGTCCTGTTCGAGGATCTCAAAAAACTGCGCTCAAAAGTACAGGAAGAGTTTATGTCAGCCTCTTCTACAGTGGCTGAAGACTTCAACAAGGCACTTGAAGATATTGAGGAAAGAATCAGTGCGGGCGGACAACGCCTGAACAATGTCTTCGATGAGCTGAAACAACTGCAGCAGCGCTACCGCACCGCCCGTTTGAGCAACGAGCACCGCAATCAGATATGGGATCGTATTGACGGCGCCTTCAAAAAGGCCAAGGAGCGCAAGTTCGGGGCTGGTGCTGCTGATGAAGGCAATGCCGTGGAACGTCGTCTGGCCGGTTTGGTGGATGCGCTCAAGCGCATGGAAGATAGCGTGCGCCGCGATGCCGAGGAACTGGAGTTCCAGCACAAGAAAGTAAGCAAAACGGAGGGACAGCTTGAGGCTCAGATCCGGATGGCGAAGATCAAAATGATCGAAGAACGCCTCGAATCCAAGCGCGCCAAGGTCGAAGAGATCAAACGCACCATGTCTGAACTCGAGCGCCGCTCCAGTGCTGCCAAAAATAAAGAGGCCAAAAGAGCCGAGAAAGAAAATGAGCGCCAGAAGGTAGCCGCAGCAAAGGATGCCGTCAAGGCTGAAATTGATGCAGAAATCAAGTCGCGTAAAGACGATTCACTGTACGATGCAGCCTCCACTGTTATCGGGGACGTTCTGATGGATGCACTCGATACTGCCAGGGCTGTAGCCAGTGTCACTGCCGACAAGGTGGAAGAGGCTGTTGAAGCTGCCCAGGACAAAGGAGCACAAATGATTGAAGATGCCACCGAAAAGGGTGGGTCTCTGCTCGACAAAGCCAGGGAGCTGGCCGGTATCGTGGCTGAAGAGGCCGAAAAAGCCTTCGAAAGTGCTGTGGAAAATGTGGAAGAGGCCATTTCTGCTGCCACAGAACCAGCCAAAGAATCCAAAAAAGGCAAGAAAAATGACACGGTTATCGTGGAAGATACTGTTCACAGACCCGCTCCTGTCAAGGAGAACGAAACGGCTGCGGACCCTGCCAAAGACGCCGGCGACAAGGGAACTGATGCCGGTAATTAATGGGTTTTGGGTATAGGGTTTTGGGTGTAGGGTTTGGGTGAGAAAATATATAACCGTGGGTGCTCACGTTTTCCGAGGGGTTTCACCCCCCGCTTGTGTGTTTTGCCCTTTCAGGGCTGAAAAAAACGGTGTTTGATGTCTGGGTCATTTCACTCACTCTCACACCCACACTCACACACTGGTCGAGGGGTTTCACCCCCCGCTTGTGTGTTTTGCCCTTTCAGGGCTGAAAAAAACGGTGTTTGATGTCTGGG
>CAILQK010000343.1 GCA_903836265.1 uncultured Bacteroidota bacterium | reverse complement strand
GGTATCACCAATTTGGGTGCCATTGTACAAACCTGTAGTGTCATTGGCACGGGTATTGTAAAAAGCGGTACCAAAGAACTCGTTCTTGCCCGAACGGGTTACAGCATTCAAACCTGAACCAACAAAACCCGACTGACGAACATCAAACGGAGCCTGGTTGATCTGTACCTCTTCAATGGCATCCAGCGAAATGGCAGTAGAACCCGTACGGCCACCTGCCTGCGACTCTGTACCCAGACCGAAGCCGTTGTTGAACACAGAACCGTCAATCGTGAAGTTGTTCAGACGGCTGTCCTGCGCACCAAACGAGTTACCGTTGCTTGTCGGGTCGTATTTGGTAATAGAGTTGATAGAACGCGCTCCCACCACCGGAATGGAACTGAGCTGGCCGCGATTAAAAGTGGTAGCTGCACCTGTACGATCAGAACTGAACAGGTCGTTGCGGGTAGCGGTAACAGTTACCTCTCCCAGAACAGCACCGCTTTCAGCCAGCTGAAAATCAACGTTTGCAGCAGTACCCAGGCTCGCGTACACGCCCTCGCGCGACTGAGCCTCGAAGCCGGTATAGCTCACAGCAATTGTGTAAGGGCCGCCAACGCGAACCGCCGGAAGCGTGTAGCGACCGGAAGCATTGGTGGCTGTGCCGTAACGTGTGTTGGTAGGGTTGTGGGTGGCAACCACTGTGGCGCCGATTAGCACCTCTCCCTTGCTGTCGGTGACAACGCCGGAAATAGCGGATGTGGTTACCTGTGCCATTACTCCGAAACTGCAAAAGAGCAGCGCCAGAAGCATGATACCCTTACCTGCAGTCCTGTACAGTGTAAAATGGTTCATCATGAATAAAGATTGAATTGTGTGAAAGGTTGGTTTGTGTGGCAAAAGTAATCATGAAATGTTAAATATATCTTAAGTTACACAACTTTCCGCCAAAGACTAAAAGAAAATTTGGGATTAACGCGAAATCAAATTGTTAAACAGCCTATTATTTCTCCCATTTTAACTATTTATACATTGAATGCTGGCAACCGGATTTTCAGGAACTCTGCCCGACCGAACAATCAGTTTTTTGCATGCCGTTACACAAATGATTGTACGTTTTTGCCTGACCACACTTTTTTACTTACTTTTGGCGCGAATTTCATTATACTGCATCTTTTTCCATGAAAAAAATTGTACTGTTCTGCTGCCTGACTGCGCTCGCAGCAATTGCAAACGCCCAGATTGTTATCACCGAGATCATGTTCAACCCACCGGAAAGTGGTACTGATTCTCTTGAGTATCTGGAACTCTACAATAACAGCAATGCTGCTGTTGATATCTCGGGCTGGAACTTCACTCAGGGTATCGAACATGTATTTGCCTCAGGTACCGTAGTTCCCGCAGGCGGGTATGTCGTGCTGGCGAAAAACGCAAACGCATTCAAACTGGCTTTCGGCACAACTCCGACCGTGTGGACCAACGGGGCACTCACCAACTCGCCGGGCGAAGATATCGAACTGCGCGATGCCAATGCCAACGTGATTGACTATGTTGACTATCTGAATGCCTCTCCATGGCCAAGCGAAGCAGCCGGTATGGGCAGCTCCATCGTACTGTGCGACTATAACGCAGATAACACCGTGGCCGGAAACTGGGTAGCTGCCCAGACCGGTACAGGCGTTATTGTCAATACTTTTGAAGTAAAAGGTAACCCCTATGCCGATTCCGGTTGTGGCGGAACTTCCATTTCCCCTTCAGCAGACGAGGTAGTGGCACCAACCGGTCAGGCCAGTTTCTTCAATGTCCTCTTCAATGACCTGTTTCTCGGAACGGTAGCCTCTCTGTCTGTTGAGGTGGCTCCCGCGCACGGAGGCGCCTATGTGTCCGCCAACAGGATTGTATATACACCCAATCAAACGTACTGCGGCCCCGATCAGCTTGTTTACAAGGTATGCAATACCGACGGACAGTGCGGAACGGCTACTGTAACTATCGAGGTGCGCTGCTATCCTTCAAAAAGCATTTCAGAGGTTACCACCGAAAATGCAGCCGGTGAGGCCGCATCGGCAGGAGTGGCCTGTGAACTCCGCGGCGTGGTTTATGGATACAATATCCGCCCACTGACCGGAGCGCTCGCCTCTACCCTGTTCACAATTATCGACGAACAAGGCAACGGTATTTCCGTATCCTCGCTGACAAAAAATTTCGGCTACTCAGTCACGGAAAAAGATGAAGTGGTTGTACGCGGCGTAATCGGCCAGTTCAACGGCATGACTGAAATTCGCCCCGATACCATTGTAAAACTGTCTGACAACAACAGTCTCGTTCAGGCCGCGATTGTTACCGGAATATCTGAAACAACCGAGTCTCAACTCATCAGAATCAATAATCTCCGTCTCGTCAATCCGGCAGAATGGACTACCGGTGTCGGCAACAGCGGTTTCAATGTTCGCGCCGTATCCGACAACTCGCCCCTCGATACAATTCTTATACGTATTGACCGCGATGTGGAGACCTACAATGCTCCCGCCCCTCCCGAGCCTTTCGATCTGAGAGGGATCGGCGGTCAGTTCGACGCCACATCTCCGTTCTCCTCAGGCTATCAGGTTCTGCCCCGTTACAATGCCGATATCAGTACCTATGGCGTGGGAACAAAAGAAAATCAACTCAACATCGGGGTAGTGGTTTCTCCCAACCCGGCAACTGATTTCGTTACTGTGAAAACGGATGCCCCGTTCGACCAACTGAGCATTTATGACGCGACCGGACGAATGTTGCACTCGCTGGCTGCCAATTCAAACAGCGTGAATCTCAATGTTTCTGCGCTTCAGCCTGGCATTTACTTCATCCGACTGCAAAAGGAGAACGCATTCAGTACTGTCAGGTTTGCAAAGCAGTAAAGAATGAAAAAGAAACTGATTGTTCTGACCGGGGCAGGTATCTCGGCGGAAAGTGGCATCAAAACGTTCCGCGACAGCGATGGCCTCTGGGAGAATCATCGTATCGAGGATGTTGCCACGCCGGAGGCCTGGCACAGAGACCCCGGGCTGGTACTTGAATTCTACAACCGGCGCAGAGCTCAGCTTCTTGCTGTCAAACCCAATCAGGGTCATATCGAACTGGCCGGTCTTGAAAAAGATTTCGACGTGGAGATTATCACACAGAATGTGGATGATCTCCACGAACGGGCCGGAAGTACCAGCGTGACTCACCTCCACGGAGAACTCCTAAAGGTTCGGTCCACTTTCGATGAAAATCTGGTGTACCCGTGGAATGAAGATCTCGATACTGGTGATCTGTGCGAAAAGGGCAGTCAGTTGCGGCCTCATATCGTATGGTTCGGCGAAGCAGTCCCCATGCTCGAGCACGCTGCCCTGCTGGCCGAACGCGCAGATATTTTTATGGTGGTCGGTACGTCGCTGCAAGTGTATCCAGCCGCCGGACTGATGCAGTATGCACCGAAATTTATACCCTACTACTATGTTGACCCCAATCCGCGGATCAACTGGGAGCTGCAGTCAAAATCAAATCTGCATATCATCGAAGAACCGGCAACAACAGGTGTAGCCAAAGTGGCCGCTCTGATTCGCAACTGCTGATCACTCCATGCAAATCAGAGCCCGACTGACACTCCTGTTCCTGTTGCTCGCATCAGGTATCCTCGCAACTGTCCTGTTCACTGTTTTCTGGATGTTCAGGCAAAATATGACCGAGGCATTCTATCAGGGCCTCGCTTCAAAAGCAGAAGTTACTGTCAAAACTGTTCTGCCGGAAATTGAAAAGGTACAACAGTCTGAACCCGCCTGGATTGCTCCGGAGGAAAATACCACCCTGCCCTATCAGGATAATATCAGTATTTTCAACAGTAACTACGAACGTGTATTTTCTGTTAACAACGAAGCTGTGCCCGCACCCGTCAATGATCTTGCCAATATCTACACGCGCGGACGTTACAAATTTGAACACTTCAATCTTTGCGCTTTCGGAATATCGGCAACCGGCCCGAACGGATCAGCCTACATCGTGGTGGCAGAAGGAAGTATGGACCCTGCAATAACAACAAGGCTTCGAAATATTCTCATTGTCAGCTTTTTACTTGGAATAATACTCGTTGCCGCTACCGGGTGGTATTATTCCGGCAAGGCGCTGGAACCTGTGTCAGCCATTATCAGTGAGGTAGAGCACATGCAGCCAAGCGATCTGAGCCGGCGACTTCAGCCCGGACAGAATCAGGATGAAATCAGAAAACTCGCCGTCACGTTCAATCATCTGCTGGAACGGGTGGAACGAGCATTCATGATGCAGAAAATGTTTGTTTCAAATGTGTCTCATGAACTCAAAAATCCGCTGACGGTGATCCGGTCACAACTCGACGTAGCACTCCAGCGTGAAAGATCGGCAGCAGCCTATAAAAGCGCACTCGAAAGTGTGCTCGACGACATCCGGCATCTGAGCGAAACGGAACAAAGGCTGCTCCACCTCGCCAGGGTTTACTCAAGCCCGCAAAGTATAGAAATGTCGGCTGTCCGCCTCGACGAGCTGATCTGGCAGGCGGTTGATCAATTGCACAAACAATTCCCCGGCGCAAGGGCAGTTGTCCATTTCGGCGAAATGCCCGAAAACGGCGAGGATCTGGAAATCCTGGCCAATGAATCACTACTCAAAATGGCACTGGTAAATATCATGAATAATGCCTGCAAGTATTCGCCTGATAATCAGGTGTTGCTGAATGCATCTTTTCACACCAATGGCAGACATACGCTCGAAATCGCAGATAACGGACCCGGAATCCCTGATGAGGAAAAATCGCTCGTTTTTGAACCATTCTATCGCAGCCCCAGGCACCTTCTCTCCGTACGTGGTACCGGAATCGGCCTTTCGCTCGTGAAAAGTATCCTCGACCTGCACAATATTTCTGTCCGTATTGACGACAGGAAGGAGGGTGGGGCTGTTTTTATCCTTTCATTCAATTAAACAATAATACCACATGCGCCTGCTGCTGTCTCTGGTATCCTGCTGTATCACCCTTTTTTCCTGCTTCTCGTGCCGGTCACAAAGCCTCCCGACAACTGCTGTCAAAGACAGTGGTACCGGCAAGATAGTACTGCTGCTCGATGCCCGCGATGCGTCAAAAGCGATCGTCACCGATTCTTCATACCGTTTTTTCAACCTGATTACTGCCGCTGAAATGTCGGTTCAACTCAAAAAGCCGCTTGTACCGGGCATTTCGCGCGATACCCTGCTGCAGGAGTATCTGAACTTTCTTGCTTCCGAACCGCTCGACTTTACTGCCGCAGATGTGGAGTTTCTTAAAAAAATTGTCAACAATATGTATGGTACAGTTGCCAGCGTCAATGCCGGTATTCTGCCAGATACGCTCCGACTGATTCGCACCAAAGAAAATCACTACGGGGCAGGTGTCTGGTACACGCGTGAAAACTGTATCATAATCCCGAATGGTGAACTGGTGTCAAAAAATGTGGAATCCTTCACGACCACTATGTTCCACGAGTTGTTTCATATTTATTCCAGACTGAATCCGGAAAAAAGCAGGGCGCTGTACAAAATCATCGGATTCGAGCCTGTCGGCCCCGGCAATCTGGTGCTGCCCGAATCATTGAAAGGACGTATTCTGCACAACCCCGATGGTGTTGACTACGCGCAGAAAATTGAGCTGAAGCAGGCCGATGGAAGTGTCATCACGGCAATTCCCGTTATCTGGTCGAATCACAATGGCTACACACCGCAGAAAAAGACTTTCTTCAACTATGTGGAGTTCAATCTGTACCCGATCGTGAAGGGTGAAAATGGGAAATGGACTGTTCAGGTGGCCTCCGACGGTATTCACAGTACGATTGACGTACAGGAGCAACCCGATTTTTTCCGCCAGATACGCGAGAATACAGGCTATATCATTCACCCGGACGAGGTGCTGGCCGACAATTTTGCCTATATCATGCGCGAGAAAAAGGGCGACAGGATTTATGCCAGATTCAGCGCTGACGGCGTTCGTCTGCTGGAGGAAATAGAAATGATTATCAGAAACTGACGCTGCACTCAGCCGGAAACAGGCGCCAGTGCCAGCCGCAGTCCGTCCAGACTGTCTTTCAGCCTGATCTGGCACCCCAGACGACTGTTGTCTTTCACAAAAAAAGCTGAATCGAGCATGGCCAGCTCATCGTCAGTCGGCTCGTTCAGCTCATGGTTGCTGAGTATATATACATGACAGGAAGCACAAAGGGCCATGCCTCCGCAGGTGCCCTCCACCGGCAAATCATACGACTTGCATAACTCCATCACGTTCATATTCATGTCGGTAGGCGCCTCGTACTGTTGCTCGTTGCCCTCTCTGTCGGTAATGCTGATAATGATTGTGTTATCCATGATGGATTCAGGAAGGCATTCCTTCAATGCCTGTTACTGTAGTATATTTGAATGACAGCTTCTTGTCCGGGTGAACGATTTTGAATGCCGACTGACAGGCTAGGGTTGCCTCGTGAAATCCGCAAAGTATAAGTTTCAGCTTGCCCGGATAGGTATTTATGTCGCCAACAGCAAAGATTCCGGGTACGTCAGTCGCATAATCAAAGGTACTGACCCTGACTGCGTTGCTGTCAACACCGAGCCCCCAGTCGCCAATAGGTCCAAGTTTGGGTGTGAGTCCGAAAAGCGGTACGAAATAGTCGGTATCTATTCTGAAGCTGCCATCTGTGTCGTGCAAAATATCAAGGCCGGTCAGGTGTCCGTTGCCGTGAAGACCGGTAACCTGCGCATTGGTAACAAGCCTGATTTTGCCCGACGCTGCCAGGTGTTGCACCTTTTCGACACTGTCGAGCGCTCCTCTGAACTCGGTTCTCCGGTGCACCAGTACCAGTTCGCTGGCTACATCGGCCAGATAGACAGTCCAGTCGAGTGCCGAATCGCCGCCTCCGGCGATAACTACCCGCCTGTTTCTGAATATCTCGGGGTCGCGCACGAAGTACTCGATACCTTTGTCTTCGTACTGGCCAATGTTTTCGAGCGGTGGTTTTCTGGGTTCAAAGCATCCGAGTCCGCCAGCGATGAATATAACCGGAGCGAGCAGTTCGAGCCCACGGTCTGTGACCACCTTCCAGCGGCCATCCCCGCATTTTTCGACAGATTCGGCTCTGTGTCCGAGTGAAAATCCGGGTTTGAAGGGAGCAATCTGCTCCAGCAAATTCTGAACCAGGTCTCCGGCAAGTACGCTGGGATAGCCTGGTATGTCATAAATCGGCTTTTTGGGATAAATCTCTGTTAATTGTCCGCCCGCCTGCGGGAGAACATCAATCAGGTGACAGCGCAGTTTCAGGAGTCCGGCTTCGAAAACAGCAAAAAGGCCTACCGGGCCGGCTCCGATGATGATAATGTCTGTCTCTGCTTGATTTTGCTGCATGTTGACTGGCTGTTTGATGTTCTGTTCAGAGTCTGCCATTTCGCTTCCTCTTCGCGTAGTAATTCTTTTTGGGTGTTTTGGTCATTTCAATGGCCATTTGACCGGTCAGCGCACCGAAAGCTCCCAGCAATGCACCAATGAGGGTGGTAACGCCCAGGACACCTCCTCTTCCGATTCCCTGGAACAGCTCACCCACTTTCGCGGAGAGTACTCCTCCATTGGCATTGTCGGCAAGCAGGGCTGTCGCCCCCCACGCGAGCGCTCCCGCGATCAGACCGGCAAGGAAAGCCATGAAGCCGGACCGCTGGGGCAACAGGAATATGGCAATGGCGGCGAACGGTGTGATGGTCCACCAGGGCAAACCGAGGCGGCAAAGATTGCCCAAAACGAAGATAACGGCCACGGCGGCCAGCATGTTCTTTGTCATATCGGAAAATAATACAGATTATCTGGATGAACAGATCACTTTTTTGACAATGCGGTCTGACTGCTCATCTGCATTGCGCATAAACAAAAGCGGATAATACTCTCCCCTCGCCCATGTATCAAGCATGTTGTCGTAATACCTGCTCCCCGGATTACCCGATTGCCCGCCCGGATAAACGCCCAAAGCACTGACTTGTTCACCAAGCTCGACAATTACTCTCCATGACGGACCAAGCGTTCCGTTGATGGCATTGGGTGCCGAAGTATGACCACCCACCTGCAGGTTGAGGCGGCTGAAAGCGTCAATAAGCGCCAGGTGCTTTACGTTGAGCGGTTTGAAGGCGCCCCAGTTGGTCTTTCTCTCGGGGTGACCTGCAAAATAAGCACTCATTTTCCTGAAAGAGATATTGACAACATCCCTGGCAGTCTCTTTCTGTGGCGTATCTGCCACATCAAAAAACACACAGGATGTGTCATTTTGCATGAGATCAATCCAGCGCCATATTTCAGGATAAAGCACTTCTTTTCCCGACTTTTCGATGATATCCATCTCGTCCCAGGTCATCCGGTAACAGGAATCGCTCCATACCTCGTAATATGGCGGAGCTGTAAGTGTTGCATCATATCTGAAATTCCAGCCCTTCAGTTCACTGACAATCCGGAGCTCTTCTTCAGTCAGTGTGCGTGTATCC
>CAILQK010000342.1 GCA_903836265.1 uncultured Bacteroidota bacterium | reverse complement strand
GGAAAAATCCGGATTAATGCCGGCTTTTCACTCATGTTGCCTGACTATGGCATCACTATCCCGTCACTTGTGAGCGACAAAGTGACCAAAGATGCCCGGATTCTGATTGATGCTGTCCTCGAACCGATGAAATAAAAGGAAATATCGAACATTGAAATGCCATCTTTATGACAAAGAAGTATCTGCTCCTGTTACTCCTGATTCCCACGCTCCTGCAAGCCCAGGATCAGGATCTCCTTGCGCTTCTTGGAGAAGAAAAAACTGTGGAATACGCTACCGCCAGTTTCAAAACCAACCGCGTAATTAATGGTCATTCCATAGAGAATACCGCTGCCGGTGTGCTGGATTTTAAAATATCGCACCGGTTCTCTCCTGTAAGGCAGGGTTTATACGATATTTTTGGACTGGATGGTGCTACAATCAGGTTCGGACTCGATTACGGGATAACAAACAGACTGATGATTGGAGCCGGCCGTAACAGCCGGGAAAAGATCTACGACGGGTTTGTGAAGTACAAGATACTCAGGCAGAGTTCCGGCGCCAGAAATATCCCTGTCACACTAACCTATCTGGCTGATGCACAGATCAAGTCGGTAAAATTTGCCGATCCTTCGCGCGACAACAAGTTTACCGACAGGCTGTATTATACACATCAGCTGCTGATCGGGCGCAAGTTTGGCGACAGGCTGTCGCTGCAACTGATGCCGACACTGGTGCACAGGAACCTGACCGAGTCTCCGGAGGACAGGAATGATGTATATGCCATGGGGGTTGCCGGGCGCTTCAAGCTGTCGAAACGAGTGGCTCTCAATGCCGAATACTACTATGTACCTGATGGACAGATTGCAACTTCGTATGTGAATTCTTTGTCGCTGGGACTTGATATTGAAACCGGGGGACACGTCTTTCAGCTGCACTTCACCAACTCTCCGGACATGACCTATAAAGGATTCATTACGGAAACACAGGAGCAGTGGTTTTTCCAGGGTAATGATGGCCGATTGATGAGCGGAATTCGCTTTGGTTTCAACGTTTCACGGGTTTTCACTGTGGTAAAGCCGAAAGAGCTCAAATAAGGTTGTTGTAATACTTTATGCTGCTGTCCAGATCAGATCTGGAGATATTGAGTATCTGCATGGAGTGTGGAGCGTCGGGCAATGTGATTCGCACATTGCCCGACGCATTTTTTTTGTCCTGGCACATCAGGGTCCACAGCGAATCACCCAGACCGGGGTCTATCCGTGGCAATCTGAATATGGCGGGCAGATATTTGATCAGCAAATCTGCGTCGGGAACAACCACTCCGCGGGATTCTGCAATATACAGCTCGCAGATCATCCCGACTGCTACCGCCTCTCCGTGGGTGAGCGCTTCGCCGGTATCGAGGAGACAGCTTTCGACTGCATGACCGATCGTATGGCCCATATTGAGCAGCATACGCAGGCCATTTTCCTCCGGATCCTTTCGAACGATATCAATCTTTACAGAGACCGATTTTGTCAGGATTTCCATCCAGTCGGGTTCAGTGGAATCGAGTTGCGCCATCGCGCTGATCCATCCGGACGAGAGTTCTCCGGAAATGGCGGCGTGTTTGAAAACTTCGGCCATTCCACTTCGCAGTTCCCGGTCGGGCAGTGTTTTCAGGAAAACCGGATCTGTGAATACGGCGGCGGGTTGCCGGATTACGCCAATTATATTTTTTACGCCCATGAAATCAACACCGGTTTTTCCTCCGATGGCTGCGTCGGTCATGGCCAGCAGTGTTGTTGGAATCTGGACAAATTTTATGCCGCGCTTCCAGGTTGCGGCGCAGAAACCGCCCATGTCGCCGACTACACCGCCTCCGAGGCTTATGAAAAGCGCTTTGCGGTCGAGACCGGCGTTTTTCATTTCCGCCCATATCAGTGCACATGAATCCAGGTTCTTCTCCTGTTCGCCGGGCTTGATGGTGAGTATGTGCAGGGTATCGTTAAAATCCGGTATTTTAAGCAGGTGAGGAAGGCAATGTGTTCTGGTATTGTTGTCGGTGAGAACAAAAACGGATGAGAAGCTCTGCCTGTGGAGCCAGCCGGGAAGCGAGTCGGCGAGTGGCGCGGTGAATATGGGGAATTCGGCGTACATAGGGTGAAAGCTTAATCACCGAGTTCAGACAGCATCTTTTCTGCCTGTTTTTTTCTTTCCGGTATGACCGTATTGGATCTGGCCCGTTCGACAGCTTTTCGGGCCAGGCTGCGTTTACCAGGTTTTTCAGCGGCAATTTTGACGAAAGCGAGCGCCTGATACCAGTACAGATCTTCTCCGTACAGTTCTATATCACTGATTTTCGAGAGACATTCGAGGGCAAGTTCAGGATTTTCCAGCTGGAGGCTGGCGATTGCCATATAGAACAGCGCATCAGATTTGCAGACGTCACTGTCACTGTTGGTCACGGGAAAAAGCACAACAATTACTTCCTCCCAATTTTTCTGTTTGAAGTAAACGTCGGCATCTTCCAGAATGCGTTTGCAGCTTTCGGGGGTTGTATTGGCGACAGCGTCTCTGAGTGTTCTTTCGGCCTTGTCTTCAAAGATGCTGTTCGGTGGAGCATAGTTTTCATTGAAAATTTCTTCTGCCGGTTTTGGTGCCGAGAGATAAGTCCAGAGTGCGATCAGAGCAGCTGCTATCAGGACAATTGCTGCGATCAGCCGGTTTCGCCTTCGTTCTGAAGTTGAGGCGGGGTTCTGGTTCAGGGCAGTGACAGACTCCTGCCGATCCACTATTTCACAGACTCTTTTGAAGAGCGGGCTGGTCAGAGCCTCTCTTGCTTCCGGGGGCAGAGCGTGTCTGTTTTCGGGCCGGATCAGTTCGGGCAGAGATTTCAGATAAGCCTCCAGGCAGGCCGAGTCTTTGAAATTGACATCAATCAGCGCTGCCGTAACCACTTCCGGGCGGCATCTTTCACCAAGTTTTTGCCACTGTTTTCTTGCGCGAATCAGCTTTCGGGTGTGTGCACGGGAGGCAGCATCCGGAATTGGTTCCTCAGGGTATATGTCCGGAGTGTTCAGGTACAGATTTCGTTCGGAAGCCCAGTCGCGGAAATGCGCTGTGGAGAGCTCGCACAGGAAATTGCCGATGTCAGCAGATTCCGGCAGCATATTCTGGTTGGCGAGCATGCAGGTCTCTATGACAGCTACCCGGAAGAAAGTATTTCCGTCGGCGTGAGATCCTCCGGCGGCTTCTACGGCCCTTGATACGGATTTTCGGAAGCGGGTGTAGAGCAGCTCCACGGCGCCGGCTTCCGGCAGACGGAGATCATCCAGCAGGCTGTGGTTGTCCGGCGTCATGGAGCTTGCGTTTGAGCCTTACCGGCAGTAGGTATCGTAAGCTGCGCGAAGATTATCGGAGATAATCTGTGCGCTGCGGCCTTCGATATGACGACGTTCGAGGAAGTGTACCAGCTGACCATCTTTAAAAAGGGCGATACTTGGGGAAGATGGCGGGTATGGCAGCAGATATTCGCGCATTTTGGTTGTTGCGTCTGTGTCAACGCCGGCGAATACGGTGTAGAGCTTTTCCGGGCGACTTTCGTTCTGGAGCGACAACTTGGCACCCGGGCGAGCCATGGCAGCTGCGCATCCGCAGACGCTGTTGATAACGACCAGTGCTGTTCCTTTCTGATTCTCCATCAGGTTTGTGACGGCGTTGGCATCGGGGAGCTGTTCGAAGCCGAAGTCGGTGAGGTCTTTGGCCATAGGGGTTGTGAGAGCAATCGGGTACATATATAAGAAGGTGAAGTTGGGTTGAAGAAATAAAGAGATTGGAGTTGAAGCGCAAAATTAAACACGGGATACAAAAGTAAGGTTCAGTTCAGGCTGAAATAATAGTTGGAACACATCGTTTTTCTAATTTTGGGTCATGAAGTATCAGGTTTTTCAAATTGTCCTGTTCGTCCTGGCAGTGTCATTTCGGATGCAGGCACAGGTTGGCAGAGCAGATTCGCTGAAGCAATTGCTGGGCAGTGCGCCCCGTGATACACATCGTGTGTCGTTACTGACAGATTATGTATGGGAGATAGCGGGTGATCAACCGGAGGAGGCGCTTTTACTGGCGCGGGAGGCCGTTCAACTGGCGCAGCAACTGGGATACAGAAAAGGCGAGGCGACAGCCTGGAATGCGATGGGGGCTGCGGAGGAGGAGCTCGACAGTTTGGACAAGGCTGTTGAATGTTACCTGAAAGCCGGCATAATACGCGGGGAAATCGGTGACATGCTCGGTCTGGCTTCTGTCCACAATAATCTGGGAAATGTTTATGAAATACAGGGGAAGATGCCTGAAGCGCTTTCCGAGCGGCGCGAAAGCCTCCGGATTGTTGAGGAGCTTGGAGATTCAGTACGGATTGCCCGTGCCCACCTGAGTCTGGGAAATCTTTTTGAGGGTATGGGTCTTATGCCGGAGGCTTACGATCAGGTTTACGCTGCCCTGAGGATATATGATTCCCGGTCAGACAGTCTTGGGTTGGCGCATGTTTACACCAGTCTTGGCCATATCAGGCTGGAGATGTCTTTATTTGAAAAAGCTGCGGAGTATTATCGCAACGCATTGCGGATCCGGCAAAAGCTGGCAGACCCGGAATCGCTGGCCAATGCCCTGAGCGATCTGGCCAATGCCCTGGACGAGATGAAAAACAAGGATTCTACCCGGGTGGCAATTGGTTACTATGATCAGGCTTTGAAAATCAGGGAGTCGGTGGGAGACATGGCGGGTGTTGCTGTAATATACAACAATATAGGGGTGGCGTACAAACACCTTGAAGATTATGACAAAGCAATGGATTATCTTCGGAAGGGGCTTGAAATACAGCAGCAACTGGATGATCAGAGTGAACTGATGCGCGTGTACAACAGCATCGGGGACGTACTTTACGGTCAGGGAAAGTACCGTGAGGCGCTGGATTATACGCTCCGGTATGCGAAACTTGCCAATAGTGTTGACGACAAGAAATTCATACAGCGGTCGCTGAAAGACCTTGGCAAGCTCTATGCTGCCCTGGGCGACTGGAAGAAAGCCTATGATTATCGTGTTCAGTATGACGAATTGCGCTGGGAAATGCTCAGTGAACGGCAGGCAGAAGATTTTGAGCGAAAGGAAGTCCTGTTCACGGATGGTCGCAGGCAAAGAGAAATAGACCGTCAGAAACACGAGCTGGCACAGGCAAAGATCCGTACGTGGGCACTTGTAGGAGGGGCGCTGGCGCTGACCTTGCTGGTTTTGTTGTTGTTTAACCGAAACAGGATACGAAAGCGGGCCAACAGTGATCTGGCTGCCAAAAACAGGCAGATTGAACAGGAGCGGGAGCGGGCAGATGCCCTGCTCAGAAACATTCTTCCGGAGAAAACAGCTGCCGAACTGAAGTTGAACAATGCAGTAAAGCCACAGCGATATGAATCGGTGACAGTGCTGTTCAGTGATTTCAAGGGGTTTACCACAGTAGCAGAATTACTGTCGCCGGAAGAACTTGTACAGGAGCTGGACGAATGTTTCCGCTGTTTTGACAGCATTGTAGATAAATACGGCCTTGAAAAGATAAAAACCATCGGAGATGCCTATATGTGTGCGGGTGGCCTTCCCGAGCCTTCGGAAACCCATGCGCTTGACACCGTCATGGCCGCGCTGGAAATGCAGCAGGCGATGCAGAAAATTATTCAGAAAAAGATTGGTGAGGGGAAGCCTTACTTTGAGATGCGCATAGGCGTACACACCGGTCCTGTTGTGGCGGGTGTGGTAGGATTCAGAAAATTTGCCTACGATATATGGGGTGATACCGTGAATACTGCCGCCCGTCTGGAGCAGGGAGGCGAGCCCGGAAAAGTCAATATTTCAGAGACGACACGGGAGGCGGTGAAAGACCAGTTCAGTTGTTATTACAGAGGAAAACTGCCGGCAAAAAACAAGGGAGAGATAGCCATGTATTTCGTGGATACTGTCGGCGGGGAGGGCAGCTATGTGTGGCAAAACTGAAAAAACAGTAAATATTCCCGTGGACTTGATGAAATCCCGGTTGTAAAAAATACGAAGTAAAACCTTGTTCAGGGCTTCCGTGCCGGCGTGTTTAATTAGAATCTTTCGAATTAGCAAAATATTTGTTCATTTTCATAAATAATATCAGCGTTACGATTAATTTAGGGGCCGAAAACAGCAATTCATCACCAAAACAAACACTTTTTCATGACCCGTTTACATTAACCGGCAGGTGAGCGGAGATTGCGGGCGCAATCCCCGGCCTCCTGCCGCAACGTTCACCCACATTCAGTTCTTTGCTTATGGCAACCTATTCAACTGACAAGCTCCGGAATATTGTCCTGTGCGGACATGCCGGAAGCGGCAAGACCACGCTTGCCGAGACCATGCTTTTTGAAGCAAAAGCCATCACCCGCCGCGGTACTACAGCCGATGGCAACACCCAGAGCGACTACTCTGCTCTCGAACAGGAACGGCGCCACTCCCTGTTTGCTTCCGTTCTCCACGGAACCTGGAAAGACACCAAGATCAACATTCTCGACACACCCGGTCTCGATGATTTTTCGGGGGAGGTTGTGACGGCGCTCAAGGTAGCCGACACAGCGCTGATGATACTCAATGCACGAAACGGCGTTGAGGTAGGTACGGAACTCATCTGGGAGTACATTGAGAAAAACGAGACACCGACTATTCTCGTGATTAACCAGCTTGATCACGAGAAGGCCGACTACGAAACCACACTGGAGCAGGCTGTAGCACGGTTCGGGAATCGCGTCATACCGTTCCAGTTTCCGGTAAATCAGGGTCCGGGCTTCAATGCGATTGTTGATGCGCTCCGGATGGTCATGTACAAATTTCCTGCCGGAGGAGGGAAACCGGAAAAGCAGCCTGTTCCGGCTGAACATCAGGCGAGAGCCGGCAAGTTGCATGCCGCGCTGGTTGAGGCGGCAGCCGAAAATGATGATGCGCTGATGGAGCGCTTCTTTGAGGAAGGTACACTGAATGAGGAGGATCTGGCGAAGGGGCTGAAGACGGGACTGGCTCACCGGCAGTATTTCCCGGTATTTTGTGCGTCCGGACTCCAGGATATGGGCAGCGGTCGTATTATGGGTTTTATTCACGACGTATGCCCCAGTCCGGCCGACAGGCCCGCCGCGCCGCTCGAGGGTGGCGGTTCCAAGCCCTGCGATGCCGGAGCGAGGCCATGTGTTTTCATATTCAAGACCGTTCAGGAGCCAAAGGTTGGCAATGTATCCTATTTCAAGGTTTAT
>CAILQK010000341.1 GCA_903836265.1 uncultured Bacteroidota bacterium | reverse complement strand
TCCTCTGGATAACCCGAACAGGTACTCAGTGGCGTAATCTTGACAGTAGTTTTCCTCACTGGAAGATAGTGTACTACTACTTTGAAACATGGGGCAAGAGAGGCATTTTCGAACAAATGTGCCATACACTCAACATGACAGAACGAATTCAACTGGAAAGGAGCACCGAACCAAGTCTTTTATTAGTTGATTCTCAGAGTGTTAAGCTCTCACCCATGATATATGAGGATCGCGGCATTGATGGCAATAAAAAAATCAATGGCAGAAAGCGACAGATACTTGTTGATGTAGTTGGCCGGATTTGGAAAGCGAAAGTGCATGCCGCCCACCAACATGACGGAGTCGAAGGAATTGGACTTCTGGAAAATATTACAGAGCAAATACCCGGTGTGAAGAAAATAATGGGTGACAAGGCCTATCGTGGATCGTTTGCAGAGGCAGTAGAAATGACGGGGCTTGTTTTTGAAACTCCAGTCAGGCCAAAAGGTACCAAAGGATTTGCCGTCGAGGCGAAACGCTGGGTAGTTGAGGAGACTGTTCAAAATTCTGTGTCAGGTGAAAAATTCATAACTTTCACCAAAAATACACACGAATCCATGAAAGGGAAGAAGAAAGAAGACTTTGATTACCAAAACTTTGAGCAGCAGGCGATTAAAGCCATGTACGAAGGCAAGTCATTGGAGCAGGCTTTGGGACCTTTGCTGAAGCGTCTGGTAGAAGCTAGTTTGCAGGGAGAGATGCAGTCACATCTGGAATCAGAGAAAGCATCTGGAGCACCAAATCGTCGGAATGGGAAGACAGGCAAGACAGTTCGAAGCCGGTTTGGGCCACTGGAAGTAGAGACACCTCGTGACCGTTCGGGGACGTATGAACCCGTCCTGATACCCAAGCATGAACGGCGGTTGGGGAACAGTGTAGAGCAGAAGATTTTGAGTATGTACAGCATGGGTATGAGCTATCGGCAGATACAGTCTCACTTGCAGGAGCTGTATTCGGTGGAGCTGTCAGAGGCCCAGTTGACGAACATAACGGACAAGATTCTGCCGGTGGTAGAGGAATGGCGCAACCGGCCGCTGGAGTCACTTTATGCGATAGTTTGGCTGGATGCAATTCACTACAAAGTTCGTCACGAAGGACGGGTTGTTAACCGTGCCATTTATTGCATCATTGGAGTCAACATGGAAGGCAAAAAGGATGTTTTGGGCTTGTATGTATCTGAAAATGAGGGTTCTAAGTTTTGGCTACAGGTAATGACGCAGCTACAGCAACGAGGTGTTCAGGATATTCTGATTACCTGTATCGACAATCTCAAGGGTTTTGCCGAGGCGGTAGAAACCATCTTTCCTCAGACTGAAGTACAACTGTGTGTGGTGCATCAAATTCGTAATTCGCTCAAGTACGTTGGCTCCAAACATCAGAAGGAATTCATGCGTGATCTCAAGCAAGTGTACCAGGCTCCGGACGAGTCGTTGGCACGGGTTAAACTCGAAGCACTGAAGGAGAAGTGGGGTAAGTTATACCCTGTAGTTATTGAATCCTGGGAGAACAACTGGGATCGATTGACTCGTTACTTCCAGTACCCGGCAGCCATCCGGCGAATCATCTACACTACCAACACGGTGGAGGGTTTTCACCGCCAGCTACGGAAAGTGACCAAGACCAAATCAGCGTTTACGAGCGATAACGCTTTGATGAAATTGCTATTTTTGGCCATTGAAAACATCACGGAAAAGTGGACTTCGCCGTTACAAAACTGGTCGTTGACCTTCTCTCAATTGGACATTTACTTCCGGGATCGAATACGAATACACCTGAGGCAGTAAATCTGAATTTGGGTTGTCACATGGCTGCTACGCCTCCGTAAACTCCGGCTCGCTGGCCATGTGACAACCCAAATTCAGATCAAAAATACAACCCTGACACAAAAATCTGAACACACCCCGTTAATCCATTCAATGCAGAATGAATTCTACGTGTGTTATTCCATCCTTCTATATATTTGAAAACCAAAGAGTTGAGATTAAATTCCTTAATGGTGCCCAATTTATTCAACTCTTCGGTTTTCAAGGATTTTAAAAATGATTCTGCAACGGCATTGTCCCAGCAATTTCCTTTCCTTGACATACTTTGGGTGATGTGATATTCTCCCAGAACGGCACGAAACTCATCACAAACATATTGAATGCCCCGGTCAGAGTGAAACATCAGGCTGGACTTCCTCAACATTGTGGACCGTTTCCATTATTGTACCACATTCAAAAAAAACTGTAATAAT
>CAILQK010000340.1 GCA_903836265.1 uncultured Bacteroidota bacterium | reverse complement strand
TTTGCCAACCCGATTTACCGGGAAATCATTACCAGAATTCTGAATGCCCCTTTTCATGAAAGTATCAATCAGGATGTAGCCAATACCACCTGGTATCTGAATTCGGACGGCTCGCTCGATATGGACAGGCTCTTGCTGGCATTTGTTGATTTTTACCGCTGGAACTCCGAATCGTGGCTTGAACGTTTTCAGTACAGGGAGGCAGGCCATCAGTTGCTGCTTATGGCATTCCTGCAGCGCGTCATTAACGGCGGTGGTCGTATTGAACGCGAAATGGCCATCGGAAACGGCAGAACAGATATGGTGGTTTTCTGGAAAAATCAGGTATTCCCCATAGAAATCAAAATGCACCACAGTGCTCGCTCTGAACCTGAAGGAATCAGTCAGCTATCGCGTTATATGGATAAACTGGGTCAACAACGCGGTTACCTGGTACTTTTTGAGAAAAAGTCGCCAGATGCACTGCCATGGGATCAGCGGATACGCCGTGAAATCCATCATGCAGATGGCCGTGAAATCATCCTTCTGGCAATGTAATGCCCGGTATGCTCTGCAAAACAGCCAATCTGACACATCTTATGAAATTTATTCCTGTTTTCCTGTTCGTTGTCCTGTGCGTACCCGCGCGTGCGCAGGTAACTTTTACCTCCGTCAACACAGCATTTCTCGACAGCCAGTCCAACCTCTTCGGAGTAACCTGGATTGATGCTGACAACGATAATGACCTGGATGTATGTGTGAGCGGATTTATGGGAGCGCCACCTGTATGGGTCAATAAAACTGAACTGTTTCTCAACGACGGAACTGGAATTTTCTCGCCTTCCGGTCAAATCAGCTCCAATCATAAAAATCCCATGCGGCATGGCTGGGCCGACATTGATAACGATGATGATCCGGATCTGTACCTGGCCGCCACCTGGAACCAGAACGATATCAATCAGTTGTGGATCAACAACGGTGGCAGCTTCACACTGAACCAGTCTGCAGGCGCTACACCGAATACCTCCCAGCCATACGAAGGCACAGTCAGCTGGGCAGATTACAATAACGACGGATGGGTAGATCTGTTCCTGCCCCGATGGAACAACCTCAAAAACCGGTTGTTTAAAAATAACGGAAACGGAACATTTGCCGAAGTTACTGCCGGCCAGCTGGTGAATGACCTGGCCTGGACTTCCGGCGGGTTCTGGTGCGACTTTGACAATGACCGCGATCAGGATATTTTTATTGTCAATTATCAGATCGGTCCGACAAATCCGGGCACCAACGACTTGTACCGGAACGATGGCAATGGTGTATTCACCAGGATGACCGGCGCCGGCCCCATCGTCAGTGCCCCTGAACGCGGCCGATCCGCCAACTGGGTGGATGTCAATAATGACGGTCGCCCGGATCTGTTCGTTTGCAACCAGGATGGACAGGATCTGATGCATATCAATCAGGGTAACGGCACATTTGTTACCGTACCTGTCGGCGACGCCAACCATACCTCCTGGTCATCGAACTGGGGAGACTACGATAACGACGGCGATCAGGATATGATTGCAATCGGTACCTGGAATACCGAAGGCCGCTTCTGGCAGAATGACGGCCAGGGTAATCTGACCGATGTTTCTGACAGCTATCCTGGAATTTTCCAGCTGATGAACGGTGGAACCATATGCAACGGAATTGCATGGACAGATGCGAATCTCGATGGCTGGCTCGACCTGCATATCACACAACCTGATTTGGCTCCCGATTATTTCTTCCTGAATGACGGCAAACCCTGCGGATCCTGGCTGGAAATCAAGTGCATCGGCATAGAATCCAATCACTCGGCCATAGGAACCACGCTCCGGGCAAAGGCTGTCATCAACGGCACGCCCGTCTGGCAGATGCGACAGGTGTCGGCCCAGACAGCCGCCACGGCCAACAATCCGATGTGGCAGCACTTCGGATTCGGAGACGCAGCTTTTGTTGACTCGCTGCTAGTCGAATGGCCTTCCGGTAAAACCTGTGTATTCACGCAGGTGCCCGTCAGACAGGTATTGAGTATCTCGGAAAACTGTACAGCAAGCGTCATCAAATCACTGAACAATTTTTCAACGAGTTACCGGGAAATCGTCAGTTGCCTGCCCCTCGACTCTTTGCAACTCTCTGCCAGTTTGCCTGCAGGTGGTGTCTGGACAGCCGATTGCGGAAACTGTGTCACGCAGTCAGGCTGGCTGAAAACCTCCACACTCGCTGCCGGCAGTTACCTGGCCGTTTATCAGCAGGGTACCGGCTGCGACGGCAGCATTGATTCTTTCCGGGTGATACTGAACAACCCGCCCGTGGTTTCTGTAACGGCACCCGACACGCTGAACTACAAGGAATCCGCCACGCTGGTTGCAGCTGGAGCTTCTGCATATTACTGGGAGCCCTCTGCCGGATTGTCCTGCTCCGACTGCGCTTCAGTTGAACTGACGACCGACAGTTCTGCGTTTTTTGTAGTGACAGGCACCGATGCAAATGGTTGCACAGACACCGTTCACGTCAGTATATATATGTATCCCGAACCCGTCGTGGAGATGCCCAATGCTTTCACTCCCAATAACGACGGAAGCAACGACGAGTTCAAACCTGCATACAAGCGGAATATTTTTGTTGATTACAAGCTTATCGTCTATTCCAGATGGGGTGAAACAGTATTTGATTCGTATGATATTGGTGAAGGATGGGACGGTATGCACAACGGTTATCCGGCCACGTCAGACGTCTATCCCTATACATTCGATTACGAACTGGTGGATGGCAAAAAAGGCAGAATTGTCGGGCAGGTAACGCTGATTCGCTGATGTGAGTACGTTTCCGGTCATAAAACCACTGTCTGAATTCGCCATGCTGGTTAGTATGGGCGATGAGTTGTCACATGAAACGAACGATCGGGTACTCAGTCTGTTCCACCAGCTGGAGACCATGCGTCTGCCGGGGATACGCGACCTTGTTCCGGCATTCAACACGCTGGCAATCATACTGGATTCTGCATACTTTGATCGTGAGGCACCGGCCTCTGATCCACTCGATCTC
>CAILQK010000339.1 GCA_903836265.1 uncultured Bacteroidota bacterium | reverse complement strand
GGGGCTTGTACACAGAAGCGCCCGTTATTGGGCACATTTTCTGCCAGTGTGGCCAGATTCACCACCGTGCTGTTCGGATTTACGCGGATCAGCTTTATATTTACTTTTTGTGCGTTTACAGGAGCCCTGTTGGTGTTGGCAACATCCCATGTGACTGTGTAGAAACCTCCGGCCTGCCATTTTACACCGCTGTTGGTCGGGTATGTAACCAGGAATGGGCCGGCTGCTGTAGTAGAGCGGAGTTCTACAGTGTCCCAGGCGATACCGCCGCCACCTGCCTTGTTGTCGCGTGCCACCAGAACGAACGTGATATCGCGGTTGTAGGCGGGCAGTACCTCTGTCAGGCTCATAGTGTTGTTCAGCACAATCGGGTAACGCGGAAAGGTACGTGTCGGGCTGGAAGTGGGTTCGAACCAGCGGAAGAGCGGAGAGTTGCCTTGTGGAGTTCCGAGCGGGCTCGTTGGGCCGAGGTCAATCTGATCCCAGGCATAAGTGAGCTGGTCACCTTCGGCATCAATGGCAGAACCTGTCAGTTCAAACGGAGTATTCACCGGGATGAAAGTAACCGGCGGATATGCCGTTGTTACCATGGGTGCTGTATTGGTTGTTGGCAGCGTGCTCCCACAGGTATTCCCCTCCTGAAACTCTACAAAACGGCGTATTTCTGCCACCGAGCAGGCATGATAAAACAGGGCGGTGTTGCCATTGCTGATATTGTTGCTGCCGCAGGCACCGTTGTACGACATAATGGTGCTGCCGCTGCCAGGCTCGCATGCGGAATCATAATCAAACTGAGAATCGGCGAAGCACTGGTTGAAAGTGTGTCCCGAGCGCCACTGGTGGCCTATTTCCTGGCCGATAATGGCAAAAAACTCATCACCGTACGGAGGGCCGTACCAGGCAGAGCATCCACGGCCCTTGAACTGCGTGCAGCACAGGCCACCGGCTACACCAATGGCAGCTCCACCCAGGTAACGGGCAAACACGTGACCTACATCGTATTTGTCGGGAGATCCAAGATACTGAAGCATGATGGTGGGGTTCTGGCTCATCCAGCCACCCACTTCATTGCCCGTATATGGATCAGTAACCGGATCGAGGAATATAATATCGTACGATTCTGCAATCAGTTGCAGGCGGATATTGATATCCCGTTCATAAATGGCATTGAGCTGATTGGTGAAGGTGGTCAGCTTCTGGAAAACCAGATCCTTGGTGCCACCATTATCCTGGGAAAATTCTCCGGTGGCAGCGCAGGCGAAGCGATAGATATTGTGATTTACCGGATTTCCTGTCAGGCGTTGTCCCTCTTCCGGACCCGCTTCTCCGAGGCTAACACGCGGGGGTGCCTGTTCGGTCAGTTCATCGTCTGCCGGCGGCACTTCCACCCTTGTGGGCAGCTGGTTGCTTCTGGAGTCTTTGGGAAGATCGAGCCGGTTGTACACCATATAATATGTACCCTGCCCTTCAGCAACGGGCTCTATGTATTCAATCCCCTTGTCCGGATTGGTAATCATGGCACGGAAGTGCCATCCGGGCGTGATCGTTATGCGTACCTGCATACCTGCTGTATTCACAGACACACCGCTGTACGTGCCTATTTCAGGATGTAGTGCCTCGAGCGCAGGATCCATCACCCGCGTTTTGGACACGGCGAACACTTCCCTGCTGCCATCCGACAGTGGAAGCGTTACCCGGTATGTGCGCTGACCAGCTTCCGGTGTAAATTCCCGGGGAGCCCTCTCCAGCCAGGAGGTGACAGCAGGGTAATCCAAAGAAAAAGCCGAATAACGCAGCGGCTCATGTGTACGCTGTGCGTAGTCGGGCAAACTGATTGATTCAGGAGACACAGCGGTCCAGTAGTCCGGACTGTTCTGACCTGTAACGCCCGAAGCCAGGAATAAAAAGGCAAGAATGGGCAATAGAGTTGATCGCATATTGACTCGTTTTTTTTGCAAAAGTGAAGTCTTTTGTCGTTTCATGAATTATTTTTCAGACGTATGTCAGTAGTTGACGATAAAACTGTCGCGACCGACGGCCTGCAGGAGCAGTACGAGCCCGAACACGGCCAGTACCATACCGATTGTTCGCTGTATCTGCCTGATATGGTTTGGTGTCAGAAAGTGTCTGATACTTCTCGCACCCCATGCCTTGAGGGTGTCTGTCACAATAAGTACACTGATCATTCCTCCGAGAAATGTCAGACTTTGGGAATTGGTCCAGTGGTTGGGTGCTACCAGCGCGCTGACAATACCCAGCCAGAAAAAAACTGTACCCGGATTAATCAGATTGATAAAAAAACCGCGGAGCCACAAACGGAAATAGGGATGATCGTTTGATTCATCGTCATCCTGATCAGTATTTTTGGGTGCTCCGGGCTTGGAAAAAAAGCTGACAATTCCGAAAGCAATCAGCATCATGCCGCCCAGCGCTTCTGCCCAGAAGCGGAAACCTGGCAGGGAGGTAACCGTGGTGAACAGTTCCAGACTCCACAGAATCAGTCCGATGAACAGAAAATCGCTTGACCAGATACCGGCAGCAACAGCAACTCCGGCCCTGAAACCCCTGACAATAGAGGCCTCAACCACCGAAAACAGCAGCGGGCCTATCATAAAACTGAGCGAGATTCCGAGCAATACTCCCTTGAGTAACATGAGTGAGTGTTTTTCGGGGCTAAAAGTAGGTATTGAGCACCAACACAACCCCGAAAATTTTAAACATCGCCAGGCAGCAAGTTGTTTCAATTAAAATAATGCGCGTACCTGTGCACGACCGATGTGTATCATCCGGTTTTCTCCTGTTTTCCTCCCCTCGTAATTCAGGGTCAGCTGTACTGTTTTGGACAGTTGCCGGTCCAGGTTGACGTTCCACAGGAAATTTCTTCCATTTTGCAGCCCTTCGAGCATGGAATACGCCACGGCAGTATTCGGTTGCCCTTCGTAGGAGATATTTGCAAAAATGCCCTTCATTCTGAGCGATGTACTCCCCCTGAATTCGCGTCCGTCGGGCTTTGCCCGGGGTGTCCAGGCCAGCTCCATATTCCAGCTTGTCTGTTTTGCCGACTCCAGCTGACCGGTTCTGTTCGTGCTTTGCCTGTGGCGGGCGGTTCCGGACATACGGAACTGTTTGTCGGGTATCCAGGATATTCTGGGGCCGGCCTCCACATATTCAATGTTAAAATCGCGGTTGTTGAAAACTTCGTTGTCGGATGCTTTGCCGCCGCTGATTACGTCGGTTTCAATACTCCACAGCGGAGAAAAATTGAATCTGGTGTGCAGTGTGAGATCGCGGCTGCTTCTGGCGTCGAAACCTGTAGTGATTGCCAGCCTGCTTCTGTTGTCGCCCGATGATATGCTGGCATCCCATTTCGGGTTGGTTTTGTTGATGAAAAGTATGTTGCGCCACCCGTAGGCGAGTGTAACCAGCGATGAATCGGCCAGTTCTCCCAGTTGAAAAGGATTCCATGGCTGTACGCCTGCAGAGCCTGAGTATGTTCTGCGGTTAATCTGGATGCTGCTCTGTGCGCTGAGCCTTGCAACTGTTTTTTCCATTCGGTTGTCTGGTTTGGTAAACCAGGCAGCAGGTTCAATACGTAACCCCGGATTGAAAGTTACGTTATTGGTACGTACATATAGCGGAGTAGTGACGGCAACCCGTGAGTATCGGGCCTGATCGGGGAAGACCGCTACTTCCATCTCGTCCACCTGAAGTATACTGTCGCGGTTTCGGTCAACCCATGCGTACTGACCTTCCCCCGGATTTACCAGGAGGTAGTTGAACTCTAGTTTTGGGCTCTGCCCGGCGCCCAGTTCGTAATTGGACGTGAATACCACGGCATTTTTAAACGCGCTCATGCTGTAATCCAGTTTGCCGAGATAAGTATTGAGCGGTTTTTGAGCAGTCAGCTCCGGTGCTTTTATTTTCAGTTCTCTGAATGTGAGAACCCATGAAAGCGACTGGCTGGTTTTCTTTTTTAGCGCGCTGTTGCTCCATCCGCCATTCAGGTTCACTTCACGGGCAGCCGTACTTTGTCTGAAATTTGTACCGGAGGGGGCGTAGTCATTTCTTTGAGAGACGAATCCGCCGAGCTGCCATATTTTTTTGGGATCGGGAGTCTGTATGTAAATCTTTGTCAGGTCGTACCGGAAGCTCAGTTTGCTCAGTGTGTCGGTCAGTGATGCAGTACGGCTGTTCTTTTCCTCTTCAAAGTAAAGGCCGGTTTTAAGTATTGGTTTTTCTGAAACCGAGTCTTTTCTGGAAAAAACTCTCGACAAATCGAATTTGGGGCGTAAAAACTGCGTCTGTTCGATCAGTCCGGAGGTGTTAAGTATATTACTCTCGGCAGCCAGCTCCCATTCATTCCTTTTCAGTGAAAGTGCTGTGAAGTGCCTGTTTCCATCATACACTGCGTGCCGTCTGAAGGCGCTGAATTCGTGGCGAATACTGCCCCATCCGGAGTGTTGAAGCGAAGCGCCTGCCCGGCCAATCTGTTCTGCCACTGTGTCGCGACTTACATCTGTATTCCAGTCTCGCAGGAATTCGGGAGCGCGGTACGGGTTCAGGCTCAAAAAATTGCGTGAGGTGACTTCCAGACTGGCAAATGCACCCCCTTTCCAGGGTGATATGCCCGGAACCTTGCCCGGCCGGAAGGAATGTCGCCAGTTTATAAGTCCGGCCGCACCTGCATTGTCGCTGTTTCCTATTGGTGAAAGCCGGTTCAGATCGCGGTTGCTCACTGATATCTCGGCATTGATATAACTGTTTTTGGAGGGTCTGAATTCACTTCCTGCTGCCCACATCTGCCGCATCTCGGGCGCGATGAGCCTGATGACCGGCTCAAAATTGCCCGTTGGCTGGCATGTAGCCGGGTCGGGAGGCGACCAGCGGTAAACCCTGCCATTGGCCGCGGATTGAGCAAGTACGTAATTGCCCTGTCCGGCGGCTACTTCGGTGAAACGACCAGTATAACGTGCCTCCTCCGGGTTGGTGCTATATATTAATACAGGTGTTGGTATTCCACAGATTACTGTATCCCGAAGTGCATACATCACCCGGTTGGGGTCGAAAGCTTCCAGCGTGTCTATGCCTGAACCAAAGGCGTTTTTCAGGTTGTCGCCCGCCTGCGCAAGTATCGAGCGCGACGCCTGCGAAATTTCCTGAATGCCTCCGCTGTTCCGGGCGTCCTGCTCGGAGTAGAAATTGAGATAAAATTTTCCATGGGGCATCGCCCACGATGCACTGGCTGCCGTTGTAGAGCGCAGGTATGTCTGAACTGCGTACTCAAATTCTATGATAATACGGCTGTCTTTGGTGATCAGTCGCCGGGGGGTGAATGTGATTTCCCCCAGATTATAGTCAATCACATAGTCATCTTCCAGGCCACGCCGCATCGGCTGCCCGTCTATATAAACCTTTTCCGTACCGGCGAGTACAATAATGAATTTTTCGCCCTCTCCACCCTGCAGCCTGTACGGGCCCTGATTGCCCTCAACGCCCTGAATAATTTGCCGGGCGAATTTTCCGCGCGAGACAGCTGCAGCTGCCCGTACTCTGGCTGTGTCATTTCCGTGAAAGGTATATGATTCTGCCATGATACCCTGCAGGCGCTTGAAGTAGTTGCTGAAGTAGCCGCTGGGCCGGGTCAAATCGTAGTCGCCCGCTGTGAGCGACGACTGTTTGCGTTTCAGTTGTATAAAAACGCGGTCAAATTCTCTCAGCTGTCGGGTGGCGCCATCGGGTTGCACGGGAATGGTATTGTCTGAAAGAGCGGCCGTCAGGTCAAGATCGTTCCCCAGTTTTCCGTCCAGCTGCAGATTGAGCTTGGAGTTGAACACCAGATTCTGACTGTTTCCAAACGACAATCCGCGTGTGTAAACACCTGTGGATTTGAGTCCGCTGCTCTCCCATGGCTTTTTGGCCGGTTCATAGGGAGTATAGTCAAACTCAATGGCATCCTGTAACACCCTGCGCCTGACAGCTGTAGTGTCAAGCCGGAGTACGGGCGCCTGCATATCATAGGGCAGCGTTCTGTATGTTATCTGAAATTGCCTGCAGTGCGGTCGGAACCCCAGCAGTCCGGCTGTATCGGTGTTTAAAAACCTGCCCCGTACCGAAAAGAACGAGGCCGGGAGGGTATCGCCGGTGCCTTTGTCCGTCACAGGGCCGGGAACGGGCGAAACGGAGAGGGAATCCAGCAACTGCACAGGCAGATGTGCCGGGAGCGTTCGCGTTCGTATATTGGAGTAGCGCGTTTCATTTTGTGCCGTCGCCTGACCGCACAGCCAAATTGCAACAATCGTCAGAGCAAAACGCATGGGCACAGGGGCAATATCCCCGCATTGACGCATCCTGCGGCATTTTAGTTGCCCGATGCCTCGCGCATGAACAAAGGTGCCACCCGTGCAGAATCAACAGGCGGCACATCGGGTGGCTGTGTCGGGCGGAATGGCCTGAGCCTACCGAGAGAATCCTGTATTTCCTGCCTTGCGTCCGCAATCAGTATGGAATCTGCCATCCTTCCGGCCTTCTCGTACAGCGCTGTCCTGCAGGCATTGCGTTGTTTGTCCCGAAATTCCGCCACGCGTTCCTGTACTTTTTGCCTCACCACGGCTGACCGGTCTTCCTGACAACCGGAAGAAAAGAACAGGGAAAAGAAAAACAGGCAGCAGAAGCAAAACCCGAAACGAAAAAGCAAAGCCATCTTTGTTAACAAAGTTTTAAATTTACGGTGCAAAATTACTCAAAACAGGGCTTGATGAGCTCAAACACACCATTTTATACGGAAATTCGTATTCATTAAAACAAAATGAAAAAAAAATTAAGTGTTGGTATTGCTATTTATCAAATGGCGCGTATCTTTGTGACGTCAAGAAAACAGCGAAAGCAAAATTTCTGGACTCAAAAAGCAAGTACTCGCCTTGTGCGTTTTACATAAGAAGTTTTCATTTGGTTTTTTGGGGTTATACAGGGTGCTACCAGTATCTGGTCAGTGCCCTGTTTTTTTGTGTTTTGCGTCAAAATATTTCATGTTTTTAGATGCGTTTCAGCAAATTGTATTAACTTTGCGCCCTGAAAGCATGGAACTTTAACGAAAGAGGGAACCCGCAAGTTCCCTCTTTCGTTTATATGCTGCCAGGCAGCCTGCTTGATTTACGATGGAAATAACAGATCGCATTGAAAAATTGCTGGAAGAAAAATACTCTTCCGACGAAGCTTTCTCGGACTGCTTCACGGTTGATATTGAGTTGTCGCCCGCGAAAAAGTTGTGTGTATTTATTGACAGTGACAGTGGATTTACATTCGAAAAATGCCAGAAAATAAGCCGTTTTCTGGAGCATATTCTCGATGAAAATGGCTGGCTCGGTGAAAAGTATGTTCTGGAAGTCAGCAGCCCCGGAATCGGGCGCCCGCTGAAGTTTCCCAGACAGTACGCCAGCAACGCAGGAAGGCTCCTTTCAGTCAGTGTAGTGGATCAGGAGCAGCCGCTGACCGGCAAAATTTTATCGGCAGACGACAAACAGGTAATTCTGGTAAATACTGTTGTCGAGAAAGTGGAAAAGAAAAAAAAGGAAGTAATGGTTGAAACAGCCATTCCTTACGACAGAATCGTGAAAGCGACAGTCAAACTCGATTTTTGAAATATTCATTCGTTCAACTCAAACCATAAAAGGAAATGGTCAACTTAGTAGATGTATTCTCCGAGTTTAAAACCGGGAAGAATATTGACCGCCCAACCATGGTGCGCGTACTGGAGGACGTGTTCCGCACCCTGATCAAGAAAAAATACGGTACCGACGACAACTTCGATGTAATCGTTAATACCAATACCGGCGACCTTGAAATATGGCGTGTGCGGGAGGTCGTACCCGATGGCGAGGTTACCAACGAACTGTCTCAGGTCAGTATATCGGAAGCACATGCCATTGACGAAAGTGTGGACGTCGCTGATGAATGTTACGAACAGCTCTCCATCGAGGATTTCGGCAGAAGGGCCATCATGGCTGCCCGCCAGACGCTTGTATCCAGGATAATGGAACTGGAAAAAGATGAAATTTTCCGCAAGTACTCCGAACGGATCGGCGAGGTGGTCATCGGCGAAGTCAGTCAGGTTGTAAAGCGCGAAATTCTTGTACTCGATGACGCAACCAATAACGAACTTGTTCTCCCGTACACCGAACTTATACGTAACGACCGTTATCACAAGGGTGATGTTGTCAAAGGGATCATCAGCAAGGTCGAGATGCGCAATAACGCACCCTTCATCATGATCAGCCGTACCGACCCGGCTTTCCTGGCAAAACTGCTTGAAGCCGAAGTGCCCGAGATAGAAGACGGTGTGATTGAAATCAAAAATATAGTTCGCCTGCCCGGAGAACGCGCCAAGGTGGCAGTTGAAAGCCACGACGAACGTATTGATCCGGTCGGCGCCTGCGTAGGTATGAAGGGCAGTCGCATACACGGTATTGTACGCGAACTGCGCAACGAAAATATTGATATCATCAATTACACGACCAACCTGTCGCTGTACATACAAAGAAGTCTGACTCCTGCAAAAATTACATCTATTGACATTGACCAGGAACGCAAGCGCGCCAATGTCTATCTGGATGCCGATCAGGTGAGTCTCGCCATCGGCAAGGCCGGAAGCAATATCAAACTGGCCACCCGACTCACCGGATATGAAATTGATGTTTATCGCAACCAGGCCGAATACGAGGTGGATGATGTTGATCTGGAGGAATTCGGAGATGCTATTGATGCCTGGGTAATTCAGGCACTCAAAAATATCGGTTGCGATACCGCCCGTCAGGTACTCGAACTCAGTATCGAAGAGCTCGTCCGCCGCACGGATCTGGAAGAAGAAACCGTCAGGGACGTTCACCGGATTCTCGCCGAAGAGTTCGATGAAGGAAAGTAAGTGCTTGTTCGGGAAAGATAGTACAAAAGTCATCGAATTTTTTTATGTACTTTTGCACGCTGTTTCGTCACTAACCAAAATCAAAAGCCTTCTAAACGTTCCCTTTTTCAGTGGAGAAACTGGCGTTGTCCCGCTGGCGCTCAATTCAAAAAATTTTCAATAAAGCAGGAAAAAATACTGCATGGCAACTAAACTCATTAAGGTAGCAAAGGAATTTAACGTTGGTCTGCACACCATCGTGGAAACCCTTCATAACAAGGGATTCCAGGGTGTTGAGGAAAAACCTACTGCCGACATCAGCGATGAAATGCTGCTGGTTCTCCAGAAGGAGTTCCAGAAAGACCTGGCTATCAAAAAAGAGGCAGACAAACTCGCACG
>CAILQK010000338.1 GCA_903836265.1 uncultured Bacteroidota bacterium | reverse complement strand
GCAAGCCCTTCTTCCTCAAACACGCCATTCTGCAGATCAATACTGTCCATGAAGTTTCTTGAAACATCCATGAAGCGCTCCATTTCTCCCACTTTCTGTCCCACATCTTCCGCCATGGCCTCCAGTGCCATGTCGTACATGTATTTTTTGTCTGAATTACCCGCCAGGATATTCATGGCCGAGCGTATAGCCGAGTGACTGGCGCGGATAGCCCTGTACTCCTGTTCTTTTACCACTACCTGATCAGACAGATCCTCCAGCATGATTTCCGAGTTTTCGTACATTTTCGACAGCACCCGGTACAGAATCTCCATCCTTTTGTACAGGTCCTCGAGTTTCATATTCGATTCCTGCAGCCTGCCGGCCTTGCGGGCCTGCAGTACCATGATGGCGTCACGGCCGGTCTCTTTCGCCTTGCTGGCCAGTCCGAGGTTGTTCTGAATATTTTTCTGGTTCTGGCGTATCATCTCGTTGAGCTTGTACATCTGTCCCTTCAGATTCCCAATCTGTTTGTTCATCTTGCCCAGGTTGTCGCGCAGGTCGTCAATGTACGATTTCAGGATACCAATTGGGTCAATTTGTACAAAAATGCCGGTAATCCAGCGCATGATGGATTTGTAAACGTACCACACCAGGTTGCGCATTTTCGGATCCAGGATGACATATACGATAATGCCCAGCGCAGCCAGTAATCCGGCGAGATAGAGCATATTTTCTGCGAGTTTGATGAGTACGGGAAGAATCTGATACAACAGGTAACCACCGCCCAGAACGAGGGCGGCCATGAAGATACCTCCGGTGACCCCCTCGGGGCGTTCCCAGAACGATTTGGTTTTGATCGGTTGAAAGTCAGTCATGTTCTGTTGAGTTTTGATGCTGTAACTGGTTGTTGTTTCCTTTGTTTGCTCTTACTGGAGGTATTGGCCGATTTTGACTGCGTCCTGGCTGATTTGTGCGGTCACAGCGGCATAACTTGATTCAAAGCTGGCTCTGGTGGTTTCAATCTTTTGGGTGCTTTCAGTAATTTCGGCGGCAATTTCTGCTTTTTTTGCCTGATGTTCTTCTATCTCGCGCGAAAGCCGCGCAATTTGCCCGTTTTTTTCCTGAATCTGTTTTTCAAGGGATTGTGATTCAGCCTCCCGGTTTCCTATCAGGCGCGCCCGCTGCTGTTCGTGGGCTTCATCGAACTTCTGTTTTTCTCCGGCCATTACCTGCAGGTAGTACTGAACTGATTCGAGCAGGCGCGCAGGCGTGACTCCCATGGTGGAGGCTGTCCCGAAAGCTGATCTGAATGCAGTCTGTTCGTCGAGGTTCATTCCGGACAGGTTTTTCAGGGCTTGCCGGAATTCCAGGTAGTCGAATCCCTCCTGATTGCTTCGCTCAAGGGCCGCTGCCAGCGCCTCCAGAAATTTGCTGTCGGGTACGCCGACGGCTGCAGGTACGGACTGATCCGGAGCAGCGGGTGCTGATGTTGCAGGTGCTGATGTTTCCGTCGGTTGTTCGTCAACGATGAAAACCGACCGGACTTTTTTCAAAAAATCGCTCATGAAATTGTTTCAGTTATGCTTTGACCACAAAAGAGCATTATGCCCGTGCGGTCAATGACTGTGCAAAGGTGAGGGGGCTCCCCTGTACACGCGCCGGTTCGTCGGCGAGTGTGCCTGTTTGAACGACAAAGATATGAAAACCGGGACTAAATGCCAAGCAGATGCCCCATGAGTTGCTGCTTGGTGAGCAGGTACTCGCGGTCGCCGTCGTGCGGCGGAATAATTAGCGGGATACGTTTTGTAACCCTGACCGGCGAATTTCTGAGGGCTTCCACCTTGTCGGGATTATTCGTAATCAGCTCGATTTCACTGATTCCCAGGTCGAGCAGTATGCTGATGGCTGCGTCGTACTGCCTGGCATCAGCTTCAAATCCGAGGTGGGTATTGGCATCAATAGTATTCAGACCCATATCCTGCAGGTTATAGGCTTTCAGCTTGTTAATGAGTCCGATTCCGCGCCCCTCCTGACGCAGATAAACAACAACGCCCCCCTTCTCGGCCACCATTCTCAGCGAAGCTTCCAGTTGTTCGCCGCAATCGCAGCGCATGGAGCCGAAAACATCGCCTGTCATGCATTCGGAATGGATTCTGACCGGCACGGGGGAGGCCGGATCGAATGCTTCCGCTACCAGTGCCAGATGTGGCATTGGATCAGACGCATGATCAGCGTATGCCAGCATTGTAAACTGACCAAAAGAGGTTGGAATAGGGGCCTGGGCCTGTCGGAACATGCAATAATAACAGTCAAAATGCCCCGGTGTTCGGGACAACACATTTAATTCGCCTGCAAAAGTCGGTAATTTTCCAAATACCTGTAAAACATACCTATTTTTGCTCCCGAACTTGTCCAACTCTTCTGCCAAACTGTGAATATTATTGCCCGAACCCTTCGACGCTGGTATCAGTCTGTCCCCCGTGATGGCGACCGGATTCTGTGGAAAAAATACTTGCTGAAGCTCCTGCTCAGACTGACAGCGTGGTTCTTCGGCCTGTCTGTCGGTATCGTGTTGCTGTACTGGATTGTACCAGTTCCTGCTACCGCCCTGATGTTTCAGCGCTGCTGGGAACAATGGCGCGATCCCCAGCGGGAGGTGCGACTCGAGCATGACTGGGTTTCGTCTGATAAAATCAGCGATAACCTCAAACTGGCAGTTCAATGCTCCGAAGATCAGGAGTTTCCCGAGCACGAGGGTTTTGATTTCGAGGCTATCGAAAAGGCGATTGAATACAACCAGACGCATAAAAGAAAAAGGGGGGCTAGTACTATCAGCCAGCAGACTGCCAAAAATGTGTTTCTGTGGCCCAGCCGATCCTGGATCAGAAAAGGATTCGAAGTGTATTTTACGTGGCTGATAGAAAAAGTATGGAGCAAAAGCAGAATTATGACTGTATATCTGAACAGTATCGAGTTCGGTGACGGTGTGTATGGATGTGAAGCCGCCTCCAGACGGTACTTTAACAAATCTGCCGATAAACTGACCAGACAGGAGGCTGCGCTGCTCGCCGCAGTATTACCCAATCCGCTGGTATATAAAGTTGAAAACCCGTCAAAACGGGTGCAGAACCGGCGGTCATGGATTTACAATCAGATGAGAATCAGGGATTTCAAATTCAATCTTGACGATTCTGATACTTCCACCAAATAATTCGTCAGGAAATGGGAAAAAAATCAAATCAGGTTAAAATGGCACCTGCCATGCAGGCTCCCGAAGCAGCTGCAACAAAGTCTTCCGGTT
>CAILQK010000337.1 GCA_903836265.1 uncultured Bacteroidota bacterium | reverse complement strand
GTTGATCTGATTGGCGCACTGGAGAAAGAAATTCAGATCAACATTGACAAGTACAAGCTGAATGCAGCCAGTCTGACGTTTCGTGATATTGAAAATGCGCTTGCCTACGAGAACATGACCATTTCCGCGGGTAACGTGGATGTGGGAGGCATGACCCGGTCAGTGTCCATACGCGGCGACTTCAAGGATCTTGAGCAGATAAAAAATATCCTGATTTCGTCACAGTCGGGCGCCCAGATGACGCTGAAGGATGTGGCTGAGGTTAAAATGGGCTACAGGGAACAGGAAAGTTTCAGTCGCCTGAACAGCCGCAATGTCATTTCGCTCAACGTCATCAAACGTTCGGGAGAAAACCTGATCAATGCCTCTGACAATATCAAGGAGGCTGTTGAGGAGATGAAGTCGGGTGAATTCCCGTCTAATCTGGAAGTCAGTATTACCGGCGATCAGAGCCGTGCTACCCGTGTCACCCTGCATGACCTCATAAACACCATTATCATCGGATTCATTCTGGTGACGTTCATCCTCATGTTCTTCATGGGTGCCACCGATGCCATATTCGTGGCGCTGTCGGTTCCGCTTTCCATGGCAATAGCCTTTATGGTGCTGCCTGCGTTCGGATATACCCTGAATTTTGTGGTTCTTTTCGCCTTCCTGCTTGCGCTGGGTATAGTGGTGGATGATGCCATTGTAGTGATAGAGAATACGCACAGGATTTACCACGACGACAAAAAGCTGACCATCATACAGGCGGCGAAGAAGGCCGCCGGGGAGGTTTTCCTGCCCGTACTGTCCGGTACAGCCACCACGCTTGCGCCCTTTTTTCCGCTGGTTTTCTGGGACGGTATCTTCGGAAAATTCATGGTTTACCTGCCTGTTACGGTGATTATTACCCTGACAGCATCGCTGCTGGTGGCATATATCATCAATCCGGTATTTGCGGTGTGGTTCATGGGTGATCCGAAGCGGGAAGGTACCGAGTTGCCAGCCGCCAAAAAGCGCCGCAGAGCCATTTTTGGTTATGCTATTTTCGGGCTTTCGATCCTGTTCTTTTACGCCAACAGCAACTTTTTTATGGGGAACCTGCTGATGTCTATTGCAGCATTTGCGGTACTTTACAAATTTGTGCTGGCCAAAGTGGTATCAAGATTTCAGGAGTACGGGTGGCCATCCATACAGCGTGCTTACGCGGGGTTCCTCAATTTTGCCCTGAATCATCCCTGGAAAATGCTGTCAGGGGTGGTGGTACTGCTGGTCTTGTCGCTGATGGCCTTTGCCAGCGAACAGCGCAACATTGTTCTTTTTCCGAAGGCCGATCCGAACTTCATATATGTTTACATGACACTGCCGGTTGGTACGGATGTGGCTGTGACAGATTCGCTGACCAGGGTACTGGAGAAGAAGGTGGTGAGTGTTATTGGCGAGAATAATCCTATTGTAGAGTCGGTGATTTCCAACGTGGCGCTTGGAGCCTCTGAAGATCGCTTCGACCGCACCACTACCTCCAACAAAGGCAAGGTGGGTATCGCGTTTGTTGAGTTCAGCAAGCGCAATGGCGTCAACACGCTGGAGTATCTCGACCAGATCAGAGTGGCCACACAGGGCGCTATTCCCGGTGCTGACATTGTGGTTGATCAGGAGCAGGGTGGTCCTCCGCAACCCAAACCCGTTTCTGTGGAAATACGCGGCGATGATTTCCGCGATCTGATTCGTGTGTCAGAAGCTGTGAGGCATTATCTCGACTCGCTGAACATACCCGGCGTTGAGGAACTCAACAGTGATCTGATTGTATCCAAGCCCGAGATAAATATCCAGATAGACCGGGACCGTGCCAATCGCGAGGGTATCTCAACTGCCCAGATCGGTTCCGAGTTCAGGACAGCTATTCTGGGTAAAGAGGTGACCAAATTCCGCGACGGAGAAGACGAAATTCCGGTCAATATCCGCCTGAAAGAGGAACAGCGCGCCAATATTGACGCAGTAGAAAACCTGAACATTACTTTCCGTGATATGAATATGGGTGGCGTGCTGCGCTCGGTACCGATGGCAGCACTGGCCGACGTACAATATACACAGACCTACGGTGGTATCCGTCGCCTGGATCAGTCGCGTATCGTAACCATTTCTTCGAATATCACTTCGGAGTACCAGCCAAGTCAAAACGAGGTAATTGACCGCGTGAAAGCAGCGGTTGCAGCCTATCCGCAGACGGAGGGTGTAACTGTAGGTTTTGCGGGTCAGGATGCAGAAATGAAGGAGTCGTTCAGTTTCCTGGGTACCTCCCTGCTGATTTCCATTTTTATTATCCTGCTGATTCTCATTACCCAGTTCAATTCGATTGGGAAGATGCTCATCATCATGACGGAAGTGGTATTCAGTATTATAGGTGTACTGCTGGGCATGACAATCATGGACATGGATTTTTCGGTCATCATGTCTATGGTGGGTATTGTGGCTCTTTCCGGTATTGTGGTGCGAAATGGTATCCTGCTGGTGGAATATACGGATATACTGAGGAATCAGGGAACGTCTCTGCGTGAGGCAATTGTGGAAGCCGGCCGTATCCGCATGACGCCGGTGCTGCTGACCGCTACTGCGGCCATACTCGGTCTGATTCCGCTGGCAGTCGGCCTGAACATTGATTTTTACAGTCTGTTTGCTACCGGCGACCCCAAAATTTATCTGGGTGGCGACTCGGTTGCGTTCTGGGGGCCTCTTTCCTGGACAATCATATTCGGACTGAGTTTTGCCACCTTTATCACCCTGATCATACTTCCGGTTATGTACCTGAAGGGCGCCCAGGTGAAGCAGTGGTGGCAAAGCAAATTATAATTTCGGTTATTGCGAAATGCCGGGGCCGGGGATCATGAACTGATCTCCGGCCTTTTTTTATTTGAGTCAGAAACGTCCGGACAACTGATACCTGCGCTTCAGAGACAATCCCAGTCGTACAGCACCCTGCTGAAATCAAGGGCTGCGAGGTCCTTTTCGCGGATAAAGAAATGACCTACACCCATATCGCCCCACATCAGATCGGCTACCTCATCGGAGTCGAGCTGAAGGAGCAGGAGCATGGGGTCATCAGCGCGCCTGGGGTCGTCCTGCGTGAAATAGGCATATCCGCCTGTACGATGTCCGGTAGCACGCACTGCCCGTTCATATTCAGCTGTTACATCCCATTCCTTTTCACCGAACTGCCGGAAGAAGTCACTTCCAAAATGCTGATAGAACCGGAAATCGGCAACAGGCGCGACACTTTCTTCGAGGGAAAACGTCAGGGGATACGATTCGTCGGGATGATGTGGAAGCAAATCCTCCTCATAGTCGCGTATGACCGGCTTTTTAAGCAGTGCGTTCTCATCAGTTGTTATATCCGGGTGGTAAATTACCCTGAATGTATCCGGATTTTCGCCATCGTCGAAGTCCATGCCGTACAGGTCATCGTCGCAGATGAAGAACTGTACTATTCCCCTGTTTGGGAAGGGGTTCAGGGCTGGTACCTCGGAGAAATTGATCTGGGCCAGGAAAAACAGCGGTTGCCCGTCGGGAGCAGAAGGCCAGGCCATATTTTGGGGCATGTAGGGCAGCCCGCCAATTTTGCTTTGCCAGGGTTTCAGCGGACGTTCCTTTCCTGTTTTTGCCCGTATGAAGGGCATAGAGGTTTTGAGCAGCTGCTCGCGGAAGGGCTCCATGGAAGCCGGCAGAGAAAGCGTATCTGACATAACTGTTATGCAAAAATAATTTGTACCAGCCAGGCGCCCAGCCATGCCAGACCAGTCATGGAGATGAATTGCCAGAGTGCCCACTTCCAGCTGCCTGTTTCGCGGCGCACCACAGCCAGCGTACTCATACACTGCATGGCGAGCGCATAAAAAACCAGCAGGGAGAGTGCTGTGGCGAAGGTATAAACGGGCTGACCGGTATCGCTGAAAGTTTCGCGCTGCATTTTTTCTCTCAGCGTGGCTTTGGCTTCATTTTCCGAGCGGTCGTTGATATCACCTTCAGAGGACCCCATATTGTACAGGATGGCCAGTGTTCCGGTGAACACCTCCCTTGCTGCGAAAGACGTGAGAAGGCCGATACCAATTTTCCAGTCGTAGCCCAGGGGCCTGATAACGGGTTCAAAGGCTTTTCCCATCTGGCCTGCCCAGGATGCTTCCAGTTTTTTCTGTGCGGTCAGATCTTCTGTCTCCGCCTCGTCGAGTCCGGTGGCTGCAGCTTCCTGCTGAGCCTCTGTGGCGGCACGTTCGATGGCGTCTTCCGGACCGAAGCGCGAGAGAGCCCACAATGCCACGGAAACAATCAGGATAATCCTGCCTGCGCCGATAATAAATGCGGATACCTTTTCCCAGACAGTCAGACCCACATTTTTCCAGTCGGGCATCCGGTAAACGGGAAGTTCTATGGCCAGAAACGATGGTTCACGCGTTTTCAGGTAGCGTTTCAGCGTCCAGCCGGCGAGGAGTGCCGCTGCCACACCGAGGGCGTACATAGCTCCAAAGACGAGTGTCTGGGCGCCGATGATACCACCTATGCGAATACGGGGGACTGCCATGCCGATGAGTACCAGATAGACCGGGATACGGGCGCTGCAACTGATAAAGGGCGTGACCAGCACCGTTATAAGCCGTTCCTTCCAGTTTCCTATAGTTCGGGAGCTCATGATAGCGGGTACGGCACAGGCGGAGCCACCTATGAGCGCCACTACACTGCGGCCGTTCATGCCAAATCTGCGCATAATCCGGTCGAACAGGAACACGACGCGCGCCATATAACCTACCTCTTCCAAAATAGTGATGAGCAGGAACAATAACGTGATTTGCGGTACAAAAACGAGAATACCCGCGAGACCTGCCAGGATACCATCAGTAAGCAGCTCTGTGGACCAGTGGGCTGGCAGCGTCTGCTGCAGCCAGCTGTTCAGTTCGGCAAAGCTGTTGTCAATCCAGTCCATCGGGTAGGCGCTCCAGTCGAAGATGGCCTGAAAGATGACCAGCATGACGGCAATGAACACAAATGGTCCTCCTATCCGGTGCGTAAGTATTGCATCAATCCGATCAGTAGGCGTTTCGGGAAAATGCTGGGGTTGCTGGATGGAATCCTCCACGATGGGTGTAAAGAGATCGTAGCGGGCCAGTGTTTCCTCCACCTGTGCGCGCAGGGACACAAAATTTTTGGTCTGGACGATAGTTGCCAGGGTTGCCCGGTCGCTGTCGTTCAGAAACGGGAGCCATTCGAAGTGATGGGCCAGCTGCAGCGCCCTGTAGGGGTTATTTTCACCGAGATTGAGCCTGACAGCCTCGGTCACCTGCTTTTCTGTGGCATCCATCTCAAAGAATGCCTTCCTGGATATATTTCCGATAGCGGGGATCAGCTTTTCGATTTCCGAAACAAGCCGGTTCATGTTGTCTCCGGTTCGTCCGCTGACGAACACGACCGGGATTCCCAGTTTTTCCGACAGCCTGCTCACATTTACCTTGATCCCCAGCTCATCGGCTGTATCGGCCATATTCAGAGCGAGAACCAGCGGCAACTGGAGATCGAGCAACTGGGTGAGCAGCAGGAGGTGCTTTTCAAGGTGGTTGACATCGGCTATATAGACAGTGGCATCGGGGAAAAATTCATTTTGCTGGTTGGAAAGTACAGCAGAGACCAATCTTTCATCGGAAGATGTGGGATACAGGCTGTAGGTTCCGGGGAAGTCAATCAGGGTTACTTCTGTGCCG
>CAILQK010000336.1 GCA_903836265.1 uncultured Bacteroidota bacterium | reverse complement strand
TACTGACCCCAGCCCTCGTTGAAGGGCACCCACATGATAATAGAGGGATGGTTTATGTGCGTTTTGACCAACTGAGTAAGTTCACGTTCAAACTGACTGGCAGATTCCTGTGTCCGGGTAATATCGGGATCTTCGGGTGCAATTTTCGCATCACCGTTGGGCATGTCCTGCCATACAAGCAGGCCCATCCGGTCGCACCAGTAGTAAAATCGCCGTGGCTCCACCTTTACGTGCTTGCGCAGCATATTGAACCCCATTTTCCGGATCATTTCCAGGTCATATTTCATGGCCTCCTCGGTCGGCGGCGTATAGATGCCATCGGGCCAGAAGCCCTGATCGAGTGGACCGTTCTGAAAAACGAACCGGTTATTGATGAGTATTCGGGTGAGCCCCTTGTCGTCCTTTCCGAGCGATACCTTGCGCATACCGAAATAGCCCGACACCTCATCGGTAGTGGCTCCCTGTTGCAGCAGTTTTATCCGCAGCCGGTACAGATGCCCTTGTCCGGGCTCCCACAACACGGGGTTGGGGATAACGAGCGTTACCGCGTCAGCGGGTTTGGCAGAGCCATTGGCTACCAACTGATTGCCATCAATCACCTCCACTTCGATACCCTCGCAGGCTACGGCGCAGGCCACATCACAGGTGATCGTAACTGTTCCCTTGTCAATATCTGAAACTGCGTGATAATCATTAATATACGAAGAAGATACCGGTTCAATCCACACAGATTGCCAGATACCGGTCACGGAAGTGTAGAAAATACCTCCCGGGGTAAGCGTCTGTTTGCCGACCGGCTGCCAGCCCTTGTCGGTGGGGTCGTACACACTCAGCACCAGTTCGTTGTTTCCGGGCCGGAGATATTGACCGATGGAGAAAGAGAACGGGTCATATCCGCCCCTGTGCCTGCCGGCTTCACGGCCATTCACCCACAGCGTACAATCCCAGTCAACCGCCTCAAAATGAATCAGCACATCAGAATATTTCCATGATGAAGGGAGACTGAATGAGCGTTTGTACCACAATTTATGTTCACTGTCCACCTGTTTTTTCACACCCGACAACGAAGACTCTACCGGGAATGGCACCAGAATCTGTCCGTCCCACGCCGACGGCGCACCTTCATTCACTGGCCGGATAGCATAGCTCCACAGACCATTCAGATTTTGCCATCGTTTTCTCACGAGATGTGGCCGGGGGTATTCGGGCCACGGTTTTTGGGCATCCACCTTGCTGGTCCAGGGGGTGGTGATATGGCCTGGCACCGGTGCCCAGAGTGGTCTTGAGCAGGAGAAAAATACGAACAGGCCCGGCAGTAACAGTGTGTATTTCATGACATTACAATTTTCGGGTGCAATATATACAGGTATTTCATGGATTGCCAGTTTTTAACGACAGCAACAAAATTTGGTCTGCCTTTAATTAGTCTAAGGAGTTTTTAAGGATGTATTCCGTCCATTGCGCGCATTTTTGCCCCGTTACATAACGAAACAGACATTACCATGCGCAACAAACTTCTCTGTACTCTTCTGTTGCTGTCGGTAGCCTGCTCATTCCTGACAGCCCAGTCGCCCACCGATGCCCTGATGATGCCACAGCATCAAATTTGCATACTGGGGCAGTATGCCTCTTCGACCTGGGATGAATACTGGGAGGGCACCAACAAACGCAGCAACTCCAATCTTGGCACTTTCAATGCCGCCAGCACAATGCTGATGGCCAACTATGGCATCACCGATCGCCTGAATGTGATGGCTGGTTTGCCGTACGTCCGGACGAAAAGCGACAGCTATCTGCAGGGTCAGCGGGGCCTTCAGGATTTGTCGGTCTGGCTCAAGTACCGGCCCCTGGCCATAGCGGCAGGTCCCGGTGAAGTGAGAGGTTTTGTCACGGGTGGAGTTTCCACCCCGGTTTCCCGCTATGTCAACGATCTGTTGCCTCTGAGTATCGGCCTGCGCTGTCCGACGGCCTCGCTGCGCGCCGTTTTGAATTACACCTTCTATTCTGGTTTGTACGCTACGGCACAGGCGGGTCATACGTGGCGCGGGCGTACGAACATTGACCGCGACTCATACCTGTATAATTACCAGTTGTATTACACCGATGAAGTGCCGGTACCGAATGTTTTTGATGCTTCAGCCCGTATCGGTTTTATAAAGGAACGCTTTCAGACAGAGTTTTGGGTGGAGCGAAATGCCTGTGTGAGCGGCGACGACATCCGTTACAATGATGGTCCATTTCCGACCAACAAAATGGAGGCGACCGTTGCCGGATGGTTCGGCAAGGTGTTTGTCACCCGTCAGTGGGCATTGCATGCCAGTGTGAGTAAAGTTTTTGCCGGTCGCAATGCCGGACAGGCTACGACCTGGGCAGCCGGGACAACCTATTTCTTCACCGTTGGAGAATAACCCGCGTTCAACATTTCAAGCAAAAAAATCTGACTGACATGAAAAAGCTTCACTTTTCATACCTGGCCTTGCTGTGTGTTACTGCAGTGGTCGTATTTGCCCGGTGTTCCAAGACAGTAGATGATCCGGTTTACGAGCCCTATCCGGAGACGAGTCTGGATCAGAATGCCGGCACCTGGAAAACCTATGTCATCACCTCCGGCAGCCAGTTCAGTTTGCCGGCGCCCGGGGCGCCCACTTCAGCAGCATATCTGGCAGAGGTGGAAGACCTGAAGCAGATGGCTGCTGCTCTGACCGACGAGCAAAAAGAAGCTGCACAATTCTGGGGAAGCAACGGCGTGCTCCGCTGGCATGAAATTGCCCGGGAATTTACAGCGCAGTACAATGTGCCGCCGAATTACAACGCCGATGGCACCTATCCGTGGCCCGATCCGGCCAACCCGACCGTCTATCCCCGTTTCCCGTTCTGCAATCCGCCGTACGCCTCCAGGGCCTTTGCATTGCTCTCCGTGGCACAATACGATGCGCTGGTTGCTGCCTGGAATCTCAAATTCCAGCATAACCGGAAATCTCCGGCCCACTACGACAATTCCATCGCGCAATTGATTCCGGCGAACGACTTGCCCTCCTGGCCCTCCGAAGACGCCGTGGTGGCAGCCGCGTCGCGGGAAATACTGAAATTCCTTTTCCCGGGTGAAAAGGAATTGATTGAGGGAAAAGCGGCAGAACACAAGAACAGCCGCCTGTGGGCGGGCGCCAACGTACAGTCTGATCTCGATGCCGGCGACTCGCTGGGTCGCAAAGTGGCGGAACGTATTATTGCCTATGCCAAATCCGACAGAATGGGACAGGCCAACAATCAGGCAGGCTACCCCGCACTGAAAGACGATGCTGTTGCCCGCGGCTTCACGGATCTCTGGGTAAGCCAGGATATACCCGCACGTCCGCCCATGCTTCCGTACTTCGGCAATGTGAAGCCCTGGAATTTCAGCGATTCCGTCAAGGTAGCCATCCGCCCCGCTGTTCCACCCAAATCAGGCAGCCCCGAATTCAATACAGCCCTTGAAGAACTCCGCGACATGGTAAAAAACCGTACCGCAGAGCAATGGCGTATAGCGTCTTACTGGGCCGATGGCGTGGGCAGTTATACCCCGCCGGGGCACTGGAACCGCACCGCCTGCGAACTGATTTACGAAAAAACGTTCAATGAAATACGCAGCGCGCGCGCGCTTGCACTCATGAGCACAGCCGTTCAGGATGCAGGGATCGTGTGCTGGGATACCAAGTACTACTATCTGCTGCCACGCCCCACCCAGGTGGACAGGAGTATAAGTACCAGCACGGGCATTCCGAATTTCCCGGCATATACTTCCGGACACTCCACGTTCTCTGCCGCCGCAGCCGAGGTGCTGAGCTATCTGTTCCCGGATCACGCAGCGGAAATGAATGAACTCGCCAAGGAGGCCTCCAACTCCAGGATTTACGGCTGTATCCACTACCGGTTTGACTGTGAAGTCGGGCTTGAATCAGGGAAAAAGGTGGGAAGTTATGCCGTTGAAAGAGGTAAAAATGACGGAGCGGAATAAGCGCATGTCCGGGATTCTCTCGCCGAGTCAGAAATGAACTGTTTTTGCCATCAGCAGGAAATTCCGGACACGCTCCAGTGTCCGTTCGCGAGGCTCAATTATTGCTTCGATGAACCACGATCCGATGTCTGTATGATTAAAGCTGTTGCAAGAAAGGCTGCATTTCTCTCCGGAGCCACGTTTTAGCGTTTTTGAGGGCTTAACTGGCCAAAAATCCATATTATAAAGGCAAAACCCGGGATGGTACGGCCCGGCAGAGCAGTTTGTCCGGATTTCTATAAAATTCAGGACATGTATTTCAGGAAAAAGTGTATCATCAGTTTGTTACTGTTCTGATTTCCGGCCTATTTTTACACTGGTAAATAGCTGTAATGGAACTGGACCAGTACCTGACTGACACTCGTACGCCGATCCTGCAAGTTGTTTCATTTCGCTATTCCATAATCGTAATAGTCTGCTCTTTAATCTGCTTCAAAACACGTTTCCCGGACCGCAGTAACTGCATCAGGTGTGTCAGCTCAAATACCTGAGTCGTTGCTGCGGTTTTTTATTCCCGAAGACATCTCATGATTGTTCAGATGGAAACCCCTGACAGTTTTTCATTTGTGCTTGTCCTGCTTCCAGAAAATCAGGATTAACACCGGAGTCAAAATAGTGCCGATAAAAGACACTCCAAACCAGGGCGACAGTTTAGCTGCACCATCAGCGCCTTTTAGCATACTCCATACAGCTGAAAGCAACAATATTCCGGTCATTACATTGAGCACTCTGATCATTACGCGCGCTCTCTTGTACTCAAAAGGAGCATTCTCTGCTGTGATCGTGGACATATAATTGAATTGATGGGGATAGCGCGCCAGCACAGCCATTCCGGCTGACATAACCAGACTGATGGCAGGGAGCAAAAAAATATTCCAGCTGGCGCCATAGCCATCGGCGGCTCCCTTTGCGTTGAAGTGGACAGGTATCTCCTCCGGCAGTTCCGGATAGCGAACGGATGCCAGTACCAGTCCGGCCAGTGGAATGGCTATGGCAATGATGTCGAGAGCGTGCTCCCAAACGCTTGTCGGTGTGGTATCAACAGGACGTTCCTGCATAAAACTTTTTCTGCAAAGATATGCCCGGGAGCCTGAACACTAACTATTACGCTCCCTGTTTAATATTGGCAAAAGTACCAGTGCCAGTACGCCTCCGACGATGTTATACAGTATCTGTATGGCAAAAAAGGCTATGTTGGCATATGAAAAGGCGTCACCACCGTTGATACCATACAGGGCCAGCGCTGCAATACAAAGCGCATGAAAGGTGCCCATGCCGCCAGGTGATGGTATTACAAAGCCCAGTGTGCCAAATACGAAAACCATCAGCGCCGCTCCTGCACCGAGATGCGCTGTGGGCGGGAAAGCCAGCAGATTGAAATAGCACTGTGCGTAAAACATGACCCATATTCCCAGTGAATATACGGTAAACATGGCAGGACTCTTGAGTTTCAGTACACTGCGAAGTCCTTCCCAAAAGCCCTTTACAACTTCCAGTCCCTTTTTTACCAGTGTCAGCTCCTGCAGGCGTGCGCGGAACATATACCCGGCTCCCAATATCACCAGTCCGGTCAGCAACAGGATCCAGGGCAAGGAGATGCCACCAGTGGGCGCCGCCGATTGCCGGTTCGCGTTGATAAAATTCAGCAGGGTGGTACCTTCAAACAGAAACGCCAGTCCGACCACCAGTCCAAGGCACACCACATCGGCCAGTCGGTCTATGACAAGGGTACCCATCACTTTGTCCAGTGATGCCTTTTCGTAACGGGCCAGCGAGCCCGCCCTGATTACCTCGCCCATGCGCGGGAAGCCCAGATTGGCAAAATAGCCCAGCAAGATGGTCAGAAATGAGTTGTGAAACCGGGCCTGATAGCCGATAGGCTCCAGCAGCATCTGCCAGCGCAACGCACGGAATATATTGCTGACCGTGAAAGCCAGCATGACCAACAGCAGCCACCCGATGTGTACAGTCGAAAAATCGTCGAGCAGCTTTTGCATCAGGCTGCACTGATCCTCCGGTACACCGTCCAGACGACATTGCTCCTGAAATGCTGTATTCTGACTCCTGAATACCAGAAAAAGAATGGTTGCTCCAATGCCGAAAAACAGCAGGAACTGTATCGCTTTTTTGATCATTTTATTCCTGAATGATTCGAATCGTACCGTACATCACACCGCGCAATACGATTCTGCTGTAAACGAATATTTGTTGCAGCAAAAATACCACAAAAATTCCTGCGCCACTATGTGTGCCAACGGCTCCCGACAACAGCAGGAAGGTCACTGACAACAGGAGTTGTATCGCCAAAAAAAGAAGCGAAAAAAGTATAAACTGACTTTTTTGGCGCCAAAAATCGCTCCAGGCCACCCTTGCAGCACGGGCGGTACGCACTCCTGCAGCCTGTCTGATTCTGGTCAGTAACGACCATATAAACAGCACAGCAAGTCCGGTCAGCCACACTGCCAGTACCAGAAAAGCAATCGCGAGAGCAATTTTTTCTGACCGGAAGGATTCCAGCATCGGCATCAGATTCAGCAACAGTGGTACAAACAGGAGGGCCGTCCAGATTAATGTCAACACCAGAAAT
>CAILQK010000335.1 GCA_903836265.1 uncultured Bacteroidota bacterium | reverse complement strand
GGGAGCCGGTTTTCCATGGCAATTTCCTGGGCGCGCAGGTTCTTTTTTCCAGTAATCGGAAACCAGGCGCCGGCTTTTACCGTGGCATCGTTGGCTACCACAATACACTGCCGGCTGCAGATGTAGCCAATCATAACAACTACCCCTCCGGCCGGACAGCCGCCGTGTTCCCCGTACATGCCGTGACCGGCGAATACGCCTACTTCCACACGCTGAGAACCGGGGTCGAGGAGATAATCAATACGCTCGCGGGCGGTCATTTTGCCCTCGGCGTGCAGTTTTTCGATACGTTTGGGTCCGCCGCCCTGCATTATTTTCTCCAGGCGGCGGTTCATTCCGGAGACAGCCATGCGCAGGGCATCAGCGTTCTTCTCCGCTTCAAGGTTAATTTCAGTGTCAGACATTGGTGTTATTTGTGTGGTGTGGTTGATATGTCAGGACAGATATTTTCCAACGATGGGCAGTCGCCGACCCATACCGAAGGCCTTGCTGCTCACACGCAGAACAGGCGCTGCCTGCTCCCGTTTGAACTCATTGATATTTACCATGCGCAGTACACGGCGCACGAGCGCCTCCCCGAAGCCCATGGCAATCAGCTCGGCCGGCCCCTTTCGGCACTCGATGTACTGGTACAGCAGCGGATCGAGCACTTCATAGGGAGGCAGACTGTCTGTATCCTTCTGGCCGGGTCTCAGCTCGGCGCTGGGCGGTTTCACGATTGAATTTTGAGGAATGACTTCCCCGTTCCGGTTGATATAGTTCGCCAGTTCGTACACCTCTGTTTTATATACATCACCAAGAACAGACAGTCCGCCGCACATATCACCGTAGAGCGTGCCGTATCCCACAGCCATCTCGCTTTTGTTGGTTGTGTTGAGTAGAATATGACCGAATTTGTTGCTCACAGCCATCAGAAGTACCCCCCGCACGCGCGCCTGGATATTTTCTTCAGCCACATTGAAGGGCAGCCCTTCAAAAAGTGGTTCGAGCGTATTTTCAAAAGAATCGAACATGGGCTTTATAGGGATAATATCATATCGGATACCCAGATTTTCGGCCAGTGCACGGGCGTCATCCACCGAGTGACCAGTACTGAACTGACTGGGCAGCAGGAGTACCCTGACATTTTCGCTGCCAAGCGCCTCAGCGGCCAGAGCCGTCACCACAGCGGAGTCAATCCCGCCGGAAAGACCGAGAACAGCCTTTGCAAAGCCCAGTTTTTTGAAGTAACCGCGGATTCCGGTGATGAGTGCATCGTGAACAAGTGTTATCCTGTGCTTGCTTCTCTCGTGCTCTACCCCACCCTTTTCCACTTCCTCCAGATCATAAACATTCAGACATTCTTCGAAATAGGGCATTTCATCAAAGACAGACCCGTCGGCAGAGAGCACCAGACTGCCCCCATCAAAAATGATATCCGTCTGGGCGCCCACGCAATTCACGTAGAACATGGGGATATTATACCTTTTCACATTCACCCGGGCTGTGTGTATGCGTTCGTGCGCGTGCGTGGAGCTGAAGGGAGAAGCCGACAGATTCATGATAAAATCCGGTTGCTGACCGGTCATTTCATCAAGGGGACAAACCGTATAGAGCGGATTTTCGTTACCCACATTCCAGATATCCTCGCAGACCGTGAGCGCAATCTTTTTGCCTTTGAAGTGCACCACCCCGAATTCTGTTGCCGGTTCGAAGTAGCGGTATTCGTCGAAGATATCATAAGTGGGCAGCAGGGCCTTGTGCTGAACACCGATCTGTTCGCCGTTGTAGAGGAAAATAGCGGAATTGTACAGATCCTTGCCTGCGATCACCGGATTTCGGGTGGGTGCCCCCACTACAATTCCAATACCGTGGCTTGCCTGCCGGAGTGCATCAACACTTTCCTCGCACAGGCGTATGAAGTCGGAGAACTCCAGAAAGTCGCGCGGAGGATAGCCGCAGACAGCCAGTTCGGAGAAGCAGACAAGATCGGCGCCCGTGGAGCGGGCAGTTTCAACAGCGGAGAGCATCTTTTCGAGATTGCCCTGAATATTACCGATATGATAATCGAGTTGTGCGATTGCTATTTTCATGCAGGATAAAATTGCGGGACAAAGTAACGGAATACCCATATTCATAACACGAAAAAAGCGAACGGGTTGAGAATATGTACATTCTGATCAAAAACAGGCATGGCAAATACCGGGTTTGCTTGTCGAATGTAACAGGCAATATTACCTTTGTTGTTCAAGTATTTTCATTCTGCCATATCCTGATTCATGCGTTTGTTTTCTCTGTTTCTGCTCGTCATTTGTCTCTCAGGACAACTTTCTGCCCAAAAAATGTATGCATCCGGTGAATGGTGCCCGCATCGGCTGTCGCAGGCAGCGCCACCGCCCACCAGCGACAGCCGGACGGACTCGGTGGATCTGACCCACGCACACATACGGCTTGATATGACAGGCGCTTCCAGCAAAACCATCTCGGGCTCGTGTACCTGGACTTTTGATGTAAAAACAGCGGGCCTCAGCCGGATTCGTTTTGATTTGCTTGCCCTGACAGTTGACTCCGTGGCCTTCGGACAGCCGGGTACGACGTTCATACAATCGGGCGAGCAGCTGCTCATCGGCTGGACGGGCGGACTGGCAGAAGGCAGCACGCACCAGATAGAAATATTTTACCATGGTCAGCCCGCGCAGGATGCTTCAGGCTGGGGCGGATTCTATTTTTCAGGTAATTATGCCTTCAACCTCGGCGTGGGCTTCGCGGCAGATCCCCATACCTACGGCAGGGTATGGTTCCCCTGTTTTGATCTTTTCGGGGAGAGAAGTTCCTATTCCTTTGATATCACCTCCAGACCGGAGCAGCCTTCCCACTGCAATGGCGTACTGTTGACAGAGGAAATCACTCCTGACAACCAGTTGCGGCGGGTCTGGTCGCTGAGCGAATCCATTCCTTCCTACCTTGCCTGTATAGCGATCGGCCCGTACACCACCTTCCGGCGCGCATACGCGGGAGTGAACGGGCCAATTCCTGTAGAAATTGCCGCAGCTCCAGCTGACACCACGAAAGTGAGAAACACCTTTGTACACCTTCCGGAAGCGATACAGGCATACGAGCACTGGTATGGCCCCTACCTGTGGGAAAAAATAGGGTATTCCCTGGTTCCATTCAACTCGGGAGCCATGGAGCATGCCACCAACATAGCCATTGGCCGCACCTTCATCAATGGCAGCCTGTCTTACGAAACCCTGTGGGCACACGAACTCAGTCACCACTGGTGGGGCGACCTGGCCACCTGCTCCACTGCAGAAGACATGTGGCTGAACGAGGGCTGGGCCTCCTACTCGGAGCACCTGTTCACCGAGTGGACCTACGGTAAAACAGCCTATAACGACGCTGTCAGGGCCAACTTTCTGAGTGTTTTGCAGAATGCACATATCAGTGAAGGAGGCTACCGGGCCGTTTCGGGTGTACCCCACAGCCTCACATACGGTACACACGTATATAACAAGGGGGCGGTAGTGGCGCACAACCTGCGCGCGTACATGGGCGACTCCCTGTTTCGTGCCGGCATCCGGTCGGCACTTGAACAAACCAGTTTCACCGACTGGAGCAGTGATACCTTTCGAGACAAGCTTGAAGCAGCCACCGGTCTCGAGCTGAATCCCTTTTTCAACGACTGGGTATTTCACGGTGGATATCCCGATTACAGTATTGATTCTGTTCAGTGGACATATCCGATACCCGGCAAGGCACAAGCGCGCGTATTTGTAAAACAGAAACTCCGCGGTGCCCCGGCGCTTCACACACAGGTACCGCTGGAACTCACCGCCTTCAGTCTTGAAGGAGAAAAAAGATACATGAATGCCGTAATCAGCGGCGAGCAGACCGTAGTGGACTGGGATATTGACCTGTCAGACATCAACCCGGCCGGGATACTTGTCAATACCCGTCTGCGTCTGCTGCAGGCGCGCAGCGAGGGTGAGAAGATGATCAGATCGGCAGGTACCACCAATTTTCAGGAGGCAAAATTCAGTCTGGCGGTGAGCACCCCCGGAGCAGATTCGGTATTTTTCCGGGTAGAGCACCACTTTGCCTCCCCCGATACCGGTGGTATAGGGCTGTTCCCGTACACCCTGACTAACAGGTACTGGCAGGTTCACGGAGAATTTCCAGCAGATTTTGCGGCACAGGCCACTGTTTTTTACGATGGTCGCGGGCAGGGCGATCAGCTTGATACCGAGTTGTTTGCGGCTACCGGCAATGACGAGTCCCTGTTGTTCCTGCTGTACCGCTCCGGCGCAGGTCAGGCCTGGCAGGTATATCCCGACTACACCCGGGTAAATATCGGTACTGCCACAGACAAATTCGGACAATTCAAGCTCGGCGCAGTCAGATCGGGAGAATACACCATTGGCAAACTGACCACCGCCATCGCCACCCGTGAAGTGCAGGCAGAGGCCTCTGCCATGACAGCCTGGCCCAATCCGGTGAGTGCACAGGTACGTATCGAATCAGACATACCGCTCCGGTACCTGCAGGTGATCGGAAACGACGGCAGTGTGATCCGGGAGATCAGCATCAACAACAGCAGGGAGGCTGTACTGGACATGAGCGAACTGCCGGCGGGACATTACTGGATCACAGGTACAGGAGATACAGGTACCAGGAGTGTGGCGGTACAGCGATTGTAAGCCTGGAAGATGGTGCAATAATGAATAAAGAATTGAGCTATGAAGCAAAACTGGCAATCAATCGTTCTTCTTGCTGTTTTCATGTATGCTGGATGCAATCCGGAGGTTCCCCCATCCGCAGGCGAGTATGTTGTACCTGTGATCATTCCGGAAGGTGACGAGGCATATCTCCGGGAGGATTCAGACGTGATATACGATCAGGAAACATTGCACACGTTCGAGTTGTGGCTCCCGGAATCATCGCTGTCGGCCATCAATGCAGATCCTGCGGCCGAGCAGTACGTGGCTGCCACGCTGATCTTTCGGGGCGACACGATCAGTCCGGCAGGATTGCGATACAAAGGCTCCATCGGCGCCTTTGTGGGCTGCCTGTCGGGATCAGACTGGGGCAATCCGTCGGGTTACAAGACATGTTCGAAGCTGTCCATGCAGGTAAAAATCAACTGGGAGGGTCGCGAGGAGACCTTTTACGACCTGAAAAAACTCCAGTTTCACTCCATGAACCTCGATCCCAGTCAGATGCGGGAGCGGCTGGGTTACTGGTTTTTCAGGCAGATGGGTGTAGTGGCGCCCCGTTCTGTGCATGCGCGCGTGATGATCAACGGGCGATATTCGGGTCTTTACGCTCTCACCGAGGAAGTGGACGGGCGCTTTACCGGTGAGCATTTCAGCGAAGGCGATGGCAATCTGTACAAGGAAATATGGCCTGTACGCTGGGACGGACGCGCATACTCCGAATGGGACTACATCAGCCACCTGGAGACAAACGAGGATACCGGTCCGGATGTTTCCCTGATGCGGAATTTCGGTCTGGCTGTGGAAAACTCCACGCCATCCACCATTCAGGGCATTATTGAAACCTGGATGGATGTGGACAACATCATTACCTATGCAGCGATTGACCGTACTATCCGGGTTGACGACGGGCCCTTTCACTGGTATTGCGACGGCAATCAGTGTACCAATCACAATTACTTCTGGTACGAGACGCCGACAGCCGGGAAACTGCACCTTATTCCCTGGGACATGGACAATGCCTTTGAGAATATCATCAGCAATGTGAATCCGGTGACGCCAATTGCGGATGAGTGGGGGCAGACCCGGTCAAACTGCGCGCCATTTCCTTTCGGACAGGCCAATATACTCCAGCGGTCGGCCGCCTGCGACAAACTGACGGCCGGATGGGCCAGTTACAGCGATCTGTACGAGCAGAAAAGAGCAGCCTTCAAATCGGGTCCGCTGTCGGAAGCACAGGTAGAGCCTGTATTGCAGGCATGGACCGACCAGATCAGGGCCGCTACACAGGAGGCAGACCAGACACATCCTGACGCACCCGGTATTGGGCAATGGGAAGCGGCGCTGCTGACCCTGCGACAGCAACTCGCACATGCGCGGGTGAAATAGGCCGACTGTTTGCCGAAAACTCTGTTTCTGCGGTTCAGTATTTGGCGGTTCGACTTGTCTCAACCGCAGTAGTATTAATTTTAATGTAAAATCAGGAACTGAACACAGGTCTGTGTAACTTTGTTTGGCCGGACAAATGCGATTCATGGAATTATCGCTTTGCCGGGGCCCGCCACCCGAACAAGGCAAAAGAGTGAATATTTTTACGCAACAAAACAAATTTGTCATGATACACAGAATTTACATCCTGTTCCTGCTGGTTATCTCCATCAATGCGGCAGCACAGCCGGCCTTTCCGGGTGCTGAGGGGTTTGGCGCTGATGCAACGGGTGGAAGAGGCGGGAAAGTCATATACGTCACCAACCTGAACGTATCGGGGCCGGGTTCCCTTCAGGATGCGCTGGATCAGGATGGCCCGCGTTATATCCTTTTCAAAACAAGCGGTGTGATACCGGGTACCATTGCCGTTTCACCCGGTCACGGCGACTTCACCATTGCGGGTCAGACCTCCCCCGGCGGAATTGTCGTTCGGGGTTTCGAAATGTATAACGGCACAGAACCGAGTGTCTCCAACATCATTATCCGGCACCTGCGCTCGCGGCCCGGCGACCGCGACCTGCATCCGTCGCCCTTCTGGCTGGCGGAAGACGGCATTACTGTTGGCGGGGTGCACAGAGGGATCATAGACCACTGTTCTTTCGCTCATGCGCGCGACGAAGCCGTTGACATTTCCCGATCATCGGCCCTGACAATTCAGCATTGCGTGCTGGCGGAAACCCTGGGTGATCACGGATACCTCGGGGGTATGCTCATCAACTATTCCGACCAGAGTTCCCGGCTCGACAGCCTGAGCATACACCACAACGTGTGGAACCGTATTGGCGGCCGCATGCCCGAAATATCCTGCGAAACACCATTTTGCAGTGGGAAAACCATAAAAATCGAATTGTCCGACAATATTTTCTGGGATCCGCAGATAGAATTGTGGTATGAAGGAGTAACGGGATTCGGCAGCAATTTTTACCTTGAAATGAACGCCGTCAACAACCTGTCGGTAGCGGCAAACGGATACGGGAATGGCATGTTTCACCATGACCTGCTGCATTTTTCGCAGAACAAACTCTATTTTTCGGGTAACCGGCTCAATTTATATCCCCAGCTCAGCGATTACCAGCTGTTTTATTGCTGCAATGATTTTCCGGAAAACCATCCCAACACTGATAACGGAATTGCCATGTTGCGCAACAGCCGGCATCCGTTTCCGGCCATCAGCTACACACCCACAAGCGAGTTGCGCGCGCACGCTGCCGCCAACGCGGGAGCATTCCCGCGCGATGCCATGGACAGCAGACTGGCTGGGTACCTGCAAAACAATCAGATCATTGATTTGCCGGTTGAAGCAGCTGCCGCCGATGATGCCTTTCTGCTGAATCCGCCGGCAGGTGTGTTTGCTGATACCGACAGCGATGGCATGCCCGACTACTGGGAAAACACCCATGGTACCAATCCGGCAATTCAGGATCACAACGGTACCAACTTGTCGCAGAGCATCACCGGCACAAACGGCTATACCAACCTGGAGTGCTATCTGAACTGTCTGTCAGACGCACTCGTGAACAATCAGACAACTCCGGCCTGCGGTATTCAGGCCTTCACCACCGGCAACGCGGATATCAGCAGCGGCGGCAGCACAGTCAGTATATTGCAGAATCCGGCCGACGAGATACTCACTGTCGTGCATGTACCGGCGGCCACAGACGGAAACGCCAGTCTGTTCGATGTAAACGGGCGCATGGTGAGGAGTGTTACCCTTGAACGAACAGGGGGGCTCGCCTGTCTTCAAGCCGGCGAACTGGCGGAGGGAATTTACCTGCTTGAATGGAACCATGGAGGCAGCAGGGGTAATATCCGGGTAATGATACTGCGGGGCAACAATTGATTTTTTGAAAAATTAATAAAATTCGAAATAAAAAAGTAATTTTGACGGATTAAGCGAACGACAATCCGATAAAAATGGACTCGAATGAAACAAAACAACTTCCGGGACTGAAGCGGCTGGTTGAGCGAGGTATTCACCTGTTCCTTTCGCATGGCACGAGGCATCGCAGCGAAAGAGTCATACTGCTGATTGCCATAGCCAGTTATATGATACATCTGCTGCTGATCGTACTGAACAATCAGGGAGTGATCAGTGACAATTCCGGGTTTCTGAGAAATCCGGTGTCAGCCATATACACACCGTTTTCCTTCATCCTTGTATATGAGGTTTATCTGCTGATATACTACCTTCCGAGATCCACCTCATATTACATTGGCAAACAGTATGAGATTATCACGCTGATTGTGATCAGACGCATATTCAAGGATATTGGCAACCTCGAGTTGAATTCCGACTGGTTTGGCAACGAGAACGACCTGCAGTTTACCTACGATGCTGCAACCTCACTGGTGCTCTTCCTCCTGATTTTTGTGTTTTACAGGAAAGTGGCAAGGCGTGAGAATCCGGAAGCAGATACCCCTGACCACGGATCAGAACGGTTCATTTTCATCAAAAAAGCCATTGCCGTACTGCTCGTACCTGTAATGGCACTCCTTTCTGTATATTCTTTTTCAGGTTGGGCGAGCAACACGCTGAGCGGACAGTCGTCGGGCATAGAAACACTGGGCAAGCTGAACAATATCTTCTTCGACGAATTTTTCAGCATTTTGATCATCGTGGATGTTTTCATCCTGCTTTTCTCATTTTTCTACTCCGACCGGTTTCATTCCATTATCCGGAATTCGGGATTCGTAATATCTACCATACTGATCAAGATGTCGTTTTCGGTACAGGGCGTTCTGAATAACGCGCTCATTTTGGGATCTGTGCTGTTTGGCGTTCTGATCCTGATCATCCACAACCTTTTTGCAGAAAAACTGCCTCGTGATGCCGGCGAATAACAGCAGAACCACCGTAAACGGATCAAATCACATCACGCCATTGTCGCACAAGACCCTGATATCAGGGGTAAAAGAGCAAAAAGTGTACGAATTCGGACACTGCGCGACAATATGACATCGCTCTGTGAGATAACCGACCGAAAAACACTCCCGATTTTATGAAAACCGGCATCATACGACTTTTGAAACAGGTGTTTTCGACAGCTTCGGCGGCTCATCATAACCGTCTGTCACCGCAGCAGGTTATGGAAATGCACTGCCACGAAAACAGCCGGAGAGCATTTCTCAAAAAACACTCCCGGACAGCCATGGTAGCCGGAATGGCTCCTGATGTGCTGTTCAGATCCCTCGCCCTGCCTGCTTCACCGGGCGCGGCACGAATCGCAGTCGTTGGCGCGGGTATCGCCGGACTCACTGCTGCCTGTTACCTGAAAGAACAGGGATTTACAGCCAGCCTGTTCGAGGCATCAGCACGACCGGGCGGGCGTATTCTCACCAAAAAAATATTCGGCAATGGCGAACTGACCACCGAAATCGGAGCGGAGTTTATTGACACCGGACACAGGGATTTGCTCAGGCTGATCCGGAAACTCGGACTCAGCGGGGATCTGTCGGACATGAATACCGACAATTTCGGGGAGAAAGAGACGGCCTTTATCAATGGCCGCCATTATCACACCAGGGAAATGACAGAGGAAATTTATCATTTTTACCCGGAGATGAACAGAATCAGGCGGGAGTTGAGCCGGGGCAACAGCGCGTACTACGACAACCTGTCGCTGGCCGAGTTCCTGCACAGGATGCCGCTGAGCGACTGGATGCTGAAAATTCTGGAGGCCGCCTTCGTGGGCGAGAACGGCGCCGAGGCTGCAGAGCAGAGTGCTGCCGTCATGCTCGCCACGCTTGACTTCGACAAAAAACATTTCAGGATGTACGGCGACAGCGACGAGCGGTTCAAAATAAGGGGTGGCAACAGCAGAATCATTGCCGGGCTGGCAGACTATTTCGGAAGCGGGATAAAAACAGAGCACAAACTGCTCGAAATCAGGGAAAAATCTGGCGGCGACATCACGCTGACCTTCGACCAGTCGGGAACCACCAGACAATACACATTCGATTATGTGATCGTGACCATCCCGTTCACCCTGCTCCGTGAAACCGGCCTGCGCTTTGAGATGTCTCCCGAAAAAAGCATCGTAATTAGCGAGATGGGCTACGGTGCCAACACCAAATTCGTTACAGAAACCCTCGGCAGTCCGTGGCGACAGGCCGGCAGCCGGGGCTATCTGTACAACGACAGCATCCATAACGGCTGGGACAGTTCACAACTGCAGATGCCGGGAAGCAGGCACAGCACCTACACCTGCTACCTCGGAGGCCGGCAGGCCATACAGGCCGCTCCGGGCCAGGAGAGCAGACTCAGCGGCGAGTTGGGAGGCATACTGAACAGCGCCTTCCCCGGCTTCCGGGAGGCTGCCACGGGCAGGACAGAACTGGCATACTGGCCCGGGCACCCGCTGATAAAAGGCAGCTATTCGTTCTGCAAGCCGGGGCAGTACACCAGCTTCAGCAGCATTGCGGCCGAAAACGTCAGAAATATCTTTTTCGCCGGCGAGCACACGAGCAGTGCCTGGGGTGGATTCATGAACGGAGCCGTCGAGACAGGCCGAAAAGCGGCAAATTCCGTAGTGAGGAAGATACGAAAGTGAGCGGGATATGCGGCGAATCGCTTTGCCGGTTTGATTACGGATAATTCACGGAGATGAGGGTTTTGTGATTTGTCATTTTGGGGTAAGGCCGGGCGACGTAGAGACGCGATTAATCGCGTCTCTACGTCG
>CAILQK010000334.1 GCA_903836265.1 uncultured Bacteroidota bacterium | reverse complement strand
GAAGTACCTTGTTTTCAATGAACCGGTTCGCTACATTGGGCACAATTATAATCCGGTTTTCATAGCACGACACGACCGCGTCTATCAGTTCATTGGTTTCAGTATCGTACAATCCCACATTATTCGGATTGATCTGATCCGCCTGGATCAGGTTGCAATTGATGAGCTTGTTGAAGCTGCAGGAAATTTCATCACCATTTGAAAGTACGCCGTCGGCGGGTTCGGGTGTGCCGATCGGAGCGGGTGGTTCGCGTTCTATGCGAACAGGAATGTAATATGAGCTTCCCTCCATCCCGGTGGCTGCTCCTGTACAAATTGAGATGGCGCGCAGTTCGTAATTACCGTCCACCATACCCGCAGTCTCCCATTTGAAGGTTGTTGACAAGGGTCCCAGTGTATCTGGTTTGGGGCTGCCATTCCAGGATTGGTAAGCCGGATTCTTGGTATTCCAGCGTTCATGCGGATTGGGCGCCACAATATTCGAAGGTGCAAGAATATTTGTCCAGATACCATTACCATCTGCTTTGCGGTATTGCACCCTTATTGACTGAAAATTGGGATCAATCAGGCTGTAGTTATTGACTATGATGTCGCGTACAGTTGAGTTCGTGGGTGAGAGTGCAGGGTCATTACTGAGAACAACGTAGTTATCGCGGGGATAATCAATATCCACTTCGCTGCACGGGCGCACGAAGGACACACTGATATCAATCGGTGCAGCTGCCAGTGTATCCAGATAAGTGAATCCAGGACTCACAGACATATCCGTAATGCCCAGCGCTGTTGCCCTTTCAGATTCGCAACCTGATGCAAAAGTAATAACGAGATCATAATCATATTCTATGGGACCTCGTTCAACTGTCACAATAACGGGAACAGAGGAACTCGGATCGAGCAGGTATTCCATTTCTTCATTGAGCACATCTCCATTAAGTCTGATTATGGCGCCATCCGGATTATCATCAGCATTGGCATTGGATGAAAGATAATATGGTCTGCTCTCGTAAGTCTGACTGACATTACCAAGATTAAACTTGAATATAGCCGGCTCCTTCGACGGAACATTTATAGCCTGCAGGGGATATCCGGCAACGGGCTGGATAGATGGCCTGTCGCGTGAAGCAGTCCCCATTTCATGTGGACAAGAGGACTGTCCCGATTTGATTTTGAAAACCGGGGTTTCGAATACAGGGTCATTCAGCACATCCACACTGAAGGCATCACCCGCATCATCATCCGCGAGCACATAACCAATGGTGGTTGCCTTTGAGGTGATATCTTCACTGCGCCATATCTGACTGAAATTGAGATCCAGTGAATACGTTTGGGAGGCTCCGGCACCAAAAATCTTGAATCCGGAATTAAAGAAACCGGAAGCAAGCTGGGAGAATGTGTTTTCATTTACATCGTAATCATCACGTGAAGTTGTGGAGGAGCCTTCATAACTAGAACCCGCATCGAAGGAGAAATTTTTTTCAAAACTGGCGGCAGCTTTGGTTTCTACATTCAATTGTATGTAGGATTTCCACAAATCTGCCGAGTTGCGCATGATGGCTGAACTGTCTGTTTTCCCCAATCCATCGTAGGCGACAGCCAGATTATCGAGGTAGGGAATCAGGTAACGCCTGATGTAATACTCGGAGTAGCGGAAGATGGTGGGAGTACCGGGTTTTAAAGTGATGATCTGGTCAGCCTCGATAACACAATTTTGTACATTTACCCGATCTGATGTACCAAAAATAATGTTTTGTGCACTACCTACATATACGTCACCTCCCTGATCACCGCCAACGATCAAGTCTGCATCACTGGTACTGATGGTACTGCCAAAGGTCATACAGGTTTGCCAGCCACTCTCTTTTATCTGGGAATGAACAAGTGAAATACTGAATCCTCCTGCAACACCTGTTTCAGTACCCATAATTGTTCCTACTCCGACACCAGTGAATGTTACCACTTCGGGCGCTGCGTCAAACTCTACCCCAAGTGAAAGCGCCTGCTCGTTCGTCCAGCCGAATGAATAGGCATCACACACCGTAGAATCCTTTGAAATATACGAATAACTGGCATCTCCCGGCGGGTCTCGAAGAATAAGTGTAGGGCGTTCGGGAAGATAGGTAGTAAACCGCTCGCCATTCGGACGTGTTCCGTTGATTACGGCCACCCTGTCAGTTGATCCCTGCCGCCCATCAGGAGTAGTAGCAATAATCTGAATTGTTTTGTAGTAAGGTGGTATCGGATTGGCGCTACCCACTGAAAACTTGTATTCGTGTGTAGTCTGAGGATGAGTCACCCTGCTGATTCCCCCATTCTGCATATATATACCTGTCAGTGATGTGTCAACCTCCAATTTCAAATATGGAGCTTCAGTATCAGGATACCAGGGTACATCACTGAATAACGCTCCCACCATTGTATCTCTTGTTCCACCCCCTGCTATGATACTGAAAACACCAGAACTGTTGGTTGTTGTCGAATGAGTTTCACGGTAATAGGCATCGGAAACCGCTGAAGTTGCAGTTGGCTGTAATGTGACCCGAACTTTCACTGCCCTGTTGGCCAGGGGGTTATTGTTGTGATCAGTTACCGTGCCGGTGCGGGAGAGAACGGCAGCTGCCAGACTGGTATCTTTAACCTCATCTCCCAGTCCATTTACAAATCTGATATCTGCTTCGTTCAAAATACATGTACCCCCCGGATATTGTTCCTGCACCCTTAGTTTGATTGTCACATTATCACCCTGATCCAATACAGCAGTTGCATCGGATGCAACCAGTTCGTGTGAGTTTTGATCAATCGTTACCGTACTTCCGGAGAAATTACCCCCACTTATTGTATGTTCGCTGTAGGTGTATTCCTGTCCGCCAATTACAACCGCACTGTTACTGACGAAATAATCGGTATTGTTATACATCACCTTGACAGGACTGGCGCTGTAATCTGCAGCAGCACCCAGAGGAAGTGGCGGATTCCAGCGTCTGATTATACCCGCAGTGAAGTCGGATATTGAACCCAGGGGAAGCACAGGACTCCAATACTTCAAATCGGAACAGTCGTTTGCCAGACCTTCGTAAATATCTACCTCCGGATCCGGATTAATATACACAAACTCCACTGCAGTGTCCTTTCTGGTTATATCAACCGTAATGGCACCCAGCGACTGAATGGCGTTTTTGATGTCTTCATTTT
>CAILQK010000333.1 GCA_903836265.1 uncultured Bacteroidota bacterium | reverse complement strand
TTGTGCGTGTTGCCTTCACAATCGGTATAAACCCAGGTGTAGGTACGGGTACCCTCGCAATTGGTGTAGGTGCCGCCGACTGTCGGACCAACCGGCGTGATCGGGTTGCCACATTGATCGTTCACCATGGGGGGAGTTGGCTGCACAGCCTGGGCTATGCACGCAACAGTTGAAGAGCCATTGGCCGGCATACTGAAATCCAGTCGCTCAATGGTATAGGTATATACCCACGGGTGGGTGTTTCCTTCACAGTCGGTGTAGGTCCAGGTGTAGGTGCGCGTGCCCTCGCAGGAAGTAAAGGTGCCGCTGACTGCGGGACCGGAAGGCGTGAGTATATTTCCACAGGCATCGGTAACAGACGGAGCGGCGGGTATGACAGCCTGAGCGATACAGGCGACGGTGGAACTGCCATTGGCAGGCATATTGAAGTCGTTGCGCTCAATCGTATAAGTGTACACCCACGAATGAGAGTTTCCTTCACAATCGGTATATGTCCAGGTGAAAGTACGGGTACCTTCGCAGCCGGTGTAGGTACCACCAGTCACCGGACCATTCGGGATGATGGGTGCACCGCAGTTGTCGGTAACCGAAACCGGTATTGGCTGTGTTGCCTGGGCTATACAGGCAACTGTACTTCCCTGATTCGCAGGCATCGTGAAATCCTGGCGCTCCACGGTGCAGGTATATGTCCAGTTGCTCACGTTGCCGGCAGCATCTGTAAAGGTATAGGTATAAACCCGGGTACCTTCACACGTCAGAGAAGACGGTGTATTTACGGTACTGACAAGTACGCCGGACACAGAACCGTCGCAGTTGTCAACAGCAGTCGGAGCAACCGGAGCGATTATCGCCGACGGGCAGGCCACCGTTGAACCGCCATTGGCAGCCACGACAGGCGGTTCCTGGTCTGAAACTGTGATGGTGAAAGTACAGGAGGCAGCAGTGTTGCCCTGATCGGTGGCTGTCCACCTCACCGTGGTGATTCCCCTGTTAAATACAATACCGTTCAGCGTATTGGCGCCGGTTCCGGTTGTAACGCCGGACAAGACATAATTCAGGCTGTACAACGGACAATTGTCTGTTACCGTTGCTGCCAGTGAGGCTGTGGCTGTCCAGGTACAAACACCCGTGTCAGTGCCAAATGTCCGGTTTGAAGGGCATGCAACTGCTGCCGGCTGGTTATCAAGTACAGTCACCGTAAAACTGCACGCAGTCGTATTGCCTGCAGCATCGTGTACTGTATAGGTTACGACAGAAACGCCCGTATTGAATACAAGCGGGTTCGGAAACTCATTTCCGCTCAAGACGGTTGCTCCTGTTGATGAATAGGAAACTGAGGAAACAGCGCAGTTGTCGTTTGCTGTGGGAATTACCATGCTCAACGTCCTGTCGCATCTGCCCTGATCATTCACGGTTGAGATGCTGGATGGCGGGCAACCGGTGATGGTTGGGCGCTGATCATCCACCACGGTGATACTGACCGTGCAGGTTCCGGTATTGGCGGCACAATCTGTACCTGTGAAATTTACCGTTGTTGTTCCCACCGGGAAATTGCCCAGTACGACATCATTCAGCTGAGACAGAACCAGTCCGTTGCTGGTAGTCAGACCGGTTGTTACGGGGCTCCCGCAATCATCCATCCAGCCCGGCACAGCAATCGTCTTGTTGATGATACAGGCACTCTGACCGGCAGGATAAGTGAATGTCGCTCCACAGGCATATCCTTTTATGTCAGGATTTGAAGGCGAACTGGTGGAACTGACAACAGGTGCCGTGTTATTATCAATTGTGAAGGTGTACGTCCAGCTGTGTGCATTGCCCTCGCAATCGGTGTAAACCCACGTATAAATTCTGGTACCTTCACAGCTGGTATAGGTTCCGCTCACAGTAGGACCAACCGGTGCAATGGCGCTCCCGCAGTAGTCGTTCACTGCCGGTGGCACAGGGACAGTTACCTGACTGATACATGACACCGTGAGTGCGCCGTTGGCAGGCATCGTGAAGTCTTCCCGTTCAATGGTG
>CAILQK010000332.1 GCA_903836265.1 uncultured Bacteroidota bacterium | reverse complement strand
TGTTAACTGCCAGTCAAATATTGATTAATATATCCGGGGCGACACCCCTTATCATTACCACTCAAATGAAAAATACGAATTCTCATAACATTTCTTTGCCGTAAATCACATTACTGCAAAAAATATTTTTTCTATTCTGACTTTTCTTAATACTTTTGAGGCTCTCATCCGCAGATACCGGCAGCCGTTTCTCAACAATACCCATACAGGGAAAAGCCAACTGAGAGCAGGGTAATTTCCCATGCGGCTGCCGATTCTCTGCCACCACCTCTGTATGAACTTTTCGTGTCCGGGCTTGTTTGAGGGTTTGAAATGACAATACATGGCTACTTTTTCCATTAACCTGAAAGATGGTTCCATAGAAAGACCCGGAGAGACGATTGTGGGGATTGACCTGGGCACAACCAACAGCCTGGTGGCACTCATCAGAGACAGCAAGCCTGTCTGCGTACGCGATCGGGAAGGTCGCAGCTCACTGGTTCCCTCCATTGTGCACTTCGCAGCCGATCAGTCGGTACTGGTTGGCATGGATGCCCGGGGAAAACTGGTTACTGACCCTGCCCGAACCATATTCTCTGTGAAAAGACTGATGGGCAAGTCTTACCTGGATATAGCCGCACATACACAGTTTTTCGGATACAAAATTATTGATGATGACACAGAGTCGCTGGTCAAAATCAGGGTGGACGACAAGTTTTACACTCCGATTGAGCTCAGCGCTCTTATTTTGAGAGAATTAAAGCAGCGTGTAGAGAACGAGCTCAACACGACTGTCAGCAAAGCGGTGATCACTGTGCCGGCTTACTTCAACGACAATCAGCGACAGGCTACACGCGATGCCGGCAAACTGGCGGGGCTGGATGTGTTGCGTATTGTAAATGAGCCCACTGCCGCTGCTCTGGCGTACAATCCCTCTGAAGCGGGCACTATTGCAGTTTACGACCTTGGAGGCGGCACTTTCGACATTTCCATTCTTCAGATTCAGGATGGAATATATGAGGTGCTTTCCACCAACGGTGATACGTTTCTGGGTGGCGATGATTTTGACCAGGCCATCATCCTTAAATGGCTGTCGGAACTGGGTCTGCCCTCCTCTTTTCTTGAAGAAAACAAGGAATTCAGTCAGCAAATCCGTCTGGAAGCTGAAAAAGCCAAGAAAACGCTTTCCACAGCTGATACTTACCAGTGTACTTTAAACGGTCATTCACTTCAGATCAGCCGCAGGGAGTTCGATGAACTTATCGGTCCACTCGTTGGCCGGACGCTTGCCTGCTGTGCCAATGCAGTGAAAGATGCCGGAATTGACCTCTCAGATATCAAAACAGTGGTAATGGCAGGAGGCAGCACCCGCGTTCCACTTGTCAAAGAGTCGGTATCGGCATTCTTTGGTCAGACTGTTTTCGACAGTATTGATCCCGATGAAGTAGTGGCGCTCGGCGCAGCCATACAGGCCGATGTACTTGCCGGCAACCAGCAGGACGTATTGCTGCTCGATATTACTCCCCTGTCACTGGGTATCGAAACTGTTGGCGGACTGATGGATGTAATTATTCCGCGAAACTCCAAAGTACCGTCCAAAGCCGGGCGACAATATACAACCAGCGTTGACGGACAAAAAAACCTGAAAATTGCTGTTTACCAGGGTGAACGCGATCTGGTAGAGCACAACCGGAAGCTCGGTGAGTTTATTCTTCGCGATATTCCCGCCATGCCGGCCGGTCTCCCAAAGATTGACATACAGTTTATCCTGAATGCTGACGGGATTCTCACTGTGCGCGCACGGGAACTGCGTTCCGGGCTGGAAACCCGGGTGGAAATCAGGCCCACTTATGGCATCACCGAGGAACAGATGGCCCTGATGCTGCTCGACAGTATCCGGAATGCTCAGTCGGACATGGCGGCGCGCGGACTGCTTGAGGCCAGGAATGAGGCCCAAAACCTCATTCTCTCCGGTGAAAAGTTTATTAAACAGCACGATTCTATTCTGTCACAGGAGGAAAAGGACACTACCCGTGAAATGATAGGAACCCTCCGGGGCATTGCTGCAGGCACCGACAAGGATGCCATTCACAAACAGATTGAGGCACTCAACGAGTACACGACTCCTCTCGCCCACCGCGCGATGGATGTCACCATTGGCTCGGCTGTGAGGGGGCAGCGTATTGCCGAATAATCAGGTTTGTATCACACCCGGATTGAATTTCTCAACCGGTGCATTGTTTGACGCCTCGATGCCCATACTGATCCACTTGCGAGTGTCGGCGGGATCAATGATGGCGTCAACCCACAGTCGCGCTGCTGCATAGTAGGGGGTCGTCTGGTCGTCGTACCTGGCTTTAATCTGGTTAAACAGCGCCTTCTCAGCTTCCGGATCGGGTGCTGATCCTTTGTCCTTCAGCGATTGTATCTGTATCTGGGTGAGCACCTTTGCCGCCTGCTCTCCGCCCATGACGGCAATTTTTGCTGTGGGCCAGGCCACGATCAGTCGTGGATCATACGCCTTTCCACACATGGCATAGTTGCCTGCGCCGTAAGAATTGCCGGCGATCACCGTAAATTTGGGCACGGTGGAGTTGGCAACCGCATTCACCATTTTGGCGCCGTCCTTGATAATACCACCGTGTTCGGAGCGTATTCCCACCATAAATCCGGTGACATCGTGTATAAACACCAGTGGAATCTTCTTCTGATTACAGTTCATGATGAACCGCGTGGCCTTCTCGGCAGAATCGGAGTATATGACTCCACCAAACTGGATTTCCCCTTTGGCATTTTTCACCACCTGGCGGTTATTGGCCACGATACCTACTGCCCAGCCATCTATACGCGCGTAGGCCGTTATCATTGTTTTACCGTAGTGCTCCTTGTACTGCGTCAGTTTTCCTTCATCCACGAGTGTGCGGAGCAATGCCACCGTATCATAGGGTTTTGCACCATTTTCCGGAAAAATGGCGTACAGGTCATCTTTGGTTCCCGCGGGAGGGCGCGGCTCCGTGCGGTCGAAGCCTGTGGATTCGCGGCGGCCCATTTTGTCAATCAGGTCCCTGATGGTATCCAGGCAGGTCT
>CAILQK010000331.1 GCA_903836265.1 uncultured Bacteroidota bacterium | reverse complement strand
TATCAGTTTGTTTGGCACAAATGTAAACGGGTTGGTGTTATGCTATTTTTAAGTTTTGCCGTACAATGTTAAGTTATTGAAAAGCAATCATTAAGATAAGATTATTTAACCACAATCGTCCGGTTCACAGGTACCCGAGAACATAATATTGTGTGAAATTACACAACAGATGTTACACTCACAGGCCCTGAAACGTCATCTCGGTCATGAAACGTCACTGCAGCTCGTCGTTGTGGCAGCAACGGCAGCGTTTCTGGCGTACTGCAGTATATATGGTTTCAGAAAACCTTTCACGGCTGCTTCTTTCGATGGCAGAGAGCTGGCAGGCATCCATTACAAAATACTGCTGGTAGTGGCTCAGGTGGCGGGCTATGCACTTTCCAAATTTATAGGGATAGGCGTCATAGCGGGACTCGGAGTACAACATCGCGCCCGCCTGCTGATGGGAGTGGCCCTGTTTGCAGAAATTTCTCTGCTGGGATTTGCCACAACCCCCTACCCCTGGAATATTGTATGGATGTTCATGAACGGGTTACCGCTGGGCATGGCATGGGGGCTGGTCTTCAGCTACCTTGAAGGGCGCCGTGCCACCGACATACTTGCCTCCGTTTTGTGCGTCAATTTCATCATTTCATCGGGCATATCAAAAACAACAGGCCACTGGCTGATGAGCAGCTGCCATGTTCGGGAGGAATGGATGCCATTTGTTGCAGGCTTGATCTTCCTGCCCGTGCTGGCGATTTGCGTGTGGATACTGGAGCACATTCCGCCACCCTCTGAGGCAGACCGGGACAGCCGTTCGGAGCGGGTCACCATGTCGAAGCCGGAACAAAGAGCCTTGTTCAGCCGTTTTGCTCCGGGTATGATTTTGCTCACCGGTATTTATCTGGTGCTCACAGTAGTCAGGGATGTACGCGACAATTTTGCAGTTGAGATATGGTCTGACCTTGGATTTGACGGACAGCCTGCATTGCTGACTACGGCTGAAATACCCGTTGCACTGGTGTGTCTGGCCGGAATCGGCTCTATGGCAGGTATTTCGAGGCATTACCGGGCACTCGGAATCATCCATATCATGACCATTGGCGGGGCGATTATACTTGCTTTTTCGACATATCTGTTCGGGACAGGAATGATGTCTCCGCTGTGGTGGATGATTATCTCGGGTTCAGGGCTGTTTTTGCCGTATCTGTTGTTCAACGGAGTACTTTTCGACCGGCTGCTGGCTGCATTTAAAGAAGCGGGAAATGTGGGATTCCTGATGTACATAGCCGATTCTACCGGATATTTGGGCAGCGCGGCGGTATTGATCTGGAAAAATTTCGGTGCAGGACAACAAAGCTGGCTTGAATACTACACTGTACTGTGCTATGGCAGTTCGGCTGTCATTGTGATGCTCGGACTGGCTTCATGGTTCTACCTGAGGCGCAAGTATCAATCTGAAAACAGGTAACTGCGAGGCAGTTATGCAAACAACACAACATGAAAGACAACAAGTACGATGTGGCAATAGTCGGGGCCGGGATAGTTGGCCTGGCCATTGCTTATGCAGCGGTAAAAAAAGGTAACAAAGTAGCTGTTTTCGAGCGCAATCCAAGAGCAGTCGGGGCATCTATACGCAATTTCGGACTGGTTTGGCCAATAGGACAACCAGCGGGAGAATTGCTTGACCGAGCTATGAGAAGCAGGGAAATATGGCTGGAGGCAGCCTCGGAAAGCGGCTTGTGGCTGAATCAGAATGGATCACTCCAGCTGGCATATCATCAGGATGAGTGGGAAATCGTACAGGCATTTCACAAAGATGCACCTCATGCAGGGTACAAGACAAAACTCATGACACCTGCCGAGGTGTCAGTAATCAGTCCGGCCGTTAAAACTGCCGGGCTGAAGGGAGCGCTCTACAGCGATACGGAATGTACCGTGACTTCAAGGCTTGCGATACCTAACCTGACACAATACCTGGAGCATGTTCATGGTGTAGAGTTCCATTTTGGCACTGCTGTTTCACACGCCGAGGGTGGGTTGCTGACCGATTTCTTCGAAATATGGCGGGCCGACAGGGTGTATATATGTTCAGGCGCCGATTTTGAAACGCTATACCCGCAGATATTCAGGGAAAGCGGTATTACCAAGTGCAAGCTGCAGATGATGCGTACCGTTCCGCAGCCCGGAGGATGGAATCTTGGACCATCTCTTTGTGCCGGTCTGACGTTACTGCACTATAATTCATTCTCTTATCTGGAAGAACAGCTGAAAGTGACCAGGGAACGATATGATACAGAGAATCCGGCATTTTCAAAATACGGCATTCACGTGCTGGTTTCCCAGAATAATGCCGGAGAGATCATTCTCGGCGACAGTCATGAATACGGGTGGGATGTATCTCCATTTGACAAGGAAGAGATCAACAGACATATACTCGGATATCTGGCCACTTTTGCTGAACTGCCAACACTTCAGCTGACTGAAACCTGGCACGGTGTTTATCCAAAATTGCCCGGCAAAACAGAATATGTGGCCAATCCGGCACCGGGAGTCTGTATAGTGAACGGACTTAGCGGCGCCGGGATGACCATGAGTTTCGGACTGGCCGAGACACTTGTTTGATGTCAGGAAACAACGTTTTCCAACAGTCCCTCCACCCACCGAAGCGATGAGAATGTGTGCTCCGCGGATTTGGCGCGCTCGTCAATTCTGCGGAGCGCTATGTGCTGCAAAAAAAATGGATCTGATTCAAAAGCAGCGATCTCATCTGCCTCCATTTTACCCCCCTGGTGCATCAGCGTGATTTTACTTGCGTCCGATAGAGACTCAAAGTACCGTTCATCGGTACTCACCAGGTACCGTTTGGCCTCCACGTGGTTCTCCACCAGACGCGCCACCTTTTCCGGGAAGCCAAGGCCAAGCAGAAATTCAGCTCCAGCCTTCTCGTGATGCATGACCCCGAATCCTCCCATGCTTTGTTCTTCAGACTCAGGGTTGATACAAATATGACCCAGATCGTGCAAAAATGCAGCTGCAATAAACTCATTGTCATCTGGATATAACTCGCGGGCGATTTCGGCTGCCTGAACGGCGTGTTGCAACTGCGTCACTTCTTCTCCAAAGTATTCCTCTCCGCCTCTCGCCGAGAATAACGACATAACAGCGGCAACTTTTTCTTTTTTTGTCATCTTTGACGTGAAATTGGTGAACTTGAATCAAAAGGCAGTGGGAACCCGGCATTTCGCCGACTTCCCACTCAATTAAACCATTCTATATGAAGTTATGACGAAAGGTTAGGAAGTACCGGAGCAGACCGGTGCAAGCGGCATTCCGCTGCCCGGCCTGCTTCAGACAAACCTAATCTTTCTCTACCCAGAGCTTGTCGTTGATATTGTCGGTTGTATTACCGAACTGACGACTCAATGCTGCCTGGTAATTATCTGTGTTGTTGTCGCGCTCGCTGGTCGGGTACTGGAACCTGCGAGGGATAACACCGGAGTTTCCGGTACCGGGGCCACCCTCGGCAAAGGTTGGTACACCGGTGCGGCGCCAGGTGTAATACGACTCCAGTCCGCTGTGCTGTGCCTGAGCGAGGTATTTCTGAACGAGCACCTGTGTGAGGCCATTGGCGTTGTTACCTGCATACGCCACCAGAGGCTGAGCCAGGTACGCTGCAACATCAGTTATACCGTAGGTTTCCATACTGGCAGTGATACCTTTATTGTACCATTCACCGGCATTGCCCGTTGCCCAACCACGATTGATCGCCTCTGCGATATTCAGGCAAAGTTCCGGATAGCCAATCTGGATGCTGGGTTCTCCAACGTAATTGCTGAAAAAACGCGCCTTGTTGATACGGGAGTATTCACCAGCCTGCACTTTGGTGGCCATTTCATCAAGTCCCTGATCTGAAGGAGCGCCAATATACGATTCAAAATCGGCGGCTGTGAAACCGGCGGCCAGTTGAGCTGCTGCAGGTTCAGCCACTACGTAAACACGCGGATCGCGCAGACCTGCGAGCGTGTTTACATAAGTAGCGGAAGTATTATAACGATCAGCAAAGAAGCCGAAGTTGTCAGGATTGAAAGGATACTTGTTGAATACGCTTCCGTAAATGAACTGAAGATTGTCGCCATTGCTTTCCATAACCGGATAGGCAGTCGGATTGCCGAGAATTTTGGAAAACTCTCCCTTGACATTCAGGTCGGCGTCAGCAGTTTTTTTGCTGAGCTGAACCAGTACGCGAAGTTTGAATGCATTGACAGTTTTCTGCCATTTGCGAAGGTCTCCACCGAAGTAAATATCTCCTTCCAGTGATACGTCAGACGCCGCGATACGGGCAGCCAGATCAGTGTTGGCCTCATCCAGCCATACAAGTACCTGCTTCAGTACGTCTTTTTGCGTATCATAGACAGGTGCTACATTTTCTGCGCCCTGCAGTGCCTGGTTCATCGGAATATCTCCCACCTTCATCGTCATGTCATAGTAGAAGAAGGCACGGAAAAATTTGCCGAGAGCACTATAGGCATTTACAGCAGGAAGATTGATACGCTGAGCTTCTTCCTCCATTTTGATCACATTTTTCAATGTAGTGAAACGAAGGTCAGCGCTGCCAGTCCAGTACTCGTTGTTATCGTAGTAGTTGTAGTTGGAGCACCAGTACTGATTCCAGCGCGCAATATCACCCCAGGGTGCGTAGTTCATATCCACGAGGATACCGCGAAGCACCAGCGATGGCGGCACCTGGGTGGAGCGGTTCGGATCTGCCTCCAGTTCGTCGAACTTCTGGCAGCTTTCGGCAGCGAGAATGAGCGCTGCCAGCATGAAAATATATCTGAATTGTTTCATTGTCAAATTATTGAGCCGGGTTTAGAATGTGATGTTGATGTTCACGCCATAGCGCTTTGCTGTTGGCGACTGCAGACCTGAGTAGTTGTTCGTGATGTACTGATCCAGATCAATATCTTTCTTCTCGGCGAAGTAAAGAAGGTTACGACCAACCAGTGACACATTGGCCTGACGGATGAAATTGCTGTTCTGGAACCACTTCTTCGGCATCTGGTAAGTGATGGTCACCTCGCGCAACTTGGAGAAGGTTTTGGACATCAGGTTGGCCTCGGAAGTAGCATAGAGACGGCTGATATAATCCTGCAGGAATGTTTTGGTTGTATTGTCGGCAAATTCCAGCTCATCCCAGTTGGTGATAGCGCCATACTGGTCATACTTGATTGTACCGCTTACAAGACGAACGCCGTCACCTACATAATTGCCATTCACCTGAGGATCCGTGAACAGTCCGTTTTTCTGATTTACCCAGTCGGCATAGCGTGCTTCACCCATTTCCCCCTGTGTAGTGGCGAGGTGGCGGCCACCGCGGAACGTCTGACGCTGAACGTAGTTGGTGATAACACCGCCTACACGACCGTCGAACTGGAAGTTGAAGCTGACATTTTTCCAGGATAACTTGTTGTTTACAGCCCAAACCCAGTCAGGATTGGAGTAGCCGAGGAACTGTGGCACAGGATTGCGAATAGCGCGGCCACTCGCATCGTGTACGATATTACCCTGTTGGTCGTGTACCGGTGCAGAATCGTAGTACTTGTCGAGGCGATCGCCGAGACGGAAGAAACCGTTGATGACATCAGTACCTTCAGGCAGTTCTTCCAGTGTTTCCTGGTACGTGCTCCAGTTAACCATTACATCCCAGTTCAGTCCGTCAGCATTTCTGATCGGAGAACCTGTCAGACCGATCTCCCAGCCCGCTTTTTTCGTTTTTACAGCGTTGATAAGCTGGCTGGTATAGCCGGAAGCTTCAGAAATAGGCAACGCAAAAATTTGAGGTCCGTCAATGTACTGGAAATAAGTTACATCGAGACCAAGGCGGCTCCCGAAGAAGCGTGCTTCCAGACCGGTTTCGTAGTTGGTACGTGAAGACGGCTGCAGGCCTGTGTTGGCAATTGTATTGGTGAAGTAGGAACCCGGCTGTCCGTTATATACCAGTGGGGAAGAGTACGCAGAAGAGTTGGAGTACGATGGCCCGTCGTATGTGGAGGAGTAGTAGGAACCGTAACCCAGCGGATAAGGATCTGCAGGAGTTGCACCAATGTAACGGGTAGTGAGTGCTTCCTTCACGTTGGCATAGGAACCGCGCAGTTTCAGGTAAGATACAGGACCGAGATCAGCCAGTTCGCTGATCAGCACGCTGGCGCCCACGCTCGGGTAATAGAATGTGTTGCTGTTCTTTGGCAGGGTTGACAGGTGATCAACACGACCGGTGTGCGACAGATACAGGAAATTGCGAATACCGAGATCAAGCGAATAGTATCCGCTCTGAACCAGCATTTTGGAACGGAAGTTGGAAGCGTACAGCGGGTTGGCTGTATTGGAGAACGAGTACAGGCCCGGTACGTTGAGGTAATTCGTGGTCGTGTAGCTGGATTCATAGTTGAACGAACGCAGGTTACCACCGGCCAGTGCCTTCAGGCTGATATTGTCGCTGATGTTGCGGTCGAAACTCAGGTAGGCATCCGTGTTGTTTTCAAACATGGTGCGCTTGTCTTCGCGGTAGTCACCACGCGCCTCTTCACGGCCGTAAACCGTGGCAGAGTAAGGGAATTTCTCGTTGCGGAACAGATCGTAGGTAGTAATGGCCGTACGCAGTTTGAAATCGAGTCCTTTGGCGATATTCCAGTTAAGGGCCGTCTGACCGTAAACATCGGTCTTGTAGTGGCCACGGAGCCATTCCTGGGCCATAAACCACGGATTGTTGTAACGCTGGTATTCGGCATAAATTTGCTGAACACCCTCTTTGCCAGGCTGCCAGTAGTTTTTCATGTCGTCAACATCCCAGTCGGCGCCACCCCAGAGAATTATATTATAGATCAAAGAGTTAGGGCCATACTGGACATCCGGAATATTGTCGGTGAACTGACGGTTGTAGTTCAGATTCGACTCAAGACTGACCCGGCTGTTGAAGCGCAGGTTATTGTAAACGTTGAAGTTCAGACCGTTCAGTTGCGTGTTCGGCACCATACCCTGCTGGTAATTCCAGGAGGTGGAGAAGCGCATATCCATCTTTTCGGAGGATGTGGCAACAGCAATATTGTTGTTGGAAAGCAGTCCGGGGCGCAGGAAACGCTCCAGGTTCCTTTCACCGCGTGAAATCCAGGGGGTAGCAATACGCTGACCGGTTACGGGATCGATCGGGCTGTCGTACTGTGGAATCAGCTGACCCTCAAAACGGGGGCCCCAGATGTCGTAGTCACCGTCGTTGGTACCGCCGCCGCGACCGTCAACGAATGCATAGCGACCATGATCGCCAGGTCCATACTCGTAGTTTACTGTCGGAACAGCATTGAAACCAGATTCCACCATCTGGCTGCTGTTGAACTCGATGCTCACACCACGCTTGTCCTTCGTACCTTTTTTGGTAGTAATCATGATAACACCGTCTTTGGAACGGAAGCCGTAAAGGGCAGCCGCAGCAGGGCCTTTCAGCACAGTAAATGTCTCGATATCGTCAGCACTGATGTTCCAAGTGTCGGAGTTGACAGGCACACCGTCCACCACGAAAATCGGATTTGAACCGCGCAGGTTGAGGTTGGGAGCACCCAGCAATTCGGGTGATGCACCCACCGTCAGACCGGCCACTTTACCGGCAAGCGTGTTAATGGCATTGGGTTCGCGGGCCTTCAGCAACTCGTTCCCGTTCACTTCCTGAACAGCATAACCAAGTGACTTTTTTTCGCGGCTGATGCCAAGAGCGCCCACAGTTACCTCATTCAGTACGTTGTCGCCAGACATGAGAATGACAACAGAAGCCTGATCGCCGACAGCCACATTCTGTGTTTTGTAGCCTACATAGGAAACAATCAGTACTTCACCTCTCTTTGCATCCAGCATAAAATTGCCGGAAGCATCGGAAGTGGTACCGCGAGTGGTTCCCTGTACAACGACAGTAGCACCGGGAAGCGACTCCCCGCTGACAGCGTCCTGAACCGAACCGCTGATTTTCTGACCCTGCGCCGAGAAAAGGCACGACAGAGTGATGACAAGAGTGCACAAAGCACCCTTGAAGGTTGAGTGTAAATCCTTCATAGATGGAAAACTGTTAAGATTTGTCTGTTACTGACGCCGGAAGGAACGATGGTGGCTTTTCAACCGACGCTGTTTTGTAATCTGCAATAGAATCATCAAAGTGACAATTCAAATGCGATGCAAAGGTAGAGCCGGAGCACAGGCAGGCTGTTCAGACAAAATTAACTATTAATTAAGTTATTGTAAACCAATAATTTAAAATTATTTAACATCAAATTTATCTATAATTAACATAAATAAACATACATATAACGGGTGTGCCCTGTCAGCAGGCACACCCGTTTTACATAGCGGTGCAAGTTATTTTAACGCTCTACCACCATCTTCACCACCTCTCTTTCTCCGTCATTATTACTCAGCTCCACAAAATACAGTCCGGCAGGAATACCGGCAGGCATTGTCACCTGATATGGCGCATCGCCGGCACGCGTACCTGTACCTGATACCCGTTGTCCGCGGCTGTCATACACCTGAACAGTAACATCCATGCCCTTCCATACACTCAAATCTGCATAGAACAGCCCGTCAGACGGATTGGGGAACAGCGATATCTGGTCAGATATCAGTTCTTCGTCGTCTCTGTCATCACTTCCATCAGCCAGGTTATCAGCCGGTGTGATACCCACCGGACAATAATAGGTATTCAGATATGCCTCATAATACTGCTGTTCAAACAACCGGCTTATTACGTGTATGTAGTCAACATCGGCCTGGGCGGGCAGGGTATATCGGAATACTGAACTGGCTCCATTGGCCAGTCCGGCGCCGGCCGGCCTGAAACGCACAGAGTAAAATGGTGCGAAATTGGGATTGCGAACCTGGTAGGTATTACCCTCCGGAGAAGTATAAATGGAGTTGTGCGCCGGCGACATCGCCGTTATGGCAGAGGGCAACTGGAATGCAGTGTAGATCAGCTCGCGGGCACAGTTGTTGGTAACGCGCACCCGGTACGTTCTGTTCTTGCCCTGATCCTGTGTTACCGACAGCAGTTCGTACTTCATGCAACCGATTACCTTCACGTCGCAGGGGCTTTCCTCCGAGACGGTTACCGAGAAACAACAGGTGCGCGACTGTCCGCAAACATCACCTGCACGGTAGCATACCTGCGTCACACCAACCGGGAACAGACTGCCTGACGGCTGGCCGGACAACATGGAAACAACTGTTCCGGGACAGGCGCAATCGGTAGCCGCCAGCGGATCTGCATATTGAACCGCAACACCCTGAACACCCGTGGGTATATTCAGGGTTAATGACGGGGGACAGGTCAGGGATACTGTCGAAGGGGCAGGTGTGGCATATCTCAGCTTGTAGGTAACTATGCTGTCGCAGCCGGCAGCCGTCTGGTAGGTAACCGGAATATCCGCTTCGCTGCTGTAGGAAATACCATCCAGCGTCACCTGGTCTCCCGGACAAAGGAGAATGAGTTCAGCGCCGGCAAGCGGCGGTAATTTCACAAGTGTGTAAGTCATCACGCTGTCGCAGCCATTGGCTGCTGTCAGTGTGTCGGTAAAAACTCCGGGAGCAGTGTATATCTGACCGTTGACAGTCACAGAACCTCCTGCACAAAAAGTGAAAGTTTCACTGCCGGCAGCCGCTGGAAGAGCCAGCAGTGTGTAGGTCGTAATTTGCCCGCAGTCGGGGGCATTCAGAAAGACCGTATCATTCACGACGGCCGGAGCAGTGTAAAACGCACCGCCAATTTCAACCTGTTCGCCCGCACAGACAGTAATTGATATATTTTCCCTGACGAACGGTATGACGTCAACAGCAAAACTTCCGGAGACGGTATCTCCGCAAAAATCCGTTACAGTAACAGTATAGGTTGTACCTGCGGTGGGCGATACCTGCGTAAAGGGGCCTGATCCTCCATTGCTCCACACATAATTATACGGTGCTTCACCCCCTGTTACCTGAGTGGCAAGATTACTCTCCCCGAACTCGCAAATCAGCGCATCTCCGGATACCGACAGTGACAGCGGTTCGGAATCACCGATCAATAACTCGATCTGATTTGTTTCGCACTGACAGGAATTGCTGATATCGAGCACGATTTTTTCGGTCCCCTCCGGCAGCCCGTCGCTGAATATTGTCACAGGTACCAGTACCTCGTTCTCCCCGGCAGGAATCACTGCAACCCCTGACAGCGGGGCGTAGTCAACTCCGGCGACAGCGGTGCTTGTCGGAGAAACGGTATAGCTTACCGCAAGCGAATTAGTCGTGGATCCCGCGCGGAAGAAACGAATGGCTCCGCCCACGCAACCTTCGGAGGCTGCCGGTCTGTTCTGCGCGTACGCGGGCGCGGCAGCTACCTGTCCGCCGGCGCTGAATGAATTGGCTTTCAGAAATACAGCCGAGTCATACAGTCCGTCGCCCACATCGGCGATAGCCAGTTTGATATGATATTTCTGACATGGCTGCACATTGGCGATGGCCTTCAGCGGCTTTGTCCACCCGTCGAGCTCGACCTCGGCATAGTTGCCGGCCGACCATCCCATAAAATTGCATGACAGAAAATTGGTGCTGTTATTGACGTAATATTGTGTGTTGGATTCGTGATTTATGCTGTTCACAGAAATGGGTGTGGCACCTCCGGGCAGGACAGCCAGATTCTTCACACCATTAATTCCCGGGCCGCTGATAAAAAAGCCAAACACATCGTTATACTCGCTTCCCACATACTCACAGTACTCCTCGGAGCCAAACACATACTCAAACTCGACCATACTGCCTGTTGGCACGAAATCGAATTCGATTACATTCACATCATACAGGTTTCCGGCCACCAGTGCATCCAGACTGGCATCGTAGCCGGGGGTACCAAATCCTCCGTCGGTATCGCCGGCCAGATTGGGGCCGGAGAGGATGTTCACATTGCCGGTACTCATCACAACTCCCGAGGAAAGTTGAATATTCTGTGCCCCACCCGTGAAAATACCCTTGGCAGAAGAATTGCCCTTCGCTGTTACGTTTGACACAGCATAGCAGCCTCCTCCGATCAGCGTATTGGCGATCAGGCTCTGCGGATTGACGTTGGGGGTTGTCTGGAGCAGGGCCTGCGACTCGGCGTTACCGGCCGGCTTGTCCTTCCCGGGCTGGACATTTTCCTGCATAACAGACAGATAAAGTGGAATATCATCTGTTTTGACAGGAGAGGTAGCATATACACTCAGTAATGCCGAAGAACCATCCGGTGTGAACCAGATTGTGTTATCGCCAGTATTACCCGGGGATTGCACGGACTGTTTTTCGGAAAGTTTCAGTGAAAAATCGGCCAGCTGATCGGCAGTTGCACGAAGTGCCGTGACCCGACAGAGAGCTCCGGGTTGCAGTCCGTGAAGAGCCACCTCATTCGTACCGTGGCTGACCGTCAGGGCTGCGCGTATGCCTGCGGAGCCGGGTGTTACATCAACAGTGATTTGAGCGGAGAGGTCGCATTGCCATACAGCAGCGATGCAGAGGAGCAGAGCGCTCCTCCAGTGTAATTGGTTTGCCATTGTTTTCAATTAATTTTGGTGAATATGTGCCACAAAAATATGCCTTTACCTGAAATAAAGGCATATTTCTGAAAGAATTTAACGCTGCAGCACCACGCGCTGCATTCCTCCGAGGTCGTCGAAACCGACTATCTCGACGAAATAAAGACCATTGGGCAAACTTTCAGGGAAAGAAATGTCAGCCTGTCCGGCAAACAATTCGCTCCTGTCAGACAGAACAAGTTGGCCCTGGCTGTTGAATACCCGGTACTCAACAGGAGCGTCTTCTTCCGTCTCGAGGATCATTCTGAACGTTCCGGTGGTTGGATTGGGTACTGCACCGGATACAAAAGACTGGAAAACAGCGTCTTCATCATCCCTGTTATCGGGAGGTGTAACACCAATCGGACAGTAGAACGTGTTCATGTGAGCTGCAAAGAACTGCTGGACACTCAGGCGACTGATTACCTCGAAGAAAAGCACATCTGTCTGGGCGGGCAGCGTATATCTGAAGATTTCAGACTGTCCGTTTGCAATACCCGGATTCAGCGCCCTGTATCTGACGGAATAGAACGGAGCGAAGTTGGGATTTCGTACCAGGTACTGATTACCACCCGGGGCGGTATAAATGGTGTTGTCGAGCGGTTTCATGGCCAGTACACCACTGGGCACCTGCATGGCAGTGTATATCAGCGGATCCGGACAGTAATTGGTGACCTGAACGCGATAGGTCTTGTTACCTCCGGCGTCCTCGGTAATAGTGAGCAGTTCATACCTCAGACAGCCGATCACCTTGACATCACAAGGGGCATCTTCCAGTACAGAAACATTGAAGCAGCAGGTCTTTGTCTGTCCACAGGCATCCTCTGCCTTGTAGCACACTTTGGTTGTTCCCTGCGGAAAAATACTGCCTGATGCCAGACCACTGGTCATTTCCACGTCAAGTCCCGGACAAACGCAACTGGTGGAAGCAGCAGGGTGAGCGTACTGTATTTCTGCTCCGGCGCCATTATTGGTGAAAACGGTAACCGGTGCCGGACAGGTGATACTGACTTCCGAGGGGGCCGGCACGGCGTACTGAAGTGTATAGACAACTGTACTGTCGCAGCCGTTGGCCGCCGTGAACATCAGGAATACGACACTTTCTCCGGTATAAAACATGCCACCAACGTCAACAGTGTCTCCCGGACAGAAGGTAATTGTGCGCAAAGTCTTTATTTCCGGCAGTTCTGTCAGTTTGTAGGCAGTGATCGAGCCACAGGGTGTTCCCGTAAAAGATGTATCAATAACTGTAACCGTACCGGAGTACGACTGTCCGTCAATTTCGAAAGATTCCCCGTAGCAGAGCGGAATCTGCAGCGTCTTTCGCTCAAACGGAATCACGATGACTGCAGCCTGTTCCGAAACGACCTGCCCGCAGTTGTCTGTGACAGTTACTGAATAGATGGCTGTAGCAGGGGGGGTAACGGTAATATCCGCCGTTGTGTCGCCGTTACTCCACTTGTAACTGTACGGGGCTTCACCGCCACTGGCGGAAGAAAAAAGTTGCACGGATGAAAATTCACACACTGTTGTATCTCCTGAAACAGTGAGCTGGAGTGGCTCCAGATCACTCATCAGAAAAGTGACAGCGGTTTGCTGGCACTGACAGGAGTTGCTGACAAGCAGCTCTATTGTTTCCAGTCCTTCTGTAAGTCCGTCGCTGAAAACAGTAACAGGGACAAATATTTCCGACTGGCCGGGCTGGAACAGCAGTGAGGCTGGCAGCGGAGAATAGTCAATACCCGAAACGGCTGTACTCGAGGGTGCGACAGTATAGCTGACCGCCAGCGGCTGACTGATATCGCTGTTTCCGCGTGTGAACCGGATTCCGGCTCCGGGACAGCCTTCGTGTGCCAGTTGCTGACCGGGCTTGTAAACCGGGGAGGCCGATACCTGTCCGCCGGCATTGAATGAGTTGGCCTTCAAAAATACTGCAGAATCAAACAGCCAGTCTGAAACGTCGGCGATGGCCAGTTTTATATGGTAAGTCTGGCAGGGCTGAACAGACATTCTTGCCTGCAGCGGGGTAGTCCAGCCATCCAGTTCTGCTTCCTGAAAAATTACCGGGTTAGTGACAGCAAGGCCGCAGGAGACAATGTTGTAATTGTTGTTGAAATAATACTGCGAATTGAGAACGTGGTTGACGTTATTCGTAGTAACAGGCGTTGTTGTATTTGGAATTACAGCAAGGTTGGCCACGCCACTGATACCGGGCCCTGTTACGAAAAAGCCGAAAACATCGTTAAACTGCGTTCCGACGTACTCGCAATACTCTTCCGAACCGAACAGAAACTCAAAAGACACTGTATTGGCGGTAGGCGTGAAGTCAAATTCAATCACATTGGCATCGTACAGATCAAGGGTGGGAATGAGTGTTCTCAGATCGGGATCAGAAGCCAGTACGCTGAAACCGCCATTGGTGGAGTTACTGCTGTTTGGACCGGCAAGAATACTCACACTTCCTGTGCTCATCACTATCCCCGAGCCGATACCAATATTGGAAGCACCATTGGAGAAGGTACCCCTGGACATGATATTGCCGGATGCGGTGATGTTGGAAACAGAAAAGCAGTCGCCTCCCACGAGTGTATTGGCGATGAGGCTTTGTGCGCTGATGCCGGGCGTTACCTGCAGGACTGCAGCAGACTCCTGTACAGATTTTGACTCATTACTGTCCGATTCTCCCGACTCTGCAGAAACAGAAACAAATACAGGCATATCCGGAGAAACTTCTCCACTGACGGCATTGAGCAGAAACCCTGCCGTTGTTCCGGTCGCCTTGAAGCGAATTGCCCTGTCCTCATTTTTGGAACCGGAACTGTTTTCAATCTCACTGAATAATGGCGAGAGACTGAACTCCGATTTTTGTGCCTCGCCTGCCGGAACCGCTTTGGCCAGATAAAATCTGCCTGGCTCAAGTCCTTCGAGCTGAATGGTACTGACACCCTTCGATACAACCAGCGGAGTCCGGGAGCCGGAAGCTTCCACCTTGACAGTGTGAACCTGCTGCGCTGACAGGCACGCAGAAATCAGGGCAAAAAATACCGTCAGAGCGTGTTTCGGGCATTTTACCTGGCACATCATCTTTTTCAATATAAATCGGTTTTGCAAATACAGCCTCAAAAGTAAGTAAAAACAATTGGCAGAACAATCATATATTAGTTTTTTCTTTGCCCCAAAATCACATCATCGCATGTCCTGGAAGAAAAACATCCTGTTCTTTTACTGGCAAACCGCCCTGGGTTACCTTAAAACCGGGTATTTCCATCCCGCAGTAAAATACCGCGACAAGTGGGCGGCGTCAATGAAACCCGGCAGCAACTCCGTGGCAGACGAGCGTCCGTGGCTCACTTTCCCGGCTACAGATTTTCTGGAAAAGCACGTCATGCCGGGCGACAAGGTTTTTGAATACGGGGGTGGTGGATCCACGCTGTTTTTTTGCAAAAAGGGCGCTCAGGTAGTCACGGTGGAAGATAATCACGAGTGGTTCAGTATTCTGACCAAAACCGTGCAGGGGAAAAAATACAGCGGAACCTGGGAAGGTCACTTTATTCCCGCAGAGCAGGTGGTCAATGATATCCCCCGGGATCACGCAAACCCCGACGACTTCAAAAGCGCATCCAAAGGCTGCGAAAACATGTCATTTGAGCGATATGCCCGTGCTATTCACCGTTTCCCGGAAGAATACTTTGATGTAGTGCTGGTGGACGGACGCGCGCGCCCGTCATGCATCAGACAGGCGTTGCCTCATCTGAAAAAAGGTGGTCTCCTTGTAATTGACAACACGGAGCGATCCTACTATCTGACAGCTTTCGCTGATGTAATGAAAAACGAGTTTATTACAGAACTGCACCTGTTTGCTCCCTCGCCCTACGCACCCGACTTCACACGTACCACTATACTCAGAAAGACGACTGACTGACTCAGCGCCCATCAAAGGCCAGCAACTCCACCCGGCCGATCTTTTTCTCCCGGAGGGCTGCAGGCAGCTGCTCATAATACACACTTATACCCAGTTCACGTTTCTCACCTCCGGCCATAGGACCTGATTTACTACTGACAATCAATGATTTATACTTCGGATCATCCGGATCAAGCAGTGTGCTGAACCACAGTTTTTTATCAGTTCCGTACAGCAGCAATTCCAGTTTCGGATGGTTGGCCGGCTGCGGCAAAGGATTGTTCAGCACGGCACTGATTTGCCACGCAGCCTCCACGCTGGTGGGTTTGCCCGGCGCTTCAGGTACCATCATACGCACACCACCGACATTTTCAGTGAGCAGTATGGCTCCGGGTGCTGCTTTCAGGGAGCCCTCCTCCCGTACGGTACACGCTTCCGGAACACCCGAAATGGCGGAGAGTGGCCAGCCTGCGAAAAAGGACGTCCGGCCCATGGGTGGTACAGCAGCGGAGAAGGCAGGTATAATCGCCGAACCGGCACCACCGATCTTCAGCGCACCGCCCTTGCCGTCGGCCAGTGCCACATTCAGCCATATTTGCTCCCACGTGCCAGACTCATTGACGCAAACACCTGTCACGAAGAACTGGCCCTGCTCGGTCCAGTAGTTCAAATCGGCAATCCTGATACCTGAGGGCCTGGCGCCTGCCGGCAACAGTTCGGCATTGAGGGGTTTTCCAGGCTTATTGCCGACCGGCCGGCAGCCGGCAAACAGGAACAGAACAACGATGGTCGGGATATATCGCATCAGAACAATTTTGGGGCAAATTTCAGACAAATTACCCATACTGCAATTAAAACAGGCAATTTGAACCATTGAAATACTACATTAATGCCCATTCATCTGAAACACTCGCTACCTTTGCACGCAAAATCCGCGCTCAACGCGTGTACACGATCTTTTTTCATGGAAGCAACCTTGTCTACCGCCCAGAAACTGGGACTTACCCCCGACGAGTTCGGTAAAATTTGTGAAATACTGGGCCGTACCCCCAATTTCACCGAACTGAGCGTGTATTCTGTTATGTGGAGCGAACACTGCTCCTACAAAAACAGTATTCTCCAGCTGAAAACACTGCCACGCTCTGGCAGGCGCCTGCTCGTGGGCGCCGGTGAGGAGAACGCCGGACTGGTGGATATCGGCGACGGCCTCGGCTGCGCATTCAAGATTGAAAGTCACAACCACCCCTCGGCCATCGAGCCGTATCAGGGCGCTGCCACCGGAGTGGGCGGTATCCACCGCGATATCTTTACCATGGGGGCCCGTCCGATTGCAGCGCTCAATTCACTGCGCTTTGGCAACCTCGACAACCCGAGAATGAGAAGTCTGGTGGCCGGTGTTGTAAAAGGTATCGGTGACTACGGCAACAGTTTCGGTGTACCCACTGTAGGGGGTGAGGTTTACTTCATGCCCTGCTATAATCACGATATTCTGGTCAATGCCATGTCGGCAGGTATCGTTGAGGCCGGCAAAACAGTGAGCGCTACCGCCGGCGGACCCGGAAATCCCGTATTTATTGTGGGGTCTGCAACTGGTAAAGACGGTATCCACGGCGCCACCTTTGCCTCCGCCGATCTGTCGGAAGATTCTCATCAGGATCTTCCCGCCGTTCAGGTGGGCGACCCTTTTCAGGAAAAACTGCTGCTCGAAGCCACACTGGAAGCCATCGCTACCGATGCCATTGTCGGCATGCAGGATATGGGTGCAGCAGGTATCACCTGCTCCACCTCCGAAATGTCGGCCAAGGCCGGCTGCGGCATGGAAATTGATCTGTCTAAGGTGCCGGTGCGCCAGTCAAACATGAAAGACTGGGAAATTCTGCTGTCGGAAAGCCAGGAACGCATGCTTATTGTGGTCAAACCGGGCCGTGAAGCCGAAATAAAGGCCGTTTTTGAGAAATGGGACCTGCCCTGCGAACATATTGGAACTACTATTGCCGAAGATCGCCTCCGATATTACTCTGAAGGAACCCTTGTAGCCGATGTACCCGCAGAATCTCTCGTGCTGGGCGGTGGCGCACCCGTGTATGTACGCGAACAGAAACGCCCCGACTACCTCGACGAGATTGCCCGTTTCAGCACTGAAAGCATAGGACAACCAGCTGATTATCAGTCTGCTGCACGGGAGCTATGGAGCTCTCCCAACCTGGCCTCCAAATCCTGGATTACCCGACAGTACGACTCCATGGTACGCACCGGAACCATGACGACCAACCGGCCCAGCGATGCTGCTGTTGTATATGTAAAAGGTACCCGAAAGGCGCTTGCGCTTACTACCGACTGCAATTCTGCTTACGTGTATGCCGATCCGCACAAGGGTGGCATGATTGCCGTGGCCGAAGCAGCCCGCAATATAGTGTGTGCGGGTGGCGAGCCCGTGGCTATCACCAATTGCCTCAATTTTGGCAATCCGTACAACCCGGAGGTTTACTATCAGTTCGCGGAGGCTATCCGCGGAATGGGCGATGCCTGCCGGCGCTTCGAAACGCCGGTAACGGGAGGAAATGTGAGTTTCTACAACCAGTACTCGCAAAATGGCAAAACAATACCGGTTTACCCCACTCCAACCATCGGAATGCTGGGTATTCTTGACGATTACGACAATATCATGACCCTCGATTTCAAAAAGGAGGGAGACCTGCTGTACCTGATTGGTGTCAGCCGAAATGATCTGGGCAGCAGCGAATACGTTCGCAGCGTACTGGGTATCGAATACAGCAGCTGTCCATGGTTCGATCTGGAGGAGGAATTCCGAATCCAGCAGATTGTCAGGGATTTAATCTCGCTGAAACTGGTCAGCTCGGCCCACGATGTATCTGATGGCGGCATTTTCGCCAATCTCATTGAAAGTGCCATGCCGCGCGGACTTGGATTCAGCGTTCAAACAAACGGGGCTGTCCGGAAAGATGCCTGGCTGTTTGGAGAGGCCCAAAGCCGGGTAACAGTTTCTGTTTCTGCAGAACAACAGGAAGCATTCTCACGTTATCTCTCTGAAAATAATGTGCCATTCGAAGCTATAGGCAAAGCAGAAGGTTCCTCCGTTGTTATTGACGGAGAAAACTGGGGCACAATCTCTGAATGGAGCAATATCCACCACTCGGTGCTGGGTAACCGGATGAACCAATAACCGGCCCGAATCACCGAAATACATATAAAATTGACATCAACATGAAAAAAATTCTTCTTCTTGCCCTCCCGCTGCTGGCGATTGTCTTAGCCTCCTGCGGCCAGTCCGGAAAGTCTGTTTCCGGAACTGTCAGTGGCGCAAATAACCTGCAGGTTGCCCTCGAACAGATCTATTTCGACCGCAACTCCAACGTGGCGCTGGGCAAGGCAGCCTGTGATGCCGCCGGCAAATTTGAAATCAAATCGGAAAAAGCGCTTGAAGAAGGTCTTTACCGCCTCAGTATTGGCGCCAAAAAGGTGTATTTCATTCTGGATGGAAAAGAAAGCGGAGTAGATATTTCCGGCGATCTGGCTACCATTGACCGCATGGAAATGACCGTCACCGGCTCCGAGACGTTCCAGTGTTACGTAAACATCGTTCAGGAACTGATCAAAACACCGGCCCAGACAACTGATGCTGCCAAAGCTGCTGTACAGAAAGGCTGTACTCCGCTCATGCGCGCATTCCTGTCAACCCAGCTGTACGCGCAGAACCCTCCCCTCTTCATGGACGAGTTCAAGAAATACCGTACGGAGCTGAAGGAGGCCATGCCGGGATCCAAATACGCATCTACCTACGAAAATATCATCAACCAGCTGGAACAGCAAATCGCTGCCCAGGCAGGCGCAGGTGCCCCGGCAGAAGAAGCAGGCCCCGTACAGGTGGGTATGTCAGCTCCTGAAATCAGCCTTCCCGACCCAAAAGGCAAGGTGCGCTCACTTTCTTCTCTCAAAGGTAAAGTGGTACTGCTCGATTTCTGGGCGTCCTGGTGCGGCCCCTGCCGCCGTGCCAATCCGCACGTGGTGGAGATGTACAAGAAATACAAATCCAGAGGCTTTGAGGTATTCAGCGTATCGCTCGACCGTCCCGATGGCAAAGACAAATGGATTCAGGCTATCCAGCAGGACGGACTCGTATGGGATAATCACGTGAGTGACCTGAAGTTCTGGGACTCGGCACCGGCAGCCACCTACGGCGTGCGTTCCATCCCGCGTACATTCCTGATCAGCCGGGAGGGCAAAATTGTGGCAGTCAATCCGAGAGACAACCTCGAGGAACAACTGAGCAAGAATCTTTGATCCGGCATAATTGACTGCCTGACCGGTAACCACAAACATCTTTTTGCCTTCAGCCGGGCAGCCTTAAACCCTCCACCAAACGGGTTAACCAATGCAACCTAAAAAGTATCTGATTATCGCTGCTGCGATCGCAGCAGCAGCACTCGCTGCCTGGTTTTTCTTCTTCCGCGGACCATCTGCAGAAGAGCTCGCAGCACAGATGGAGGGAATGGATCCCGAACTGGCCGAACTCACCCGCCTCCTCGACGAGAATCCGAAGAACGACTCTCTCCTGTACGCGCGGGCACGGGTGTACTATAATCTGGAAGCATACGATGAAGCGCTGAAGGACCTGAATGCCGCTATCAGTGTTGATTCCATGAAGCCGCGGTACTACCACCTGCTGGCAGATGTTTTTATGGATTACGCCCGTCCGAATGACTCCCGCAGGGCGATCGAAGTGCTCAAACTGGCTACAAAACGCTTCCCCGGGCGCATCCCTACGCTCCTGAAGCTCAGCGAGTTTCAGCTGATTGTGAAAAAACACGGTGATGCACTGGTCACGCTGGATGAAATTCTCAAACAGGACCCGCAAAACGCAGAGGTATTCTACATGGCCGGAAGGGTGGCACTCGATCAGGGAGATACGCTGGCAGCAATCGGGTCGCTGAAAAAATCAGTCGGCCTTGACGCCGGAAATGAGGACGCCTGGCTGTTTCTGGGACGTATATACAGCAATCAGAACAACCCGGAAGCGGTACAATACTTTGACAACGCACTTCGCGTTGACTCTTCCAGCCTGGAAGCCCGCGAGTTCAAGGGTGCTTTCTACAAGCGCAGGGGTGAATTTGCCAAAGCATTCGAAATCTACCGGGATATCATCATGCGCAATCCCGACTACGCCAATGCCTACTTTGATATGGGGATGATGTACCTGGAGCAGGACTCGCTCGCAAAGGCCTATACCCATTTTGATATAGCCATCAAAACAGATCCCATTTTTGTAAAGGCTTATTACTACCGTGGCGTTGCCGCGGAGGCACAGGGGAATCTGACTGCCGCGCTGGGCGATTACAAACAAGCCTGTGGTATGTCACCACAGTTTACCGAGGCCAGAACCGCAAAGGAAAGGCTGGAGAAACAGGTGGGGAAATAATTAATTTTCACGCTCGCGGATCAGCAGTCCGCCTCCATCCTGATTCAGGGCAATTATGAGACCTGTATCACCAAAATCAAGCATCAAAGCATCATTCAGGTAGTACCCCTCCTCACTTTTTGACAATCTGACGGCCTGTAATGTGCTGTTTATCTGTCTGTTCCAGGGAATATGATGATCACGGGAAGCCCTTTGAATAACGGGCTTCCCGTGAATTTTATAGAGGGCAGCAGCTGTTTTCAGCAGTTCCTCCTGCTGGACAACCCGGACAGCGTCTGTGTCTTCACCGGCGCTGACAATCACGGAGCCAGCCTCTCCCATACGCAACTCTATCGCCAGCAGAAAACGCCAGACGGGCTGTTCTGCCTCCGTATCAAGCCATATATAATAGTCGACCCCCTCCAGTGTTGCATTTTCGACCTGCCGGAAGATTTCGAGTTCACTGAGTGTAAAATGTCCGTCCGGTATTTCCTGTTCTGCCATACTGTTCTATTCAAATTCGATAGTGTCCCCAGCCTTGAATGTCTGTTTGTCTTCACCGGAAGGAGCGGGACCTGCATCAAACAGATTTGCCTGTTGTGAATCCTGTTTTTGCTCTTCCGGTTTGGCCGCCGACTCCACCTCTTTGATACCGCCGAGCAGCTGATCACTCAGGCGGTTGCCGACGGCCTTCCATCCTTTCAGATCCATGAAAT
>CAILQK010000330.1 GCA_903836265.1 uncultured Bacteroidota bacterium | reverse complement strand
TCGCCTGAACCTGAATGTGGTGTTTCCGCCACCTTTCGTGCGGACTTCCTCCGCATCCAGTTCCTTCAGCTGGTCGAGAATATACTGACGGCGGAGCAGCTTGTCGAGTTGCCGCTCGGCACGCAGCGCCTCCAGACGGGCGGCCAGCTCCTGATCATCGCCGAGTGCCGATTCAAAAGATTCCGCATCGGCGGCACTCATCCTGCCCGACAAATAGTCTTCCAGGTCTTCAAATTCATATTGCCTGCTCATACTGATTTCAAGGCTGACAGCAGGGAAGGGTTCCCCGCCAGAAATTCATTTATCTTTTTCCTGCAGTCAGATGCCGCGTTTTTGGCCACATCCTGATTTCTGTATCCCATTATCCCGGCAATTTCAGCCATGGAATAGTCGAAACTGCGCAACTTCATCAGTTGCCTGCAACGCTCCCCTGCCGATGCAAGGATCTTGTCCAGAATTGTTGTCTGAAATTCGATTTCTGTCAGTTCTGCCGGGTCAAAACTGACCGGAGCGGGCAGCTCCTCCGAAGCGCGATCCAGTGTTTGCGCCCGCCTGATTTCCGATCGCCTCCGGGTGTGAAAAATCTGGACGGCAATTCTCGTCAGCCACGTTGAAACAGCACTCAGGGCAGGGTTGTACCGTTTTTCTGTTACATGAGTATAGAAAACCGCAATTGCCTGATGCAGCGACTCGCGCACATCGTCGTTACTGCCGCCGAGCGCAACCACCTGCCGGGCAATTGTACCCCTGATTTTGTCGTTTTGGTACAAGTACCTGAGTGCAGCACTGATCCTGTGGGTGTCAGTGCCGCCCAGCGCTTCCAACAAGTCTTCATCATTTCTGAACATCGGGTTCATTTCATTTTGCCGGTTATGCTGTGAAGGTAAGTACAAAACCAAAAATTAAGTGTTTTATATCAAATTTCTTGCACAGCCCCGCAACTTGTCCGACCTTTGAGACCCAAATGACAAACGCCATATTGTTACTCGAAGACGGTACAGTTTTTCACGGCAAAGCTGCAGGAAAAAAAGGTACTACTACCGGTGAAATTTGCTTCAACACAGGCATGACCGGCTACCAGGAGATATTCACCGATCCCTCCTACTCAGGCCAGGTTCTGGTCGCTACCAATGTTCACATCGGCAATTACGGCATTAAAGACGACGAAATCGAAAGCGACAGCATCAAGATCGCCGGATTCGTGTGCCGTAACTTCAGTGTTCCCTACAGCAGGCTCAATGCCAACAGAAGTATTCAGGATTACTTCGAGGGCCAGAACCTGGTAGCTATCTCTGATGTGGATACGCGTGCCATCGTGCAGCACATTCGCGAACAGGGCGCGATGAACTGTATTATTTCTTCCGCAATTTCTGATGTGGAAGAGTTGAAAAAGCGCCTCGCAGCCACTCCCGGTATGGCCGGACTTGAACTCTCCAGTCACGTTACCACCCGTGAACCGTACTTCATCGGAAATCCGGAAGCCAGGTTCAGGGTAGCGGTGATGGATTACGGAGTGAAAAAGAACATCCTGCGCAGCTTCGACGCCCGCGACTGTTACCTGAAGGTTTTTCCGGCACGTACGGAGTTCGAGGAAGTTATGTCCTGGAATCCCAACGGCTTCTTCCTGTCAAACGGCCCGGG
>CAILQK010000329.1 GCA_903836265.1 uncultured Bacteroidota bacterium | reverse complement strand
GCTTGTGCATCGCGTCGGCCAGAAGGGCACCGTGCGGGATTCCCGCAGTAGCCACACCGGCAACAATATCAAACGGACCAAATTCCTCCGCCCGCTCAACCAGACACTGCTTGATGAACAAACGCACATCGGGATGTGACAAAGAGACACGGTTGTCGCAGTAAATGGGCGACTGCATGCCTGAAGCCCAGGTGAAGGGATCTGAAGGACTTAATTTTATTGCCTTGATTTCCAGTAATTTACGTGCTACTTCGGCTTGCATGGCACCAAAAAAAATCTCTTGTGAACGATGGAGTTGTTAACATTGCGCCCTCTTTACGTCATTAATCAGACGCAATCCGCAATTATGGGGCAGCAAAAGTATAAAATCTATGTGAACGGAGTTCCGGTTTTCCTGACTACACCGGCTGTTTCTGCCGAAATGGGCGTTTTTCCTGACAAATTGAATTATGTCGGACACTATCAGGGCAAAAAGAAACAAATCAAACAGTTTCTTGATCTGCTTGACAAGAACCGGGATGTGAAATCGGTTACCGTGATTTCACCGGATCTGGATGCACTGTGGAACGATTTTCAGGCCTGTTTCAAAATAATTGAGGCGGCAGGCGGTTATGTACTGAACGAAAGTGGCCAGTTGCTTGTTTTCTTCCGGCGCGGTTCATGGGATATCCCAAAGGGAAAGATTGATCCGGGTGAAACGCCCGAACAGGCTGCCCTGAGGGAGGTCATGGAGGAAACAGGATTGCAAAATCTGGACCCCGGCAAATTCATGATGCACACCTGGCATACCTATGTTCTCAAAGGTGAACGTATCCTGAAAAAAACCTGGTGGTACCGCATGCATACAACCGACAGCGTCCTCATTCCCCAAACAGAAGAAGACATTACGGAAATATGCTGGGTGAACCCCTCCGAATGGCTGCGTACCGAGTCAAATGTTTATCCGAGTATCAAAGAGGTCATTGAAACCGGTGTCCGGGAGTGATCTGCCAGTCTTTTATGCACTTTTCTGTTGAATTCCGCCCCTCCGAATCGCCTGATGTGTTCCTCGCCCGGGCACTCAAACCCTTCCTCGAACAATACATCTGGCCCACAAAAGGTACAAGGGCTTTTTTCTCCCGCCATAATCAGGAGGACAGCACTCTCGTACGCATACGCATGCGCGGCGACGATACCTGGATTGAAGATCTGCTGCGGCCTGCCTTCGAAGGCTGGATGCGCGACCGGGGCGAGTGGCAGGAGTTTTCCTGGCAGCCCGATGCCGCGCAATATGGAGGTGAGGACGTGCTCGTATGGGTGGAGGAACACGCTCATATTGGTACCAGGGTGGTGCTCGACCGAATCGCAACTCCGGAATTCACTTACGGGGATGCCATGTTCGATACGCTCCGCCTGTTCACTGCGCTTGCGGAAGCTGCCGGCTTCAGCCGTGAAAAAGCACGCTGGTATTACGGTGAACTCCTTATGCAGTGGCTCCAGCTATTCTCGGGAGCTGCCAGCCCAACTGAAAGGGAAGACAGAATAATCGAGTTTCGCGATACGCTCAAACCGCAGCAGTCCGATCTTTCTCTGGCTATTGACAGTTTCTGGAGCGAAATGGAAGCAGGCAAATACGACAGGGAGCGCCTCGAGTGGGCCCGATGGCACAAGGGAAGCCAGCTGGTATTTGAAGGCCTCGGTGAACACCGCGAGAAGTCGCTGCCCACACTGATCCACCAGACAGGTAACCGAATGGGACTGAGCAATCAGGATATCGTTTATCTGGTGTATGTATTGTCAACATCCCTGTAACCCATCCCTCTGCTCTTGCTGCAAATGGTTGGCTGTCAGTATCCGGCTGCCAGAACAAGGCTCTTTTTCTGCCCGTCAGCAGATATCACCAGTATATATACACCCGGAACAAGTCCGGATAGGTCAATGTGCTGCCTCAACTCCGCAGTTTCAACGGCCGGATAACTGCGAACGATGCGCCCCGTACCGTCTGTCAGCTGCAGACCAACGGGTACAGCGCGCTCCAGCAGAAGTGTGAGTGTACTTTTCCCCACCGCCGGATTCGGTGCAAGGCTGCACTCAACAAGCCCGGCAATTTCGCCGGCAGCAGCAATGTCCACACCCACTTCAAAGGTGAGAACATCCGAACACCCGTTCGTCAGGTCTGTAACGGTCAGGGTGTAAACCCCCGCACTCAGTCCCGTCAGGGTCGGGGTAATGGCTCCGTTGCTCCACTGATATCCCGCTGATGTGCCGCCACTGATGATTACAGTGATAGCACCGTTTGATGCCCCCTGTACTGTTTCGTTGGTTATGGTGGCGCTGAATTGTATCGGCGCCGGCTCGGTAATGGCTACGGAAGAAGCAGCTGTACAGCCGTTGCTGCTGTTCGTTACCGTGACAATATAGGTGCCGGGATCGCATATTTGACCGGGTGAAACAGTATAAATACCTGCCGTGACGAAATCCAGACAGTCACCATCGCATATTACCGCTGTGCCGGGAACCAGTGGCCCGTTTGACACAACTGTATCAATCTGTACGGTTGCTGCCGCTGTTGCCGTACACCCGCTGGCGTCGGTGGCGGTGAGCATATAAATGCCCGGTATGGTGGTGAGAGCCACCGGATCAGAAGATGCAAAAGCGCCCGGACCACTCCAGCTCCATGTGGAGACGTCGAAGTTCGCAGCAGCCGAGATGGCAGACTCCGGTACGGCACAGGTTATTACGGTAGCAGTGGCACTCGCCTGAAGTGGCGCCGGCGCCGTATAGCTGACTGTCCCGGTTGATCCTGTGCTGTTGTTTACATAAACTCCTCCGCCCGGATTGCCGGTACTTTTCACCGACCTGATCTGATAGAAGAGGGTGCCTTCCACCGGATTGTAATCGGTAAAAGAGGTGTCTGTCACAGCCTGTGCTGTAATTCTTGCAAATGGCCCTTCGGCTGACAGGCTCCGGTAAACGAGGTATCCATCCACCGGTTTCCGGGCCGGATGCCAGGCTACCCGAACATTGCCGCATACCGTTTCGGCCACGACGTCTGATGGCGGTGCCACCACATTCACGCGCAGTGTCGGATCGCCCAGCAGGGTGATGTGCGCACCGCTTCTGCCAAATGTATTCACAAATCCGTTGTTGTATTGGGCATTGTGGGTCTCTCTGATGCAGTAACCCATGGTTTCTCCGGATGCGAGCGCCTGATAGAACTGATGTGGCCTTCCCGCCCACGAACAGGTCAGTATACCGCCCCTGGATGCCAGGGCTGCCACCATAAACGGATTGCTCTCGTGATCCCAGTCGCCAAAATAACTGCCAAAAAGGTTGGAGAACACTACATTGATGGTATCGGTCGCAAAATTGGAACTGGTGCCAACCCCTCCGGCGCCCTGATAATGGCCGCCCCCGCAGCCATAGCCCATCAACCAGGTTTGCGGGTTGGTATTATTGAAGAAATCGGCATTAACCACGTTGGCCTGCCCCACCACCGGATAGGCATTTCGGTACCCGTTGGCTGCAAACGCCTCTCCTCCGAAGTACCCGAAATTGTCGTCCACCAGTGCTTTGGGTTCCACCTCGTACGCGCCCGTGCGCCAGGCGTGATTCTTGTCCAGATAGCGCCTGATGAGACCTGTGGCGCCGGCTTCTCCAAAGGCAGAAGCATCTATTTTCCGGAAGTCTATTCGCCCCACTGCCAGCTCCACAATGGACGGGATATAACTCTGGTCGAACTTCCCGTCGCCGGGTATATTCTGATTGGCTGGTCTGGAAGGTGTGATGTTGTTCACCGACGCGTCTGTCCACAATCCGTACAGATCACCATAGTAAACATCGGCCGGCCAGGCGCCCTGATGATCACCGTGTCCGTCCCATGCTGTGTTTCCCGAATACGGCACCGGTACACTTCCAATCAGAAGCACCTGCTTCAGTCCCTGCGGATCGAGGCTGTAGGTCGTTCCAATCATATTTTTTACGGAAGCGACCGTGGCATTACCGCCGATCTGACGGGTGATCACCTGCCAGCCATCTCCGGTCATGTCATTTTTAAGCCTGTCCAGCTCGAAAGCCAGCGCTCCGGCAGTAGTCGAATCAACAATAACCATCACCTTCCCGCGACTGTCGGTCACGGGCGCATATACGGCTGCGTGCGCATACCCGAAAGCATCAACAGAAGTGGTGCGGCGCAGGGCGTACTCATAAATCTGGCCCGCGGCCACGTTCAGATCGTTGTAGCTGGTCAGGGTACTGCCCGTTTCACTCAGCAGAGAAATCCACTGGCTCCCCTGTTGTCCTTTCGTTCTGCGAACCAGTAACAGGTTCCCGCCCGTCGGGTTGGGCCACTCGACAAGTACCGAAACCGGCGACTGACCGACTGTTATCGTGAGGGGTACAGCCACGTCCTGTGAAACCTGGGCATCCGCAAAAAGTGGCATGAGCAGTGAGAGAAAGAAGAGTTTTTTCAGCATGGGAACGGGAGTTGTTGTGACAGAAGACTCAAAGCAAGCATAAATATTCAAAACAGCCAAACATACAGACAAATTTCTTGTTTCCAAGTCTCAACAGGTTATCAATGGCGAGAAAAGTATCAGATTTGCGCGCGTTGCTGAGTGCCGACGACATTGACCGCATCGTTCAGATGGCGTGGGAAGACCGTACGCCATTCGATGCCATTCTCGTTCAGTTCGGTATCACTGAAGCCGAAGTCATCGCCCTGATGAAGTCCGAAATGCATATCCGGAACTGGAAAAAATGGCGCGCACGCGTGCAGGGGCGTGCAACCAAACACGCTGCTCTCCGTCTGGAGGAAGTAGGGCGCTTCAGAAGCCGCATGCAGCGAACAATCACGCTGAACCGTATTTCCAAACGTACATGAATCACCATCACCGGTGATTACGGTCAGTCTCCGGTTGAGATATGACTCCTACCTTTGTACCAGTAACGAATCAGTATTCATAACTGATCGAACCTGTTCTCGTTTAAAGTTGGATTTATGCCTGCCTCTGCCCTCCTTCAGCCCCGGAATACGGCAAAACCGGTATCGGAGTGCTTTCATTGCCATGAAAAATGCGAAGATGACCGGCTGAGAATTGAAAACAAGGTATTCTGTTGCGACGGGTGCAGGATGGTCTATGAGATTCTGAACACACACGGACTCTGCAATTATTACAGCCTGGACGAGAATGCAGGAGTAAGTCTCAAAAATCCCAAAAATTCCGGATCGTACGCTTACCTCGATGATACGGAAGTGCAGGAGAGGTTACTGGAATTCAGCAGTGAACACAAAAATCAGGTGTCGTTTTATCTGCCACAGATGCACTGTGCAAGTTGTATCTGGCTGCTGGAAAATCTGTACAAACTGGATAGCGGAGTAAACAGTTCACGGGTTAATTTCCTGAAAAAGACTGTTTCCGTTGTCTACGACCCTCATAAAACCAGTCTCAGAAAGATAGCTGCCCTGCTCAGCTCGACAGGATATGCCCCGGAGATAAATCTGGGCGATGTGGATAAGCAGGAAACACCTAAAGTCAGCAGGAAGCTGGCGTACCAGCTCGGTATCGCCGGCTTCGCTTTCGGGAATATCATGCTGTTCAGTTTTCCCGACTATGTGGGAATGGATCAGGAAACGTTCCGGTGGTTTGCAGGTGTTTTTGGCTATCTGAGTATATTGCTTTCGCTCCCTGTGCTGTTGTACAGCGCCAGGGATTATTTTATTTCCGCCTGGCAGGGCATCCTGACCCGTCAGCTCAATATTGATATCCCGCTTTGTCTGGCGCTGGGCTCGCTCTTCGTGCGCAGTTTGTGGGAAATTTTCACTCATTCCGGCCCGGGTTACCTCGATTCATTCGCTGGCCTCACCTTCCTGTTGCTCATCGGACGCTGGTTCCAGCAACGAACATGGCATGAGCTGTCCTTTGAACGTGATTACAAGTCTTATTTTCCGGTCGCTGTTACCGTGAGGGTGGGAGAGGAGGAAACTGCCGTTCCTGTTCAGCGACTGGTGCCGGGTGATATCATTGTGGTACGCGGACAGGAAATTATACCCGCCGACGGAATTCTGCTGAAAGGCCCGGCGCTGATTGATTACAGTTTTGTAACAGGAGAGGCAGCCCCCGTGGAAATTGAAAGTGGCGGCAGGATTTATGCAGGAGGCAAGCAAATCGGTGAAAGTATTGAAATCTCGCTTGTCCGCAGGGTTTCTCAAAGCAGCCTCACACGACTGTGGAATGATAACGCTTTCAAAACACTCGAAAGCGGGAATGTATCCAGGCTGGCAGATCAGGCCGGGCGCATTTTTTCATGGATTATCCTCGCCGCAGGTGGCGGCGCTTTCCTGTACTGGACTGCAGCCGGCGATTTTTCAAAAGGTATCAACGCGTTCACCGCTGTAATGATTGTAGCCTGCCCGTGTACGATAGCACTGTCTATCCCGTTTACGCTCGGCAATGTTATGCGTATGCTCGGAAGGCACGGTTTTTATGTAAAAAATATCAGGGTGGTGGAAGCTTTTTCGGCTATTGATACGGTCATTTTTGATAAAACCGGAACAATAACCAATGTGGCCGGACAGCAGATTCAGTTTCACGGCCGGCCTCTTTCTCACAGCGAAAAAGTGGCAATCAGATCGCTTGTCCGACATTCGGCTCACCCGCTCAGCCGCCGCATTTATGAGGCGCTGTCGCCTGTTCCAGTCGTAAAACCTGGTTCTTATGTGGAGGTAACCGGAAAAGGCGTGAGCGGTACAGCAAACGGTCTGGAAATAAAGGTCGGATCACCCGGATTTGCAGGTGGCGAAGGACAGGGTGTATTTGTTTCAATAAACGGAGAAACAGCCGGATTTTATGAGGTGAAAAGTCGCTACAGAACCGGACTGGATACGGTACTCGGATTTTTCGGCAGTAACTCCTTTACAAAATACAGGGCCGGTCACGCTGTCTGTCTGCTCTCGGGCGATCACGATCAGGAAGCCGACCGACTGAGACTATTTTTCCCCGACAGGCAGGCCATGCGTTTTAACCAGAGCCCTCAGGACAAGCTCGACTTTGTGAAAAATATGCAGTCCGACGGTCGAAAAGTGATGATGATTGGCGATGGTCTGAATGATGCCGGCGCTCTGCGACAGAGTGATCTGGGTGTAGTGGTGGCCGAGGATACCAATAACTTCACCCCCGCCTGCGATGCCATTCTGAAGGCGGAGGAGTTTTCCGGCCTGCCCTCTTTTGTGCGCCTCTCCCGCGCAGGCGTGCGCGTGGTGCACTGGTCGTATGCAGTTGCTTTTGCATACAATGCCGTTGGACTTTCATACGCGGTTACCGGACAGCTTTCACCGCTGCTGGCAGCCATTCTGATGCCTGCCAGCTCTGTTTCCATTGTACTGTTCGGGGTGGGCATGAGCAATCTGGCGGCCGGGCGCATACTGAAAAGCGGCGGAAAAAGTACGTATTCCATGTCCTGAGCAGTGGAAACTGGCTGTTTTTTCAAAATTCAAAGTTCTAATGCTGCACTTGAGAATTTTTTCTTCAAATTTGCACAATGCTGACCTTTGAAAAAAATACCCATTTCGCACGCCTTGTGTGGGTAATCGTTGCCTGCATATTCGTGGCAGACCTGCTCCTGCCGCGTCACTATGATATTGTTTTTGCCTACCTTCTGGCCCACTTTCTGGCTGTTTTTTTCCGTGAAAAGAGTGATGTGATGCTTCTGGCCGTTATCACATCTGTCCTCTCAATTGTGGTACTGGTCATAAAGCCCCAGGATGCTCCCCTCGAACAGATGCTCCTCGAAAGGGCTCCCGCGATTGTCAGTTTTGGAGCGGCCGCTTTTTTTGTTATCAAATTTATGCAACTGAGAGAAGAGGAAGAGTTGCAGGAAGGGCGCTTCAAGGCGCTCTTTGCCCACGCCAACCAGGGAATACTCCTGGCCAACCGCAGCGGTGAAATCGTGATGGCCAATCCTTCCGTCGAACAATTGTTTGGATACCAGCCCGGCGAGCTCATCGGTAACAAAATCGAGATTCTTATTCCAAACCGTTTCGCCTCCAGACATGTGGGACATCGCACCAGTTTTCACAAAAATCCGAATGCAAGGCCCATGGGTATCGGACTGAGCCTGTTCGGCAGGAAAAAGGACGGTACCGAGTTGCCCGTGGAGGTAAGTCTGAGTCCTTTCCGGATTCATGAAAATGAATTTGTGGTTGCATTCGTGGTGGACAATACCATCCGGAAAAGTAACGAACACTCCATTCTGAAGCAGAAACAGGAGCTCTCAAGTTTGTCGCAGGCATTGCGTGAACTCAACGAAAGTCTCGAAAACAAGGTGTCAGAACGCACAGAAGAACTTGAACAGGCCAAAAATGAACTGAAATCATCGCTCGACAAGGAACGGGAACTCGGAGAACTGAAGAGCCGGTTCGTGAGTATGGCTTCCCACGAGTTCCGTACCCCGCTCACATCGGTACTGTCGTCGTCAGGTCTCATCCAGCAGTACGCCGACAGGCAGGATATTGGCAATATAAAAAAACACGCTGAAAGAATCAGAAATGCAGTGAACGGCCTGAATACCATTCTGACCGAATTTCTGTCGCTGGGACGCCTGGAGGAAGGACGGGTTTCTGTAAATCCCGAGGACACAGATATCCGCGAACTGATACAGGATGTACACGAAACACTCAGAAATTTGTTCAAAAACGGACAAACATTCGCTCACAACCACTCAGGTGAAAGTAATGTTGTTATTGATGCCAGTCTCACCAAGAATATACTCATCAATCTGATTTCAAATGCTATAAAGTATTCTCCCGAAGGTGCGCCTGTTGTTGTTGAAAGCACAGTTGGTCACGGGGAAATTCTCATCAAAGTCAAAGACCGTGGTATGGGAATACCCTGGCAGGATCAGAAACATCTTTTTGATCGCTTTTTCCGCGCAAGCAATGCCGTCAATACAACGCAGGGAACTGGCCTGGGCCTCTATATCGTGCAGCGATACGCCGAAATGATGGGTGGAACAGTTGGATATGAAAGCGCCGTCGAAGAGGGCAGTACCTTCTGGATCAGGCTGAAGATTTGACTTCCGTCATCTGGTCGCGAAGTACGGCGATGCCGGCATTCAGTTCGAAACCGACCAGCAGAATAAAGCAGTTGGTCTGTATCCAGATCATGAGTACAATCAGCGCGCCAATCGAACCGTACAGGGCATGATAATTGCCGAAATTGTCCACATAAAAGGAAAATCCCCAGGAAACAAGAATGGACAGTACCGATGCAAGCATGGCCCCGGGATTGAAAAAGGGGATGGGCCGTCTTGTGGAGGAGCCATAGCGGTAAATAGTGGAAAATGTGGTGTAAAACAACAGAATAACCACTATCCACCTGAAACTGAAAATCAGCATTCTGGTCACAAAATCGGCCCTGATATACCGGAATGTGAAATCCAGTATCCGGTCGCCCAGTATCACAAATACCACGGAGCCTACCAGTACCATGCTCACCAGGAATGTGAGCTGAAAGGCCGTAATTCTGCTCTGTATGAAGTTGCGTTTTTTAAAAGTACTGTAGTTCTTCTTCATCCCCTCCATCATCGAAATCATCCCGTTCGACGCAAACCAGATGGCCAGAAAGAAACCGAACGAAAGGAGTCCGCTCCGCTGCATGGTGGCAATCTCCCTGATGGAACTGAAAAGCATGTCGCCTGCCTCACCGGGCATTACTTCGGAAATATTCGATCTCAATACGTCCTCGAATGTATGGGGAACACCGTTTACATCAATAACCAGCTGATAAAGGGGGGTGTATGGCAGCAGGGTGAACAGCACAATAATACCCGGAAAGATGGCCAGAAAAAAACTGAACGCCATGGAATTGGCCCGGGTAACAAGCGCCTCCTTCTGGAGCTCACGATAAATAAAGAGCAGCAGGTTGTGTATGGGAATACCACTCAGTCCGGGAAGGGAATGTCTCTTCGACCACTCTGTTACGCTGTTAAGCAACGGATGCCGCCGAATGTATTCGCTGAATTGCTGTATGTGCCTTGACGATTTCAAATCAGTTGAAAAATGGTCTGAGTTTTTCAAGAAGAAATTCGGGTGCCTGACATGTTTTTCTGGCCGCCGGGTCATAAAAACAGAGTCTCACCGAGCCGGTGTTTATCAGTTTCCCCTTCTCGTTGATTACTTTTACATCAAAGTTAATGTATTTGTCGGGCAAACTGGCAATTTCAGTTCTGACGGTGAGCAGATCATCGTAATAGGCGGGCCTCAGATACCTGACCTCAAGGCTCACCACAGGGAGCCATATCCCGTGAACCTCCTCCAGTTCTTTGTAGGAAACTCCCAGAGAACGAATGGTTTCCACACGCCCAACCTCGTAGTATTCGGCGTAATTTCCGTAATAAAGGTACCCCATCTGGTCTGTTTCTCCATACCGTACCCTTATTTGTGTCTCAAATGCGTACATGTTTTTCCTCTGATGATTGAAATGTCGGTGCAAACCTACTACCTTGTCCCGCAGATTAAAAAAAAACACTGCATGAATGTTGCAATTACTGGAGCCGGAAAGGGAATTGGTCTCGATCTGGTCAGGTTTTTCCTTGACGCAGGCGCCCGCGTATGGGCATGCTCGCGCAATGTTGCTGCGCTCGGCACTATCAATAATGATCTCCTGACAGTCCGGCAGCTCGATCTGACAATAGCCTCCGAAACTGACATCTTCAACAGCGTGGCCGCACATTCAGACAAACTGGATATCCTCATCCACAATGCCGCCATACTGGTTAATCGCCCGTTTCAGGAAACCTCCCACGAGGTATGGCAACAAACGTTTGAAACAAACGTATTCTCGGCGGTTAAAGTCTCCCGGGCACTGATCCCCCTGCTGAAAAACAGCAGTGTCCCGCATATTATTCATATTGGCAGCATGGGCGGATTTCAGGGCTCCTCCAAATTTCCCGGCCTTTCTGCCTACAGCGCCAGCAAGGCCGCGCTCGCCAGCCTGACCGAGTGCATGGCCGAAGAACTGAAAAACGACGGTATTCATGTCAACTGCCTCGCGCTGGGCGCCGTTGACACGGAGATGCTGCGAACTGCTTTCCCCGGTTATCAGGCTCCTGTAAGCAGCGAAGAGATGGCCCGGTTCATCGGCGAATTCAGTATAAACCAGAGAACCTTCTTCAACGGCAAAATTATCCCGGTTTCTTCATCAACACCATAGTCAGTATGAGAAGGCTCAGTAAAGAACACAAACTATTCGTGATACTCGCCTGCTTCTTTGTTGGCAACACCATCGTCGCAGAGGTAATCGGCCCAAAAATCTTCTCTCTTGAGGGGGTACTCGGCTGGCAGCCGGTGGACTGGACAATCTTTGGTATCGAACACATTTCCCTGAATTTCTCCTCGGGTTCCATTATCTGGCCGATCGTTTTCATTATGACTGATGTGATTAATGAGTACTTCGGCAAAAGAGGGGTCCGCCTGCTTACCTGGATTGCTCTTTTCGTCATCGCCTATGCCTTTATGGTCATGTTGCTGACTACCAAAGCCGATCCCGCCGATTTCTGGATAACGGTCAATCAGGATATAAAACCAGATATCAATACCGCCTACAGCCGGATATTCGGAACAAGCATGATGATTATCCTGGGCTCCATGACTGCTTTCGTTGTTTCCCAGCTGCTCGACGCATTCATATTTCAGCGATTCAAACAGGCTACCGGCGACAAATACGTGTGGCTCAGGGCCACCGGCTCAACGGTTGTTTCACAGTTGTTCGATACCTATATCATCCTTTTTATCGCATTCTACTTCGGCGCCGATCCCTCGCAGCGATGGTCGCTCAGCCAGATCGCGGCATTCGGACTGGTTGGATACACCTACAAAGTCTGTACAGCCATTCTCCTTACACCATTATTATATGTAGTACACGGCGTTATTGTCAGATACCTGGGTACAGGACTGGCCGAAAGGCTCAAACATGAGGCCGTTCATCTGGAATAAACAGGTCAGATATCATCCCGCTCAATCGGGCAGGTCATGCAGTGGCTGCCTCCGCGCGCGCGGGATAGTTCATTGGATGGTATGGTAATGATGGTATTCTCCACCTTGTCCGGATCAGTTTTGCCGTTGTCTATCTCGCGCAACAGTTTCTCTGCGCCCACTACCCTGTAGCCAAAGTCCTTGAATGCTTTCTCTGTGGCTGGATTGCGGTCGTATGTGATTGCCACACCGGGTTTCAGTGCAACGAGGTTGCACCCGTCTGTCCACTGTTCTCTTTCCTGGTACGGAGTTTCTCCCCGTCCTGCCCAGATGAACTCCATCTTCGGATTCACCTCTGCCAGCAGAAAATCTTTCAGACTCGCATATTCAACTTCCTCTCCTGTAGAGCGGTGCACTTCCACGTATGAACCGAGGCCATCCTGCACAATCGGCTTGTATCCTACCATGTGGTTGTGATTAATCTGGGTGAATACCGTGTCAATGTGCATATATGTCCGCTCGGCGGGAATATTTACCTGCACCACATTGTTGATGATACCCCTGTCAAACAGGTAGTTTTTAACCATCTGAAACGCATATTCGTTGGTTCGCTCCGAACAACCGATGAGCAGATAGTCCTTGTGAAGCATCATGACGTCACCACCCTCGATACTGATTGTCTCACCGCGCTTGTTGGGCGGGAATTTGTCCACCCGGTTCAGGTTGATTGTCTTTCCGTCCGATTTCATACGGCGGAATATGGGGTGGCTCCCGAAAATAAGCCTGGTCAGGAAATTCTCCCTGAAGCGGGCCGACTTGTTGGCTTTGGTGATGAGTACATAGTCTTTGACCATCACAGCAATGTCGCGGGTGAAAATCAGATTGGGAATCGGATCGAAGAGAATGCGGTCCTCAGGCTCCAGATAACCTGTAATCAGTGTGTCAGCGAGCTGCTCGGGCGACAAGCCCGCCAGCCTCGGGATGAACGAGTAGGGCAATTCCTCAAAATCAACAATTTTGTTGATTACCTCGTATCTGCTCTCCTCGTTCCTGGTACTTTCGGCGAGCAGGTCCCTGATTTCATATACATTTTCCCTGCCTACAAACGCCCTGAGTACATTGGTGAATATATCATGCTCATCCTGCATGTTGGGCAGGTGAACAATGTCGTCGAAAAGCAACTCTCCTGCTCTTTTGGGCGTAATACGGGCAATACCTTCATCAGGACGGTGTACAATTACTTTCCTGAGCTTTCCAATTTCTGATGATGCATAAATGCGACTGCTGGCGTCCATAAATTGTTGTTTGGTGAAATACTGGCAGGGTG
>CAILQK010000328.1 GCA_903836265.1 uncultured Bacteroidota bacterium | reverse complement strand
CAGTCCGCCCATGTCCACCTTGTGAATACGCGGCTTGATCAGGCGTACCGTCACCAGGTCAGATACATTTTTCATCTGCAACAGGCGATATACCCCGTACACCGCCACACCGATCAGGCTGAATTGGAGCACCTTTCTCATGCCTGGTCCTCCTTTCTGACTCCCTGTGAACACTTGCGCAGGCGCACAGCTACCCGGTCCATGCCGTACTTCACTACATACCCCACCATCGCCGACAGGGCAGCGTAGGTAGCCACCGTGGAAAGACCCGTTAGCGTGATACTTGCCAGCATGGGCTTGTAGGTAATAGCCTTGCCCAGACCGCCAATCAGTCCTGAAATCGTGGTGAAAAGAGAAGTGTAGTGTGATTGTGAACCGGGCATCATCATTTTGGGTGATTATTCTGCCGGCAAACTTAGAGGGAACCCAACTGGCGAAACGACCGTTCGGGATAGAACGGGATGAAACGGGATAGAACGGGATGAAACGGGATAGAACGGGATAGAACGGGACGAAACGGGATAGAACGAAATGAAACGGGAGCAATTGTGAACCGAGCGTACAGTATCATAAGGGTGAAAATAGACAGCAAGAAGGACATATTAGGGCTCCTTAGCACTGAAAATGAAGGATTTAGATTTTGGCTTCTGGTCAGGCACCGGACGAATCCCTGACTTTAAGCTGAAATAACTGAAGCGAAAAACTGGTTTGACAGGTTATTGACTTTATAGTCGCAAAATGGTTGAATTTTATCTGATTAAGTTACATTTGCCGGTTAACTCTTCAATTCGCCATCAATGATGTATCAACTCATAATTTCAGCACTAGTTTTCATTCCTGGCATAATGGCATTTGCTTTGGGGAAAAAGAAGTTAGCGTTTTGGCTACTTTTGTTCTCCGCTTGTGTTATCAGGCTTATGATGATAGGACTAGATCCTTTTTTACATAATTGGGACGAACGTTTTCATGCCGCAGTTGCAAAGAACATGATGCAATATCCATTCAAACCCATGCTAAGGATGCAAGCATTACTGCCATACGATCCAGCTGACTGGTGTTGTAATTATGTTTGGGTGCACAAGCAACCATTGTTTCTTTGGCAAATGGCTTTATCATTGAAAGCATTCGGAATTAATACCATTGCTTTAAGATTGCCTAGTGCTATAATGGGCACTTTTACTACATTCTGTATATATGAAATTGCACGAATATGGTCGCGAAACGAAGTTGCCAGCTATCTTTCAGCTCTTCTTTTTGCAACTTCATATTATAGCCTTGAATTATGTTCAGGAAGGATGTCCCTTGATCACAATGACATAATGATGGGTGGTTATGTCACTGCAGGTATCTGGGCATTTTGCAAGTATTCCGAAGACAAAAGGTTAAAATGGGCGGTTATAGCGGGAGTATTTGTTGGTTGCGCTGTTTTGGTGAAATGGCTTACAGCTCTGCTGGTTTTCGGCGGCTGGGGAATCTGGTTAATTACTAATCCTGAGAACAGAAATAATTTTAAATTATATAAACATTTTGCGGTGGCAGTTTTGTCATGTGTAATTGTGTTTCTACCATGGCAGATTTACATTAGGTTAGCCTTTCCAGTTGAGAGCGCAGCTTCCTATGCTTACAATTATAAGCATATTTTTGAAGATCTTGGCCACCCCGGTTCTGCTTGGACACACTTGAATTTTATGACCACTGCTTACAGTGGGCCATTCTTTCTATTAATGTTGGTTTTAGGTGCAGTTCTGTCATTGCGTATCAAGTCATTCAACCGTTCTCTGAGTTTCGCGATGGTTTCGATGTATGTGGTCGTCTATGCTTTTTTTTCACTGATCGTAGCAACTAAAATGCCAGGACTGACATTTCCGGTGTCGGCAATAGGATATATCTGGATCGGAACGTGCTTGCAATTTATTTCATCAAACACTAACAGGCTTTTATCAAAAATACCGACACGGTTTCTTCCGGTATCTGGTTCAATTATTATGTTTGCTTTAATAATGCATTCCTATAGACCGGACAAAATTACAGAGGCGCGACTTTACAACTCACCAGAGAGAATTTCGAAAATACACAACACAGAAATATATCGCCAACTTGATAAATACGTAACACCGGATGAAATAATTCTAAATTGTAAAAGTTTTGAAGATACTGAAGTGCGTTTCTGGCAGCCCAATAATGCTTATCACTGGTACCCGAAACAACCTCAGGTTGATAGCCTATTAAATCTTGGCTACAAACTCGTTGCGTTCCAAGATCATAATGATCAGGGCCTTCCAGATTACATAAGTCAGAATCCACGTATAAGAGTAATCAATCTTCAATTGCAATAAAAGTGGAATGGACAGGAATTCGGGCAGCTTATTAGAGGTACTGTGTCAAAAACAAGCCATTGGCCAAGAATTTTCACAATGTTTTCCTTTGTCCGCGAGACTGTTTAAAATTCTGTGTCAGGTGAAAAAGTGCTGACTTTTCACCTGACACAGTCAACCATGAAAGGTATAAAGAAAGAAGATTTCGACTATCCAGAATTTTCGAGACTGTTCAGACTTCTGTGTCAGGGTTATTCTTTGAAGATTCGAGCGTTCCCTCATTCTTATATCGCCCACTGAATTAAGTGGTATTTTTTTCCAAGCGAACAACAGGAAAGGACAATGCCCTTATGCTGAGAATCGCGAGCTGTTTGGTCGGTACACAACGAGGCACGTCAATTTATTTGTTGTGGTATACTGCCCAGGGATTTTTGTATCAAAGCACCTCATCAAACTAACCAAAGTGGCCGTGCTGCGTCTCGAAAAGTTCTTCTGGAGGTTCAGTTCCCTCACTCAATCCTCAAACAAACTCATTTTTGTCCCGTTCATCTCCTTCAATTTGGCCCGATAAACCTTGTGGGGCAGATACGGCCGACCGTGCTTCGCCTGGTGGTAGGCCATACGGCAGGGATTGCAGCAGAACAGTTGCCACTTGGTGCGCTCAGGGTAGGGTTTGCCGCACTGTTTACACGGTTTCATGTACGGATTGGGTACCAAAGGGGGCTTGCTGGTGGTCACCCTGGCAGGCTTCGTATCCAGCTCCTCCAGCAGTGGCGTGAGTGCCTCAAACTCCCGGATTTTGGCCCGCAACCGGTAATTCAGCCTGTTTTCGATGGCAAACTGAAGCTCCCCGAACAGATTGGGCAGGAAATCATACTGCCCCGGAACCACCACCTCCGTGATGCCCGCGCCCTTGCGGTG
>CAILQK010000327.1 GCA_903836265.1 uncultured Bacteroidota bacterium | reverse complement strand
CGGGTTTTTCTTCCTGATATGGTCAGACATCAGATTACTCCACGGTTCAACTGGCAGGACAGGGTCGAGCAACTCGGCTTCGGGTTTCACACCACCGAAGATCTCTACTGGGATGAAAGTGCCTGCTACTCCTTCCCGACCGCCGAAATTGAACAAATCGAACAGGTTACTTCGGAACTCTGGGAACTCTGTCTGGAAGCAGTTCAATACGATATTGATGAAAAAATGTACGATCAGTTCCGGATACCCCGGGCCTTCGTACCAATGATCGAGAAAAGCTGGAATGACGACCATCCATCCATTTACGGGCGCTTCGACCTGTGCTTCCGCGATGGCGAACTCAAAATGTACGAGTTTAACGCTGACACACCAACATCGCTGTTCGAGGCCGGTATTGTACAGTGGCACTGGCTGCAGGATTTCTCGCCCGGGAAGGATCAGTTCAATTCCGTTCATGAAAAACTGATTTCCACCTGGCGCTACCTCCGACAGTTCATGTATGACGCACCACTGCATTTCGCCTGCGTCAGAAATAATCTCGAAGATCTGACTACCACGGAGTACCTGCGCGATTGTGCCATACAGGCAGGATTCGATACCAGACGCCTGTATATGGACGAAATCGGGTGGGATACGGATAGTTTTTGCTTCGCTGATCTCGACGACCAGCCCATCCGCAATATTTTCAAACTCTACCCATGGGAATATATGGTCACCGAAACATTCGGAAATCATATCCCTTCTGATAAAAACCGTGCACTCTGGATTGAGCCTGCCTGGAAAATGCTGCTCAGTAACAAGGCCATCCTGCCAGTTCTGTGGGGACTGAATCCCGGCCACCCCAGCCTGCTCGAATGTCATTTCGATCCTTTCGGCAAAAAGAATTACGTCAAAAAGCCCATTTTCTCTCGCGAGGGCGCCAATGTATCCCTGTTCCGCGACGGATTTCTGAAAGAACAGACCATCGGGGCTTACGGTGAGGAGGGCTATATTTATCAGGAACTGTTCGAGCTGCCTTCTTTCAGTGGAAATTATCCTGTCATTGGCAGCTGGGTGATCGGACAGGAACCCGCAGGCATTGGTATTCGGGAGAGCCGCTCACTGATTACGGACAATATGAGCCGGTTTGTGCCGCATTTTATGGATCAGGATGATTAGGGTGTCATTTAGGTACGGTGTACAGGGTATGGGGTATGGTGTTTTTGAAAATGTCAAGCAGTTCCGCGGCGGCGGCAAATGGGGATATTTTGCCCGTCAGTACCCGCTCTTCCAGATTGCCGTATCGCTCCTTCACTGCCGGATGTTGATAGAATAATTGGGCCAGGCCCTGCTCAAGTGCTTCCCTGAACCAGTGGCTCGCCTGTTTTTTCCGGTTTTCAGCGAAATATCCGTTTTCAAGTGTCGTGTCTTTGTAGGCCTCGAGGGCCGACCAGACCTCACTCACTCCCGTGCCCTCCTGCGCGCTGCATGCGAGCACGCGGGGCGACCATTCACTGGCCTTCGCCGGCAACAGGTGGGTTGCATTCAGATAGTGCGCGCGCGCCTGCGCAGCGAGCGCAACCCGGTCGGCATCAGACTTGTTGACGGCCAGTATATCCGCCATTTCAACAATGCCCCGTTTGATACCCTGCAATTCATCACCAGCTCCGGGCAGCAGCAACAGTAAAAACACATCTGTCATGCTGTGAACTGCATACTCCGACTGCCCGACGCCCACGGTTTCTATCATTATGGTATCGAAACCGGCTGCCTCTACCAGTAATATGGTTTCGCGGGTCTTTCTGGCCACACCTCCCAGCGAGTCGCCGGAGGGAGAGGGCCTGATGAATGCCATGCCGGAAGCAGAAAGCTGCTCCATCCGGGTCTTGTCACCCAGAATACTGCCCCGGCTGACCGCACTGCTGGGGTCAATAGCCAGAACTGCCACCCGATGCCCCCTTTCAATGAGGTACATGCCGAGTGACTCAATAAACGTACTCTTGCCAACCCCGGGCGAACCGGTAATTCCTATCCGGTAAGTGTCAGACGCAGGCAAATCCAGCAGGCGCGAAATGATTTCCTGCGCCAGAACCTGATGATCGGCACGGGCACTCTCCACCAGCGTAATCGCCTGACCCAGGAGCACGCGGTTTGAAGCGCGTATCCCTTCCACAAATTGTTCTACTGTCGGCAGTACTCGACGCATGGCGTAAAGATAGGGCTATTTGACGAGTTTCAATTGGGTCTGTAATGTGCGAAAAACTCTTTTCTGACGTTCTTGTTATAGTCGCGCGGTCTTGAATGCCGCTTTCCAGCTATGTCAAAAAAATCAGTTTTCATTGTATTCCTGTCTGTCCTGCTCTCCGCCTGCAATTCGGATACCGGAAGGGATGCACCGCCCGCTCAGTCAGGAACACAGGTAACCGCACCTGATGCTCAGAATCAGTCCCGGAAAGCTATCGTATTTTTCGGAAACAGCCTTACTGCTGCCTATCAGCTGTCAAAAGAGCAGGGATTTCCGGCTCTGATCCAGATAAAGCTGGACTCGCTCGGACTGCCCTTTAACTGTGTCAATGCAGGCCTCAGTGGTGAAACAACCGCCGATGGAGTTAACCGGATCGAGTGGGTGCTGCAGCAACCCATGGATGTGTTTGTGCTGGAACTCGGCGCCAATGATGCTCTTCGCGGACTGCCGGTGAAGGAAACAGCCAAAAACCTGCAACTGATTGTTGACAAGGTGAAGGCAGCACGGCCCGATTGCAAAATCGTAATTGCGGGAATGCAGGCGCCACCCAACCTCGGTGCAACCTACACCCGCGAATTCAGGGAAATTTATCCGGCACTGGCAACAGCCAACAAAGCGGCCCTGATTCCGTTCCTGCTCGATGGCGTGGCAGGCGACCCGGCACTCAATCTCGAGGATGGCATTCACCCCAATGTGAACGGCCAGAAAATCGTCGCAGAAACGGTCTGGAATACGCTGAAAGGTGTACTTTCCCGTTAAAAATGGTTAATTGACAGAATTATATGCCAAATGATCTCTTTATTGCGGAAATTTGCACCCATGTTCCCCAAAGTGCGTGAAATCAGTATTAAACACCTTGTGATGTTTTCAACGAGAAAACTGTTCCGGATAGCACTGGCAACGCTGTTGCCAGTCTGCATGTACGCTCAGAAAGAAGCGCCTATACTGCTCACTAACCCGTCTTTTGAAGATATTCCTCATATCGGACAGGTCGGAGGCAGCGGCCCCACAGGCTGGTATGACTGTCCCAGCAGGCCGGGTGAATCTGCTCCCGATGTACAACCCGGCTTCTGGAAAGTAACCCGCCCGCCCAGCAACGGCTCGTCTTTTCTGGGACTTGTCGTGAGAGAAAAGGAAAGCTGGGAAGGAGTGGGACAGCGACTCAGCCGACCGCTGGAGGTAAACCATTGCTACGAATTCAGTCTTGACTTATGCAAATCCGAGACTTACTTCAGCCCCACCAGCGTGGGCTCTGAAGAGGTCCCCTTTACCACGCCCGCCAAAATTATTATCTGGGGCGGTAACGGTTACTGCGATAAAGCCGAGGTGCTCGATCAGTCCACTATCATCACACACTCCCGCTGGATTACCTACAACTTCAGGCTGTCTCCGAAAAAGAGTAACTACTCCTATATCATGATTGAGGCCTATTACAAAACACCCGTGCTGTTCCCCTATAACGGACACGTACTGGTGGACAATGCCTCTTCCATCAAGCCTGTCGCCTGCAATCCGGAGAAGATGCCCACACCCACGCCCAAACCACCGGCAGAAACAGCTTCAGCGGGCAAAAAAACGCCTTCATCACCTGCATCCGGCACGGCCTCGTCACCCGCATCCGGTTCTGCCGACTCAAAAACGGAGGCTCCAATCGGGAAAAGCACTAAAAAAAACGTGGTCTATCGCCTCGAAAAGGTGTATTTCGATGCCAGCAAGTATGAACTGAAACAGGAAAGTGAGCCCCAGCTATACGAACTCCTCAATTTCCTGAAGAAACGCCCCGATGTGGTCATCGAAGTAGGCGGACATACCAACAATACCATGTGGCCCAATGATGCGCAGGCTATGGACCTCTCTACCAAAAGGGCCAAAGCAGTGGCAGAATGGCTTGTTTCCCATGGTATCCCGTCCAGCAGGGTACAGTACAAGGGGTATGGCTGGACCAAACCCATCATGCCCAATACCACCCCGGAAGGCAGAAAGAAAAACCAGCG
>CAILQK010000326.1 GCA_903836265.1 uncultured Bacteroidota bacterium | reverse complement strand
TGATATGCAATCCATTGATCTGTGATCCAACGCATAACTGATTCCGCCGCACTGATAAGCATCTTCTTTAATCGTTGGAAAGCAGCATTGGTCCTTCGGCCAAATGTGAAGGCCACAATTTGGCCATTTGAACTATCCTCTACTCACCAGAGCCACTGCGGAACCTTCTTTTTGCCACAAATAACCACATTTCATCTACTTTAACCACTAATTCGTCAGAGGGCATGAATGCGTAGGATGGATTGACAAACAAAACGCGATTACTTTTTTTAAAATGGTTCATCACGGTATTTCTATTCACTTTCAGAACACGAGCTGTGTCACGGATGCCATTCTCATTCATAGCCATTTGACTCATCTGAGCTTTGACTTCAGGCATATGCCCTCGATTGATGTAATCATTCAAAAAGCACTTCTGGTAAGCATAGCAGCGATACCGCTGCGTGCCGTTCCTGGTACTGCCATGTCTTATAACCTGTTCTACCTCACCATAATGAGGGCATTTAATTGCTTCAAGTACCATGAGGTGAAAATACGAATTCTACACTTTAAAGCCACTACCCATTTTTTCACTCTTTCAACGTTTTATTATGAAAGGTTTTCTCAAATTACGATTTTTCGGACCAAGGTCGAGCCGCTATGCGGTTCCCGTCTTTATCCTCCTTATCGGAGGATTCACCTCTGTTTTGGCCATCTTGGGCTGCAAAAAAGAAAGTGTCGCAGTCAGCCATCAAGAAGAAAGCAGTAGTAGCATTGGCGGTGCCACCCTAATCCCATCCTGTAGCGAGCCTTTGCCCGCAAACACCGTGCTTGAACTAATCCGTACACCGGACGACCCCGTGAACGATCGGATTAACATGATGCTGTACCACTACGGACAGGCGCTCCGTGTAGTAACGCAAAACCCCACCTACCTCTGCTATCTCGAAACCGCAATGCTTGCAGACACGGGCGGCATCGGGGTTTCGCTCTACGCACTTGCCCAGGGAAATGCGGCTTTCGCTCAAGAGCTGAACATCTCCCTCAGGCAGTCAATGGCCAATCACGAAATTTATCCCAAAGGCGAAGAAGAAGGCATTGACTCATCCATTGCAGACCCCGGTTGGGATGCCAATGCATTCTTGCGCGGGAAAATGGAGTACGTGCCCTACAAGTATGAGCCGGTCGTTTATTTCATTAAACGTCCGGCCGAGTGTGTACCGAGCATACAACCAACCATCGTGATTGCCCAGGATGTCAACGATTGCGACGACGTGGCGGGTTGGAGAGGCACCAACGAAGTTTTGGTAGGCGAAGACGAAGCCAACACGTCATCCGAACCGATAATTTTCGTCGGGCCGGGCTTGGGCGTGTATCAAAGCACCTCGTTTACGGGAGGGGTCAATCAAGTTATCTTGACCGAACCGGGAATGGACAATAATAGCAGCTTCAACGGAGACCAAGACGTCAACGACCGGTCCGATGTGGCATCACTCTACCAGATAAAAGCGGGATACCGTTACGAAAGCGGCGCACGTTCAGATATTATTGGCTGGGTGACGACATTTGGCTCTCCCGCTACACGCTTCCCCTTTACTATAGTGACTTGGGCTGGTTTCAACCCACGCAAAATTCACAAGAACGACATCAACGCATCAACCATTTTTACCGACATGCCCGCAGCCTTCCCGCTTCCATTGGCAATATACACATCCGGCTCATGGGTATTTTACGGGACTTGGGAAAACGACTGGTGGGCAGGCGTCAAAACGATCGTCAACCCATGTTCGGTGTGGATTGACCACTCGGTAAATGTCCGAATGAAATATTCAAACGAGTGGTACTTTTTCAACTGTGGCGTGGCAAGCAGCCTGTGGCCCACTACGGGATCTACATGGACGGTAAACAACACCAAGTGCCGTTTTACCCTGAAGCGGACAATCTAATTTCCATCCTTAACGAGCAGGCAGGCATATCACATGATGTGTCTGCTTGCTGTTTAAAATCAATAGATTATGCGAATTTTACTCGTTACTTTGTTCATAACCCTGGCCGCCATGCCAAACGGGCAGGCTCAAACCAAACTGATTCGGATAAGCCCCCAGTTCGGTTTTCGTATGCACGACGACACATACTCCGCCGCGAAACATGGTGGCGGCAGAAGGGTTTTGGCCTCTCCTACTGCAGGTATTTTCATTCACTTTGGCAAATCGCCCGTAAGCCTCGGCTGGCAAACGGACATCAACGGGCAGATGAGCGTCCCCACTTTGGACAGTACTGACTATGCAATCTGGTTTTTGAATGAAACATGGATTTCGCACCAGGTTGAACTGCGCTACTCATTTGAAAAAATCTATCTCGGATTGGGTGCATACTGGCAGCGGCGTGAGGGGTATATTAATCACTTAATTCCCATTCCCGGAGTAATTGAATGGAAGACCTCGGGCTTACACTTGTCTGCAGGCTTGCCGTTTTCCAGTATTGACATCGAGTACAGAACACGAATAAAACTACAGCCGGACTTTGCTACCATAATTAGTTCCTCTCAACATTCGCTGCTTCTGTTGTACAACCTTGGCAAAAGACGGAATCCTGGTAGCGGCAATAAAACTTTGGCGATAAACGGCCTGACTGGCGCGCGGTTTTTCCCGACTGGAAACATAGAACTGCTGACAGGCGAAGATTTCACACCAATAGGTATCGCGCCGCTTGTAGGGATTGAGCTTCTACACAAAAAGTCTGGCATTTCGCTCAACCTTGAACGAGACTGGTGGCTCGCCCTTAACGGCGGTAGTTTCCGACGCGATGTGAAAGGCTATATCAATTCGGCTTTTATTGGTTTAGGATACCATAAACTGCTCCAAAACGATCGGCATATACGATTCAGGGTCGGCGGGTCATTTATCATTGACTATGATAAATTGGTCGATATTAGCCTATCAACTCCGAATAAAGATAAGCTTGGAAACTATCAGGTAAAAGGGATAGGAGCAATGGTTTCTTATGAATTGCTGCCGGACACCGATATTGAAATCAAGCACACCTTCCCTTGGTTGGGAGACAAGCTATTCAATCCGACGCGGTTTTCATTGGGTCTGATTTACAGGTACAATCCTGACTGAAGTGGCAGGCTCTACCTGGACAGTTCTGGATCGATGATAAAGAAATTATGCTCAACAGACGATCACATTTCCGGGGAGGTATACTTGAGACTTGAATGGGGGTGGTCAAAGTTATTACTTTTGAACAAGCAGTGTCCTTGTCCTACCCCTCATTTACCAGTGCCACTCTAAAGTAGAGATTCCGGTACAGGTTTTCAAAGGCTGCAGGGGTTTTGTACTTGAGACTTGAGTAAGAGAAGCCAAAGTTATTACCATTGTGCAAAACAGATTTCTGTGTCAGGGCTTTGTTATGATCTGATACAGAAATCTGAACACAGCCCGG
>CAILQK010000325.1 GCA_903836265.1 uncultured Bacteroidota bacterium | reverse complement strand
GGTGCAGCGCTTCTGAAGCAATTTTGCGGGCAGTGAATGCCTCATTGATGTAAAAGTTCGCGACCTTTGCCCCCTTATTTCCAATAACAACGCATCCGACAAATATGCTCACGCTCAAGACAATCCGGGACGAAAAACAACGGATCATAGCCGGCCTCCGAAAAAGGAACTGGCCCGCCCGCCAGACTCAGGTCATTGACCAGATAATACAGCTCGACGAGGTTCGTCGCAATGGTCAGAAAAATCTTGATGACCTGCTCTCCGAGCAAAACCGTTTGTCCAAACAGATCGGTCAGCTCATGGCTCAGGGGAAGAAGGATGAGGCAGAGTCCATGAAATTGCAGGTGGCCGCACTCAAGGAGAAATCAAGAGAACAGGAGGAACAGCAGCGGCAAACTGAACTGAAACTCGATGAGCTCCTGTACTCCGTTCCCAACTGTCCGCACAAATCGGTGCCCAAAGGTAAAACTGCCGAGGATAACAAGGTAGCCAAAGCATGGAGCAAGCCACTGCCGGAGTTGCCCGAAGACTCACTGGCACACTGGGATCTGGCAAAGAAATATAACCTCTTCGACCTCGAAACGGGAGTCAAGCTCACCGGAGCCGGTTTCCCTGTCTATCGGGGCAAAGGCGCCCGCCTGCAAAGGGCGCTGGTACAGTTCTTTCTCGATGAGGCAGTAAAAGCCGGTTTCGAGGAAATTCAGCCACCGCTGCTGGTAAATGAAGACTCGGCAAGGGGTACGGGCCAGTTGCCCGACAAGGAAGGACAAATGTACCACTGCACCGTGGACAATCTTTACCTGATCCCTACTGCCGAAGTGCCGGTCACGAATATCGTCAGGAATGATATCCTTGCCGAAAAAGATCTCCCGATAAAAATGACAGCCTATACCCCATGTTTCCGCAGGGAGGCCGGCGCGTGGGGCGCGCACGTGCGCGGACTGAACCGGGTGCATCAGTTCGACAAGGTGGAAATCGTGGTAATAGATCATCCGGACAGATCCTACAAAACGCACCAGGAAATGATCCGGCATGTGGAAAAACTGATGAAAAAGCTGGAACTGCCATTCCGGATTCTGCTGCTTTGCGGCGGCGATATGGGGTTTGCTTCCGCAAAAACGTACGATTTCGAAGTGTGGTCAGCAGCCCAGAAACGCTGGCTCGAGGTCAGCTCTGTCTCAAACTTCGAAACTTTTCAGACCAATCGCCTGAAAACCCGCTACCGGGATGCCAGCGGCCAGATTCAGCTCGCACACTCGCTCAATGGTTCGGCCCTCGCACTGGCCCGTATAGTGGCAGCACTGCTTGAGAATAACCAGACTCCCGAAGGTATCAAAATACCAAAGGCACTCTGGAAATATACCGGCTTCAAAATGATTGATTAATCGCCAAATGAATTTTTGTGCCGGGTTCGTTGAAAAATATGTGAAACCTTTTGTTATTTTTGGGCGTTATTTACGTCACAACAAAGAACAATCAAAAAAATTGAACAGCCATGCTATTAGTCATCAGCATTGTATTCGCCGTCCTGGGCGCCATTGTCTCCGGGATTCTCAAAAGAAAGTTCAACCACTATTCCGAGGTCCCGCTGTCCAGAGGACAAACCGGCGCGGAAGTTGCTGCCGCCATGCTGCGTTACAACCAGATATATGATGTCAAAATCACGCAGATTGACGGACAGCTCACCGACCATTACAATCCGCAGGATAAAACGGTGAACCTCAGCTACGACGTTTACTACGGAAGGAGCGTAGCCGCCGCCGCTGTAGCCGCCCACGAATGTGGTCATGCGGTACAGCACGCTACTGCCTACAGTTTCCTTCAAATGCGCTCGAATATGGTGCCGATTGTCAATATCGCCGCCAGCCTTCAGCAATACCTGTTCATGGCTGCCCTGGTGGGAATGTCCATGTTCAATTCGGACATTATGATGATTGTGGCGCTCGTGGCATTCGGCGTAACCACACTCTTCAGTCTTGTTACGCTGCCCGTCGAATTCGATGCCAGCAACCGCGCGCTCGTGTGGCTTGAAGGCAGCAATTTCGCTGTGGGAGCTGAACACGACGGAGCAAAAGATGCACTGAAATGGGCCGCCATGACTTACGTAACGGCCGCACTGGGCGCTCTCGTACAGTTCATTTACCTGCTTCTCAGCTTCCTCGGAAGCCGTGACTGACGCACTCAGGTACAGAGCCAATAACCGCTGAAATCCCCGTGAGCCGGCCCTTGTCGAGGGCCGGCTCATTTGTCATAATCAGAACCGCCCCGCGGGTAGTTCATCTTTCCCTTACTTTTGTACCATGCCAGATATCAGATCTCTTACTCTGCCCGAAACCGAACGCCTGTTTGCCGAATGGGGCGAACCCCGGTTCAGAGCCCGACAATTGTACGAATGGCTCTGGAGCAAGTGTGCAACCGATTACGAAAGCATGAGCAATCTCTCCAAACAGCTCCGAACCAAACTCTCGGAGCAGTTCGAGTTCAACGCGCTCTTCGAAGAAAAAGTGCAACACAGCCTCGACGGAACCATCAAAACCAGATGGCTGACGCACGACGGCCACCGAATCGAGAGTGTACTAATACCGGTACCCGAAGATGACCGTTTTACAGTCTGCGTAAGTACACAGGTTGGCTGCAGCCTGACGTGCTCATTCTGCGCAACGGGGAAAATGGGCAGGAAGCGAAATCTGGAACCCGCCGAAATTTTCGATCAGGTGACAGGGGTGAACCGGCAGTGTATCGAAGCCTTCGGCCGCCCCCTTACCAATGTGGTCTATATGGGTATGGGCGAACCGCTGCTTACCTATGCGAATACAATGCGAAGCGTGGAACTCCTTACTTCTCCAGCGCCTCACGGACTAGGTATGGGAGCCCGCCGCCTCACTATCAGTACCGCAGGAATTGCCAAAATGATCCGAAAACTGGCTGATGATGGATACCGGTCGAATCTGGCGCTGAGCCTCCATGCCGCCGACGATGCCAGACGCAACGAAATCATGCCCATCAATGAAACCAATAACCTGGCCGCTCTGATGGAGGCACTCGAGTACTTTTACATGAAAACAAAAGGCAGAATTTCATATGAATATATTGCCTTCGAAAAATTCAACGACTCTGCCGCCGATGCCGCCCGCCTTGTGAAACTCTGTCGCAAGAAATTTCCGGTCAGGGTCAATATCATCGAGTATAACCCCGTTGAAGGTGTGCCCTTCACCAAATCAGATGAAAACAGACTGAATGCCTTCGGTGCATACCTCGCAAAAGAAGGGGTAACGGTAACCGTCAGAAGGAGTCGCGGAAAGGATATTGACGCCGCCTGCGGACAGCTGGCCAACAAAGACAAGGTGTAGCCACCTCATGAAGCAGGGATATCACTTCATATTTTTTTGCAACTTTTTAAACGCCGTTTCTGAAATTTACCTTATCCTTGCCAACTTTTTTTGAACAAAATACCTTCCTTTAATCCCTGTTTTTTTTCATCAAGTCATTTGTTTTCAAATTCTTATATAAGAAAGAATAAATGATTTGAATTTTTTAATACATCGCTCGGAAGCCACTTTTGTAACTTGGCCCTTTATTTGATCGGACAATTTCCACCGACAGAGGCTCTGAGAAATTAACCTCCCTGATTACTCGATGGCATCTCCCTTTGGCCCGAAACAAACGCTCAGTCAAAAACTGCAGCAAAAACTGTCGCCCCAGCAGATTCAGCTCATGAAACTGCTGCAGATTCCTACGGCCACACTTGAACAGCGTATCCAGGAAGAACTGGAAGCCAATCCCGCGCTGGAAGAAGGAGATGAAACAGCAGACCTGACTGACACGCTGGAACAGAGCGACGCAGATACAGCCTACTACGAAAGCGATAAAAGTGAATCCGACGGAAATGACAAAGAGGATAACAGCGACGCACTCGATGATATAGACCGTGACTCCGCCGAGGAATATGCCGATGAGGAAACTGTCAGCATCAGTACCGACGATGGTCCGGAACTCGATGACTATCTGATGGATTTTATCGAAGACGATCCGGCGACTTATAAAACACGGGATGAAGGCGGTGGCGATGACGACGATAAAATTATGCCGCTGGCTTTCGAAAACACTTTTCACGAGTATCTGGAACAACAACTGGGTATGCTCGACCTCGACGAGCGTGAATACGATATCGCCCTGCAGATTATAGGCTCTATTGACGACGACGGCTATATGCGGCGCGAACCGTCGGCTATGGTTGATGATCTTCTGTTCAGCCGGAATATCTCCACTCACGAGAAAGAAATTAACCGGATACTGTCGCGCATACACCTGTTCGACCCTCCCGGTATCGGAGCCAGAGATCTGCAGGAGTGTCTGCTGCTTCAATTGCAGTCCAGGCTCCGGCAAGAAGAAGAAACGCTCTCTGGCGATGAAAAACATACAATCCAGATCGCTATCCGCATTATCAGCCAGTACTTCGACGAGTTTACCAAGAAACACTACCCCAAATTGTGCCGTCAACTCAATGTGGAGGAGGAAGAACTGAAGGATGCTATCAGTGAGATTCTCAAGCTGAATCCCAAGCCAGCCAGCGGATTCGCCACCCGGGATAACCGGGTGCTGAATTATGTATTGCCCGATTTTATTGTGAGCAACCGCGACGGTGAACTGGAACTGTCTCTCAATGCGAGAAATGCCCCGGATCTTCGTATCAACGACCAGTACCGCGAAATGCTGAAGTCTTTCCACGACGGCCGGATGGCCCGCAAGCCAACCCGTCAGGAAAAAGAGGCTGTATTGTTTATCAAGCAGAAAATCGAAAGCGCCCGCTGGTTTATTGATGCCATCAAACAGCGCCACCAAACCATGACGCTTACAATGGGTGCTATCCTGCGCCATCAGGAGGAGTTTTTCCTGACAGGCGATCAGAAGAAGATCAAGCCCATGATTCTCAAGGATATCGCCGATACTACCGGACTGGATATTTCTACCGTGAGCCGCGTGGCAAACTCCAAATATGTACAAACAGAATTCGGAACGAAACGCCTCAAGGACTTCTTCTCCGAGAGTCTGAGTACTCAGGATGGCGAAGAGGTATCCACGCTGGAGGTCAAAAAAATTCTCTCCGAGGTGATTGGTGAGGAAAATAAACGAAGACCCCTTTCTGATGAGAAACTGAAATCAATTCTGCTGAAAAAAGGCTACAACATCGCCCGCAGAACGGTCGCAAAATATCGCGAACAGCTCAATATTCCGGTCGCAAGACTCAGAAAGGCGCTCTGAAAATAAAAATCGAATCATCGTGAACGATATGTCTGCTTCTTCATCGCCTCACTGGCTGCAAAGAACTCAACTGCTGCTCGGTGAGGAATCAATAGACCTGCTCAAAAATCTGCACGTTCTCGTCATCGGGCTCGGCGGGGTTGGCAGTTATGCTGCCGAATTCCTCGCTCGCGCAGGTGTGGGAAGAATGACAATTGTAGATGGCGATACCGTAGATATCACCAACACAAACCGGCAACTGCCCGCTCTTCACAGTACTGTCGGTCAGGCCAAAGCGGATGTAATGGCCACCCGTATCCGCGATATCAATCCTGAAGTTGATCTCCGCGTCATAAACAGTTTCCTCGGACCTGAAGAGGTAAAGGAACTGATAACTCCGGAGTTCGATTATGTATTCGACTGTATTGATTCGATACAGCCCAAGCAATATATTGTGGTTACCTGTAAACAAAAGGGAATTCGCGTGGTTAGCAGTATGGGCGCCGGCGGACGTATAGACCCTTCGCAGGTACGCGTGGCCGATATATCCGAAACCTATAACTGTCCGTTCGCCCAGCAGGTTCGCAAGGGCCTTAAACGAAAAGGTGTAAGAAGAGGTGTCACAGTGGTTTTTTCCTCCGAACTGGTTGATATTTCCACCATGATGCTCACAGATGGCAGCAAGTTCAAACGTTCGTTCTATGGAACCTGCTCCTATATTCCGGCCCTTTTCGGTCTCCACATGGCCAGTGTGGTCGTGAGGGATATCGTCGCTGAAAAACAAAAAAAAGCCCGTCAGGCCAAAGCTGCCTCCAGGGTTTCCTAATAACAAAATCAATTTCTCAATTTCGCAACATGTTGCAGGAAACACGAAAACTCAGAATATATAATACGCTCACCGGAAAGAAAGACCTGTTCGAGCCAATCACGCCCGGCTATGTTGGTATGTACGTGTGCGGCCCTACTGTTTACAACGATGCTCACCTGGGCAATTGCCGTACTTATGTGAGTTTTGATGTGATTCACCGCTATTTCAGGCACATAGGATACAAGGTTCGTTATGTCCGCAATATTACTGATGTGGGTCACCTGACCGACGACGGGGAGGATCGAATGGCAAAAGGTTCCAAACTGGCCCAGCTCGAACCGATGGAGGTGGCTCAGAAATATACGCTCGGTTTCCATGAAATGATGCGTATCCTCAATACGCTGCCACCAAGTATCGAACCGCGGGCCACCGGTCATATCCCCGAACAAATCGAAATGGTACAGAGTATCCTCGACAGGGGTCTCGCCTATGAACGAAATGGTTCGGTTTATTTCAATGTCCCCAGATTCGCTGCCGAAAATCCGGGGGTGTACGGATCTGTGAGCGGAAGGGTACTCGACGACCTGTATGCGGAAACCAGGGAACTGAAGAATCAGGACGAAAAGGATCATCCGGCCGATTTCGCTATCTGGATGAAAGCACGTCCCCAGGATCTGATGGTCTGGAACAGCCCGTGGTCCACAGGGTTCCCGGGCTGGCACCTCGAGTGCAGTGCCATGAGTACCAAATACCTGGGAAAAACATTTGATATTCACGGCGGAGGCAATGACCTGAAGTTTCCTCACCACGAAAATGAGGTGGCACAGAATCATGGCGCCTGCGGATGCTCGCCCGCCCGCACGTGGATGCACACCAATATGCTGCTGCTGAACAACAGGAAAATGTCCAAGTCAGACGGCAACACGATTTCTCCGGCAGAACTGTTCTCAGGCAACAGTCCCCATACAACCAAGGCCTATTCTCCCATGGTTGTGCGTTTCTTTATGCTGATGGCTCATTATCGCAGTACGCTCGATATAACCGATGATGCGCTCCTTGCAGCAGAAAAGGGCTATAACAAACTGATGGAAACCAATCGGCTGCTGCAGGCAATACCCGCTGATCCCGCTGCGTTCGATGGCTCTGAAAGCGGGCACGACCGTGCGGTACTGGACCTGATGGAGGAGGCATATCAGGGTATGGACGATGACTTCAATACAGCTGTGGTTATCGCAGCGCTTAATGAAATGGGCGGTTATGTGCATAAAATTGCCAACAAACAGCTGCCTCCGGATGCCCTCTCTCCATGGGTGCTCGATAAAATGAAGGTCACCTTCGCTACATTCCTGTTCGATATTCTCGGATTGCTCGATGATGCATCGTCCGGTGACGACAGCGGGGTGGTTGACGGCCTGATGAGTCTGATACTCGACATGCGCGCCCAGGCGCGCGCACAGAAGGACTGGGCCGCCAGTGACAAAATCAGGGACGTACTCTCTGAAATCGGAATCCAGGTGAAAGACGGGAAGGATGGTGTAACCTGGGGGCGTTCGCTCTGAAAAAGCACTGACGCCACAGCGGCCTGCCTGACAACGGGGCGCTGTGGCAGTCTTATCCCTTGTACAGTTTCATGCATTCGCTGCACAGGCACGAGGTGCCAAATTGTCTTTTCAGATTCTCCAGGGTAGCCGGATGAACGCTGAGTGTCTTGCACCAGCAGGTATCATCCTTGTAACAAAGGAAGTCCAGGTTGCAGCGCGGACATTTGCTCACAAGCTGTACCTCGTCCTCTACCCAGGCACTCTCTGCCTGTCCGGGTACTGCGTGGGCCGTTTTACCCTCCTGCATCAGTCTCCCATAAACGGGAGGATTCATTTTCCTTACGCGCACGCGTACTGATTTCATAAAGGGGAACTGTATCTTCATGTTCCTGATGATACTTCCAGCCACAGCCTCCAGCAGGTTTCTGGGCCTGGACATTTCAACCAGACAAATCTGGAACACTGTTTCGTAATTGATGACGGCATCCGCGATAGAATCGGAAGCCGATGCGGCGGCAATACCCGTTTCCACAGTTACATCAACCACATAGTCGTTGCCGAGTACCCGCTCGGCTTCGTACACGCCGTGAAAGGCGTAAAATTTCATTCCTTCGAGTGCAATGAGCGCCATGCGAAGTGTTTATCTGGTTTCGGAAGCGTAACTGGCGGCGCCAATAATACCTGCATTATTAAGCATCCGTGCAGGAGTGATTCTCGCTCTGGTGTGAAGATGCTCCCTGAACTGATCGAACAGTTTGCTTTCCCCGCCGCCAAGAATGAACAGATCGGGAGAGAAGAGCAACTCAAGATGCTGAAGATACTCACTGAATCTGTGCGCCCATTCCTTTCTGCTTATCTTCAGTCTCGAACGCGCTCCGGATGAACAGTAGTGCTCGGCAATATTTCCGTTTTTCCAGACAAGATGCCCCAGTTCTGTGTTGGGAATCATCTCCCCATTGTAAAACAGTACGCTGCCAAGGCCGGTGCCTATCGTAATCATGATTACAAGTCCGTTTTCTCCTTTCCCGGCACCAAACCGCATTTCTGCCATACCTGCCGCATCCGCATCGTTGGTGGCAAATACCGGACAGCCGCAAGCCTCGCTGAATACCTCCTGGATGTTGACTCCGATCCAGCTTTTGTCAATATTGGCAGCAGAATGTGCTGTGCCATTCTTGACAATGGCAGGGAATCCACAACCAACCGGTCCGCTGTATTCAAAAAAGCTGACAATCTCCGAGAATGCCCGGGCCATCGCGTGCGGAGTGGAGGGCTGAGGTGTCGGTACGCGATACCGTTCACCGGAGAGTTGTCCTTTTTGTAAACTGACAAGGGCGCCTTTGATGCCCGAGGCGCCCACATCAATGCCGAGTATATTCATAAGATCAGTTTTTCGTTTAAGAAGGGCTATTCTTCCGGCATGATTACTTCCTCATCATCGCCGGTTTCGCTGATGAGAGCTTTATGCTTCCGGCGCTCCAGCGAGTTGGCATGCATATCCAGGTATTCATTCCTGTTGCGTACTATCTCTGCTGCCAGATAAAGCGCCTTGATAAAAGAGGTTTCATCGGCTTCTCCCTTGCCTGCAATATCATAGGCTGTTCCATGATCGGGTGAAGTGCGTACAATCTGCAGCCCGGCAGTATAGTTCACACCGGCTCCGAAGGACAATGTCTTGAACGGTACGAGCCCCTGGTCGTGGTACATGGCCAGTATCCCGTCGAATTTGTTGTACTGACCCGATCCGAAAAAGCCGTCGGCCGGGAAGGGGCCAAACGCAAGAACTCCTTTCGATTTGGCTTCCTCCACTGCTGCACGAATGATTTTTTCATCTTCCTGACCAATGGCACCCTCGTCGCCAGCGTGAGGATTCAGTCCGAGCACCGCAACGGTTGGCTTGTTGATGTTGAAGTCAACTTTCAGCGTCTCGGCCATAATCAGGATTTTTCTCAGAACTTTCTCCTGTGTAACAGCTGCAGCCACGTCTTTTATGGCAAGGTGGTTTGTTACCAGTCCTACGCGCAGACTGTCTGATACCATGAGCATCAGGGCATCGCGTCCCTTGAATTCGGCACTGAGATATTCAGTATGGCCGATATGGGCAAAGCCGGCCATCTGCATGGCTTTTTTATTTACCGGCGCTGTCACAATGGCGTCAAGTTCACCTTTTTTCAGATCGCGAACAGCAGCAGCAAGAGCATCGGCTGCGCATTTGCCGCCAGTTTCATTCGGCTTGCCGAGCGTGATATTCACATTGTCGCCCCAGCAGTTAACGATGTTGATACGCCCTGCCTGTGCTTCCGCCGGACTGTTTACAGTATAAAACTGTACATTCTCTTCGGAGATGATGTTTTTGTGGTACGCTACTACCTTGGAACTGCCGTAAATGACAGTTTTGAAATTTGGTCCTGCTTTTTTGATTGCCAGCGCTTTCAGAACGACCTCAAGGCCGATGCCGTTGATATCGCCGCAGGTTATGCCGATAGTGATGTTACTCATGTACAAAATTTTTCAGAAAGTCATATATCAGACGGACACCGATGCCGGTTCCTTCCTTTGTCCGGTATCCGTTTGCGGTGCGAAGATAGGCAGGGCCGGCAATGTCAAGGTGTAACCATGGAAATTTGGTGAAATGTTCGAGAAATTTACCGGCTGCAATCATCCCTGCATTGCTTGATCCTACATTTTTTAGATCGGCAATGTGGCTTTTCAGGTCGTCGCCAAATTCTCTCCAGATCGG
>CAILQK010000324.1 GCA_903836265.1 uncultured Bacteroidota bacterium | reverse complement strand
CCGGCAAGTGGTCATTAATCAGCGTACTTCCCTGACAAGTCTGAAGCCGAGGGTGTCGAAACGTGAATCGGGCTTCAGGTTGCTTCGGTTGCTAACCCTGCAATAGGATAGTTTGTCGTTCCAGCTTCCCCCCCTGTTCACACGTGTGTCCCCATCATTTGTTGACAACAGACTCACATCCCTGTTACCCGAGTAAACGCGAAATTCGTCGCTGCACCATTCAGATACATTACCCGACATGTCGTACAGCCCCAGTTCATTGGGTTGCAATTTGCCGACAGGATGCGTTTTGTTTCCCGAATTTTTTTCGAACCAGGATACCTGTAAGGGATCAAATCCTCCTGCGTAATTGTACCTGTCAAGGGACTGATGCCCGCCTTTTGCCGCATATTCCCACTCAGCTTCTGTGGGCAGACGGTACTTCCCAGATGACAAAGTGTTCAGTTTTTCTATGAACAGAAGAGCATCATCCCAACTGACTCGCTCTACCGGACAATCGTCGCATGAGAAGTGGACATCGGGGACACTACCCATGACTGCCCGCCATTGTTTTTGAGTCACTTCAGTTTTTCCAATATAGTAACTGCCGATCGTGACAGGGTGAACGGGGGTTTCGTCGGAAGAGCACTGATTTTTGAAATAGGTACAGCCCATCTCAAAGGTACCGCCGCGTACCAGTGTGAAATTGCCAACCAGCGAATCAGTCACTGACCCCGGGAGGGTCGCCTCCGTCGCGGAAGCATTATTCACTTCACCTGATGAACTTCCGGAGAGGCTGGCACCGGCGGCAGCCAGTTTGACCAGCATTTCACGCGCCAGTCGTTCATAAGCCTCATCGCCCGTCAGCACTGTGAGGCGGAACTGTTCTTCGGCCATTTTGGCAAATGCGAGGCGGTTCTGGCGGGAATAAGTGCCCAGTTCGCCAAAAAAACCTGGCTCACCGGGTGCATGCAAATTTTCGCGGCCGGCGAGCGTACGCAGCGACCGTTCGAGCAGTTGCCGGTGGTGCCTGAGCGCCCTTTCCACATTTTTCTCCCGAAGAGCGTACTGCAGATATACATCTTCGGCCAATTGCGGATTACCTGAAAACAGTTCCGAAATCCGGCTGGCATCGTTGGTTTTGCCCCCGGCGACCAGCACATCGAGTGCGGGCAGCGTGTCGAAGGGCAACCTGCTGGCTCTGTAATCATCGCGGAGCAGCAGCCTGTATTCGGCCAGATCGCCACTGTAAAGCCTTGGAAGCCGCCAGTCCGGGGCAATTTCCAGTATTTTTTGCAACAACGTATCGCTGCCGCGCAACTCCAGTCCGTTTTCGATCAGATTTTTCTGGAAAAGAGTCAGAACGGGCAGCGCACCCATGACAGATACCTGATTGATAAGCGTATCGGCTGTATTCAGCCGGCTGGATCGTTCGGAACGAGAATCAGAAAACTTGGCATATTCGTACCAGGCCATCGCCTGATAGAACAGGTACCGGGAGGCAACCTCAGTAAACTTGAAGTCGAGGGTATCGAGTGTTTCCTGCAGGGCCAGACAAATCCGGAGACCCTGTTCTATATCATCATATTTTGATTTCCACGGATAAACATCCTGATTCAGGTAGCGGTAGATGATAGCATTATCCTCGTTCAGCGCAGTTTTGACAAAGGCAACACGCATTTTTTCGTAGTAAAGTACGCTGTCGCTGCTGCCTTTCACCTTTTTCAGGATATCGAACGCGGCACTGTCGGAACCGAACAAGCGCAGCGCTTTCAGATTTCTGTAATAAAGTGAAATCAGTGCAGTGTCGGCAGGCAGATTTTCAGTTACTCCGAACAGCTTTTTTTCAAAAATGGTACGCGATGCAGGTGTTGCAGCCACAGACTGAAATGCGAGGGGAGCAGCCGTGGTGTCGAAACTGAGGAAATTGCCGTTCAGGTTGCTGATTTCCGGTATCTGGTTGTAGGTGCGGAGCTTGTCCACCACGTATCCGTTTATTTCAAGGTTGGTGGTAACTCCATCGCGGGGAAACACATCGGCGTTACCGAGTGCTGCCTCTATCAGGTACCATGTGAATGCGCCGTGTTGCATGGATGGATCTTCAAAAGAACGACCGGCACCCGAGGAAGACGTCATCACCGTCAGTCTGTCGTCGCCGGATGCTGCCAGGCTGGAGAGGTCGGGCAACTGAACCAGTTCGGCCTCCTTTTTGCCGAGCATCCGGCCGGCGTGACAGGCATCGGCGATGAAAAACACCCTGCAGCCTTTGTTAAGCAGGATTTTCATCGGTATGCTGAAACTGCTGTGGTAACAATCGCAAATACCCTGGTTGACATCATTGTCGTACAACAGAAAACAGCCACGATTTTCACCCGTTTCCTTTTCCAGCATACCGTGACCACTAAAAAAAATGACGATATAATCACCTTTGGCAATAGATCCGTTCTTTACCCGATTGGATAACTCCGTCAGTTTTTCGTTTAAATTGGCCGCCGTGGCCATACTGTCGAGCAGCATAACGCGCATCTCCGGATCAGTTTCCACCCCGAGCGTATGTCCCAGCAGTTCATGGATGGCCTGTGCATCGCGATGAGCATATTTCAGACTTGACTTCGCGTGCTGGTACCTGGAAACACCCATAACCAGAGCATGCAGGCGTGGCTTCCGGTCGGCGCCGAAACCGCCCTGCGCGCGAGCGTACGGGAGGATGAAAAGGAGAGCGAGTATGATGGTTATAATCCGTGACATGATGATTTTTGAAGTTTTTTTTTGATTAAAAACGCCTTTTTTCACCCTTTCAGCCTTGCCGGGCTCCCGTCCTTGCGGGCTGAAGGTGTAACTCCCCCAGCTCAACAGCCGTCCTGACTGGCAAGCCATCTACCTGGGGGAAGCGGCAAGGCGGAAGCCCAAAGTCGCGTCACGATAGTCTGGCTGGTCGTAGTAGCGATATGAAACACGGCAATAACTCCCGCAATTATTCCAACTTCCTCCACGAAGCACACGATAGAAACCATCATTTGACCGAACAGGATTAAACTGGTTGCCCAAATGATATTTTCCGTATATATCTGAACACCATTCGTAAACGTTTCCACTTAAATCATAAATACCCAGTTCATTGGCTTTTTTGCCCTTGACCGGGTGCGTTTTACCACCAGCATTTTCATCATACCAGCCTGCCTCTGCGAGGTTATCACTCCCAGAATGCTTATATCCTTTGCTTAGGTTTCCACCACGAGCGGCATACTCCCACTCTGCTTCAGTGGGCAGGCGGTAGATATTAACTCTACTTAGACGATTAAGTTTAGATATAAAAACCTGTACCTCATCCCAACTCACACCCTCTACAGGACATTCATTGCAACCTTTAAAAACAAGATCAGAAGGATCACTACCCATCACTGCTTTCCACTGAGCCTGCGTTACTTCTGTTTCACCAATGTAATAGTCACTTAGTGTTACTAAGTGGGCTGGTTTTTCATTATCGCTACAGTCACTACCCTGCTCAACCGAACAACCCATATTAAAGGTACCACCCCTTGCGAGAATGAATTTGCCGGCAACGGGGTCTGTGAAGTAGTCTTTTGATAAAAAAACTGATTCGCTTTGTTCATTTTTCATTGCTGTACCAGTCGAATCGGCGATGAAAGCCCAATAACGATCCAACTCTGCCCAGCGGGCTTTTGTCTCTTCGCTGACTTCAGTATTGGCATCGAGCTGCTCCACATAACGTGTTTCTTCCGCAACAAGTTTATCAGCATTGTCATTGACAGCGGCAAGAATATCAAGTTCAGAGATCGTAAATGTTTTGTCCGACGAGAGGATTCCAGATACTTTCAGCGACAAATTATACGCCGAAATCGCCATCTTCCGATGTTTCTTCAGCAATTTTTCAGGCGATTTACTCTGTAACGCATAACCGAAATACAAATCCTCGGCAAGGAGCGGGTTACCGGAAAATGCAGCTGCAATCTGGTCGGGTGTGATAGCTTGAGGTGATTCTGCTGTCAGAATGCCAGGAAGCACAGGTTGTTCTTCAGGGGAGGCACTCCTGGTGCGGTGTTCCTCCGACAGCCTGTTGAACTCCTGCATGGAAGCACGGTCGCGCGCATACAGGTACGGAATACGCCATTCAGGCTCCATGCTTCTGATTTCAGCCAGTTGTACGGGCCGATCTTTGGCGTTTCCTCCCGGATTCAGGGCCAGGTATATCTGCGACTGCAGGAAGTTCGCAGCGGGGGAATCTGGTCTAATTTTAAGGGAGCGGGCAATCAGTCTCTCTCCTTTCCGGAGGCAGGTGACTCGCTCGGATTCTGGTACGAGCTTGGCATACTCGTACCAGGCCATAGCCTGGAAAAAGAAGAAGCGAGCCGCCGTTTTCCTGTATT
>CAILQK010000323.1 GCA_903836265.1 uncultured Bacteroidota bacterium | reverse complement strand
GAGGGTGTTCAGTTGCGTGTAATCGAGTACTTCACGACCGACAACGGTATAGTTGCGCTGACTTTCGATCAGATCAATGGGGGTGTACGGTACGCCTCCCTGATAACGGTATTTCAGGCCCAGCTCCCAGTTTTTCCTGAATTTCTTTCCGGCGGTGAGGGCCACCAGGTGGCGATTGTCCCAGGAAGACGGGATGAGTTTGCCATCTGTGCCGGCAAAGCGGGTCCAGAACAGGGTATATGAGCCTACAAAGAAGAAGTTTTTATAGAGTTTTTGCTGGGCAAAAAATTCAAATCCGTATGCTTCACCTGTTCCGTTTCCGGTCAGCTTCTCATTGCCGATAATACCAAAATCGGCTCCCTGATTGCCAAGTGAGATACCGGTACGTGACGAAACAGGGTAATTGGCGTATTTTTTATGGAACCCCTCGAGGGTCAGACGCAGGGTTTTGGTGGGCAAGTACTCCAGTCCGGCCACCAGGTGATCGGACCGCAGGTAAGGCAGATTCCGGTTCACGAGCGTGTTGTTTTCATCGCGGAAGCCCAGGGCGGGGTAGGGGGCTATTTTGTAATAACGGCCGGCACTTGCGCTCACTTTCCAGTCGGGCGCGAGGGCATAGCTGATACTCAGTCGCGGACTCAGGGTTTGCTGCAGGGCGTTTCCGTTGTCGGTGAATGTATTGCCATCGGCGCGCAGACCGAAGGAAACGCCGAGTTTTTCGTCAATAAACGTCCGGCTGACCTGTCCGAAAAGTCCATATTTGAAAAAATCGATGGCTGTGGTAAAGTTGGCGTTGAGAGCTGGCTGAACAAGATTTCCGAGCGAGTCGCGTATTTCCGGGCGTATGCGCGCCTGCGTGGAGTTGTTGTACTTTACATACTGCAGGCCGGCGCCCCACGAAAGCTTCCAGCTGCCGTAGTATGTGTTATGATCGAAACGGAGCTTGTTTTCTATTTCCTGGGAGCGCAGTTTCAGGGTTCTTTTGGCTTCGTCTGACTGCTTGCCATCGAAATTGTCGGTGAACTGATCCAGTTTGTTATCATACATGTTCCGGCTGAAAGTCAGGTTCCAGAATCCGTTTTCCACGAGGCGTTTCAAGGTAAATCCCTGCGTATAGTTCCACTGATTGATACCGGGGTTGGAGCTGAGTACATACAGATTTTCGGGTGTGGCATCTTTGGGTGCTTCAAAGTAAAAATCATCAATTGCGCCGAGTCCGATGGCAGAAAGTGTGGTTTTTGAGTCAATTTTATGGGTGATTTTATACTGGAAGTCCCAGTAGTTGGGTCTGATGGGCAGTCCGATTGCGCCGAACAGGAACTCGAGATAAGAGCGGCGTGCGGAAGCGAGGAACGTGGTTTTGTTTCCGATAGGGCCTTCCGTAGTGAGCGCCACCTCAGTGCCGGATACGCGGAAGTTGCCCTGTACCCGCTCCGGGTTGCCATCGCGCTGTTTGAACTGCAGCACTGCGGAGAGCGGATTGTCGTATTTGGCGCCGAAAGCAGAAGAGGTTAGTGTGGCGTCTTCAATGAACGAAACATTGAGCATACCCGTCGGGCCACCGGCAGCACCCTGTGTTGAGAAGTGATTCAGAACAGGAATTTCCACCCCGTCGAGGTAATAAACATTTTCACTGGGTCCGCCACCGCGAATAAGCAGATCGTTGCGAAAACTGCCGCCGCCGGGTGTGCCGCCTACGCCGGGAAGCATGCTGACTACCTTGGAAATATCGAAATTGCCACCCGGGTTACTTTTTATTTCCTCAGTTGACAGATTTTTGATGGAGACAGGTGTCTCTATAGAGGCGATTTTAACACTCCTGTTTTCGGAAATAACTACCTCACCCAGTTCGGATGCAGCAGCAGGTTCCAGTTCAAAATTCAGAAAACTGGCATTCCCGGAGGTGATGACCACGTTGTAGCGAGTCTGCGTGGTGTACCCCACATAGGATATGGTAATATTGTAACTGTTGGGAGGAATATTGGATATCCTGAAATTGCCGTCCATATCTGTGGCTGCTCCGAGCTGGGCGCCCTCGATCTGAATAGTGGCGCCTATGAGCGGTTCCTGCGTGAGTTTGTCTTTGGCAGAGCCCGATAGGGTGCCGTTCTGGGCGTTGACAGAATAGAAAGCCAGGGTAAGAAGGAGTGTGGAAAGAACACGCATCGGGTGCAGAATTACAGATGTTTAAAAACTGGTGTAAAAAACATCTTATTTTGCTTATAGTTCATTCCGGATTTTGTGGCAATGTCACATTATGGTTGAAAATTATACCTTTGGCTGTCAGAGCTCTTTCTGTGCCGGATGAAATGGCGCGTTTCTGTGAGCATGTCGGAGAGTTGCCTGCATCACTGCCAGATTACAGTCGGGCACTCCCGTTTGTGTGTATGTTGCCAACGAATTCAAAGATGTAACAGCAGCGGTTTCCCTGCTTTGTGAAAATGAAACAGGAGACAAGATTGGCATGCACCAAAATGACAAAACCTTGCCAATGGCTCTGAAAATATCAATAGAGAACAAATAAATGCAAATCCAGTATGAGTACGGGCATCTTGACATCCCGACCTTTGCATCAACAAAAATTATCTGATATGAATCACCAGAACGAAAACCCCGCCATGGTACCCACCATGGCGCCCACCATGCAGACCAATCAGGCGCACAAGGATATTCCCGGAAATCCGTCTGTGGCCAAATCCAGTGTGAACAGGCTCAATGACCGTTCCGGCGGCCAACCGCTCCGGGTAATGAGCGAGGAAGACTGGGCATTCTGGCAGCACAATGGTTATATTGTGATTAAAAATGCCGTCCCACGCGAACAGGCGCTGCGTACAGCCGCCTTTCTCTGGGAATTTGAAGAAAAAGATCCGGGTAACCCCGAAACGTGGTATACGCCTCCGCGCGCAGAGATGCGCATGAAGGAGCTTACCAACAGTGGCATGGTGGAGGTGTACAATCACCAGTACCTGTGGGATAACCGTCAGATGCAGCGGGTGTACGATGCTTTTGCCGATGTCTGGGGCACCGAAAAACTGTGGGTAACCATCGACAGGGCCAATCTGAACCTGCCCTCCCGTCCCGGGCACGAGTTCAGAGGCTTTATTCACTGGGATTACGACCCGGAAACCCGTCCGCAGAACGTACAGGGCGTACTGGCGCTCGCCGACCAGGATGATGAGAACATGGGCGGATTTCAGTGTGTGCCGGAGCTGTACCGCACCTACGACACCTGGAAACTGACACAGCCCGAAGATCGCGACCGCTTCAAACCCGACGTGACCGGCTTCGAGCTGGTAAAAGTCAGAATGGAAGCCGGCGATCTGCTGATTTTTAATTCTACACTCGCGCACGGAATCCGGCCGAATATGTCAGAAAACAAGGTCCGGATGGCCCAGTACATCTCTATGATGCCGGCGGAGGAAGATAATGCACCACTGCTCGAGTGGCGCATCCGCTCCTGGCGCGACCGTATTGCTCCGGAGGGCTACGCATTTCCCGGCGATCCGAGGAACTGGGAGCAAACCCGGTATTCCACGGCCGTATTATCTGATCTGGGCAAAAAACTACTCGGACTCGAAAAATGGTAAATCAACCTGTTGCAACACTGAATAACGGCGTAGTGATGCCGCTTCTGGGCCTTGGATGCTGGGATATGAACGGCGACGAGGCCCGGAAGGCGGTAGAATTCGCCCTGGAGACCGGGTACAGACTCATAGACACTGCCTCCATGTACGGTAACGAAGAGGAAGTGGGGGAGGGCATCAGTCTGTCGGCTATACCGCGATCCGGGATATTCGTCACCACGAAGGTGAACAATTCCGATCAGGGCTACGACACCACCCTGCGCGCCTGCGAGGTCAGTATGAGAAAGCTGAAGACCGATTATATTGACCTTTACCTCGTTCACTGGCCCATTCGCGGTCAGCGCAGAGATACGTGGCTGGCGCTGGAGCGACTGCTCAGTGAGGGCGCTGTACGCGCTATCGGCGTATGCAATTATACCGGGCCCTTTCTGGAAGAGCTCGACGGATACGCCTCCGTGGTGCCCGCGGTGAACCAGGTAGAGTTCACGCCCTATCTGTTTCTGAAAAACCTGCTGGACGATTGCCGTCGCCGGGGCATTTTGCTGCAATCGTGGGCGCCGCTGCTTCGCGGGCAGCGCTTCAGCGATCCGAAGCTGATTGCCATGGCAGGGAAATACGGGAAAACGCCTGCCCAGCTGCTGATTCGCTGGGGACTCGATCACGGTATTTCCACCATACCCAAGTCATCGTCGCCCGCGCGCCTGCGCGAAAACTTTGATGTCATGGATTTTCGGATCAGCGCCGAAGATCTCGCTGCCATGGATGGCTGGAACGAGGATTTCCGGATGTCGGGTCTTGATCCCGGGAGTTACTGGTAGTCGTTGCGAATGTTGATGCGGGATATGGATATTACTCCGCTCCGGATCCCGCATCCCCGTTCACCAGAAACCCCAGGATTGTTTTGGTGAGACCGGCGAGACCGAGATGGTGGCCGCCCCCGTGTGCGCGCAGGAGCCGACTGCCGGGCCAGTGTTCATGATAGCGCAAGGCGTTGGAGAAGGGAGTCACATCGTCTCCCGGATCGTGTACCAGCAGGGCCTTTACAGCACCGAAATCGCGGCTGAGGCGAGCAAAGTCGAAGTCGGCCAGCGGCTTTCCCACGATGCCTTCCACTTCTTTTATCAAATTGTTATACACGCCGGGCCAAAGGCCGATGGCATCGCGGTATGCCTCGAACAAACGGGCTACGTGACTGAAAGCAGCCATGATGACTACCCTGTCGGGGCGCATTTCAGGTGCAAGGCGACTGAGGGTACGTACCAGACTGGCTCCGCCGAATGAATGGGCGAGTGCCGCCTCGGGCCTTCCGTACTTTTCTATCAGTCCGGCCTGTATGTCACTGTTGAGAATTACATTGCAGAAACGACCCGGATTAAGCCCGTGCCCGGGTGGGTCGTAGGCAATCACCCGAAAGCCGGCCTTCAGCAGTTCCGGTACATAGTGCCTCCAGCGACCGGCGTTATAGCGCCATCCGTAGCACAGCAGCACGATCTTTCCCGTCTCCGGTCCCCAGTGATATTCCACCACCGGATAGCCGGCTATGGTACCCCGCTCAAGTCGCGCCGTTTCAAGAAAACGGAGTTCTTTGGGTCTTAAATCGGGTTTGGGCGGTCTTCCAAACAGTTGATATGCTCCATGTGCAGCAGTTCCTGGGCTTACCAGTCCCCACAAGTTGAAGCCAAGACCAACAAGGCGTTGTAACAGTTTTTGTGACATAGACAGAGCGAACCCCAATCATCGCGGTTACGCGCCGCAAAGGTACGCAGGAAAAGGGAGCCGGAAAATCAATCTGTAATGTGAACATGAACACGGCTGGTATGGAATCAGGATTTATCGGGCGACTTGCATCCGGCGAGCATGCGGTCAGGGAGCTGACAGATCAGATAAAAAATTCAGCTGCCTGAATACTGGTGAGGAATGACCACCGACTTTCAGTTGTGAGACTGAAAACAGTCATCCCCGCGAGTTTTTTTTACCCCCGGGTTTCGGAGCACATCCCCGAGATATGAACCGCAGCGAAATTGTTGTATATGTATGGGGATTGAGCCCGTCTATGCAGAAAGCTCTGTCCGCAACCGATGCACCAGTTCCTTCGACACATTGAACTGTCCCGCAATGGTCTCATCCGAAAGATGGAGATGATGCGAGATGTAGGCCTTCATGATTTGTTCAATACCTTTCTCGACTCCTTCCATGCGACCCTTCTCGATGCCCTCTTCAAGCCCTTTCCTGTGCGCTTCGCGCAACCGCGGGGCCATGTAGTTGGTTTCAAAGGCCTTGGCGGCCTTCTCCGCCGGTGTGACAAAATCGTATTTCATGTCTTTGAACTTTTGTTCGAATTCGGGTGAAACTGAACTTAAATACGCTGTGATGATCTCATATATCTCAATCCACTGATCCAGATTCATCAACCGGGATACAAAGTTAGCGGTTTTTTTCAACTTTTGCAATACCAGTTCCGGACGGACACCCAGAAACAGTGTGTACAGAAACGTTCCGAGCAGCGAAGAGGGTATTTCATCCAGTTCGGACTCCGTCATGCTGCTTACATCGACTACATGATAGTCGAACTTCGGAACGCTGGCGTATTCTTCATGGGTCAGTTCACTGTAATAATCCCTCATGGAAATATTTTTCCAGGGCTCTTTGCCGTGGTACAACAGGATCGGAAACACTACCGACGGTTTCTTGTTGTGCCGTATCTCTGCGTAGTTGAGCAGCGATATGTATCTGAGCAACTGAAAATGAACAGGTACATCCGGCACGCTGCTCTTGTGCTCAAAAAGGATACTGATGCGCACAGCAGTGCCGTTTTTCATCTGGCCGACGTAACATACATCCAGAAAATGGTACTTCATTTTCGGGTCAGCAAATGATTCTTTCCCCGGAACGAGCGAGTCGAAATCTATCCTGTCAGTCGTTTCATTAGGCAGGATATGGCGTATCAGATCGAGCGCCAGCTCGCGCACCTGAAGCATGGTGCGGGCGTATTTGTCGTGGGGCTGGTGTACTGCATGCTGCCGCCTGCGTTTTCCTTTGGTCATTGGGGGTCATTTTGAAGCGTTGAATGGATGATTTACTTCAAAATTAACCGCTTTTTTTCAAAGATGCAAGGGATATTTTTGAGGAATGTCATCACACGCGGTTTTTCTGGCTGAACGCGGAATACGGGTGATTGATGATTGTTCCAGTTTAATATGATGTTTGTGAAGTCACTCACCCGCCGATAAACCGATCCTTCCATTCCCGGCGGGGCATCATACATTGTTCGCGCCGCCCCCACCACCTGTATCTGTTGCGGGCAACAAATTCGTATATATAATTTCTGAAGCCCGACGGGATTAACCGCAGGATTGTCAGGAGGGCCCACCAGCCGCCCAATCTGCGGAATATTTCCAGTGGCACATCCGATTTGAGCCATATCCGGTCGCCATCTGTGAGTATAACACTGTTCAGGTCATCCGGATCGAGGCCGTGTCTGGTGAGAAGTTGCCGGCCGATGTCTGACTGAAGCGGGGCAAAACGGAAAATTGCCTGTTTGTCGCGCAATAGTACCCATTGTACAGAGGCGTTGCACAGGTTGCATACACCGTCGAAAAGAAGAACTGGTCCGTTGGTATTAGTCATGTTACAGCAATAGCAATTTTCGGGTGACGCTCATGCCATTCACCCGCAGGTTATAGAAATAGTTTCCGGCCGGCAGTCCGTCCCGTTCAAAAACTGTCTGGTGGGTACCTGCAGCATAGTTGCCTTCCGCAATTTTTCTGATCTGCCGCCCCTGACTGTCGAGCAGCAGGATACTGACCTGTGCGGCCGGAACAGTGAACGTGATGGTGGCAGTGGAACGCACCGGATTGGGATAGCTGCCTGTTTGCCAGCCCGGGCGCCCCGGACTCTCCTTTGTCCCTGAAGACATTTTGAAGATGGGCAGGGTGGAGTAATTGTCATAGAGCAACTCGCCCGGGTTATTCACGTCGAACCAGTCCTGAATCACCGAAGCATATACCTGCCTGAAATCGTGCTGCATGGTTATGTCGGCAGAAGTATTCAGGCTGGCGGGAATCACCGGATTGGCGCCGATAATACCCGGAATAACGCTTTTGCCGAATACAAATAACGGGGCTGCGGCGCCATGGTCGGTTCCGCGGCTGAGGTTGTCGCCAATAGTTCGGCCGAATTCGGAGTAGGTCATGGCGCATACAGCATCTGATTTGCCCATGAGCCTGACATCGTCCATGAAGGCATACACTGCTTCCGATATTTTTCCGAGCAGTTCCGCGTGCTGGCCGGCGGTGGGGTCATCCTGATCAACCTGTTCGGAGTGGGTATCAAATCCGTTGATGGACACCATATAAACGGGCGTTTGCAGTCCGCCGTTAATCAGTTTTCCGACGATACGCAACTGATCGGCCAGTGTGTTTTCTCCTTCGGCAGGGTAGAGGCCGGTCAGGTTTTGTCCGATAGCGGCAGCTTCTTTGATTACATCGAAGTAAACTTTTGTGTTCTGCATGACGGCTCTGATGTACGCCAGTTCATCGCCGTACGGACTGTTTGGTACCGGCTCCGCGAAATCATTGATCAGGCTGTATGCTTCATTTACATTCCCGATGGAGATACCCATCGGAAAGGCATTACCCATGAGGGATATGGGAGAAACGGTACCAATGTTGATGGCCAGCGGGTCGGGTGCGGCGGTGTTTGGGTAGCCGTCAGGGTACCCCGGGTGTTCCTGGTCCAGCATGCGACCGAGCCAGCCACTCCCGAGCACCTCGTTGCTGTTGGCGCCTGTCATCCAGATATCCATGGAGCGGAAGTGGGAGTAATCCTGATCGGGATACCCCACATTCTGCACGATGGACACCATGCCATTGTCAAACATTTCCCGGATATGCGTCATGGCGGGATGCAGGCCGGCACCGGAAACCCCTGACAGGGGCAATACCCTGTTTTCCGGTACAAGCACGCGGGGTCTGTGAACCGACAGCCTGTTGTACTGATCGATCGGTATGAATGTATTGAGACCGTCGTTCCCGCCGTTCAATTCGATGAATACCATGATCTTGTTACTGATATGCACGGCGCCTCCCAATTTTTTGAAAATGGAGGAATTTGATAATGGATTGATTGTCATTCCATTATATGCAAAAGGTGTGATGGCTGCGGCCATTCCGGCGGTTTTGAGGAACTTTCTCCGGCTCTGGTTGCTGTATTGGGTATGATTTTTCATGATTCTTCCGATAGCAGTGGTTAAAACAGCATTTTACTACTCAATATCAGCAGAGCTGGAACTCTGGTAACCTCAATATGTAGTAATGGAGTCCGATGAGCCTGTTATTGACAACCTCCCGGAGCATGGCATTCGCCGGATCGGCGACATGGGCATTCCAGGCAGCGGTCCAGTAGAAATCGGCGGGCAGGCCGGAGAGCAGTATGGATTTCAGCAGAAACTTTTTGGAGGCTGACAGTGGCTGAGGCAGCAACAGCCGGGTGATTTCGTCCACGAGCGCCACCGGATCCGCCGGATTGGCGAACTGTCTGGCGAATTGCACGAGGTCAATACGCATGACATCATGATCGGTGGCGAGCAGGCTGGCTACCATGACGTCGGTGAAGGAGTTGCGGTTTCTCACCGTATCGCCGTTGATCCACAAACGGTAGTACTGGGGGTGCTGTCTGAAAGCCTGCCACCCGGCCACGTTGGGCGGGTCGCCGGGCAGCATGCTCATGGCGGCCATGAAGGAAGAGAGATAATAGCGCATGACGAGTCCGTCCCACGGCGTACTTGCCGGCACCGTCACGTTGAAAGAGCGTATGACACCCGCAACGATATCCACAGGTGTCTTGATGAAGCAGCCTGTTTGTGCCGCCGCGAAAAAATGTTCGCTTTT
>CAILQK010000322.1 GCA_903836265.1 uncultured Bacteroidota bacterium | reverse complement strand
TTTTCTGTTTGATATCTCCCTTTTTGCCCAAACTGCCGACCTGACGGGCATGGTCACCAACGACAGGGAAGAAATTCTGATTGGCGCCACGGTTTTCTGGAAAGATACCAAAAAAGGTACCACTACTGATGCCGAAGGTCATTTCAGGCTTCCGGGCCGACCGGATGCGGCAGTGCTGGTAGTACAATATGCCGGACACACGCCTGCCGAGGTGGAGGTATTGCCCGGCGAAAATAATGTCTGGATCGAGGTGGCCGGTATTACCCGGCTGCAGGAGGTTACCATCGCCGGCAAGGGCTTCGATAACCGGATATCTACCATTGAAACCCGCAATATCGAAAGTATCAGCAGCAAGGAACTCCGAAAGGCGCCCTGCTGCAACCTCTCCGAAAGTTTTCAGACCAACGGAGCTATTGATGTTACATATCCCAACGCACTCACAGGGGTAAAGGAAATTCAGCTGCTCGGACTTCGGGGTATTTACAGTCAGTTTATGGTGGAAAACCGGCCAACCATGACCGGTATCGCCACGCCGTTCGCATTTGAATATATTCCCGGAACGTGGCTGAGTGGTATTGTGCTTGCAAAGGGCGCCAGCAGCGTGCGTACGGGTAACACGGGTATCACCGGACAGGTTAACGTGGATCTGGTGAAGCCTCAGTCAGACAAACCCGTGTTTGCCAATGCTTTTACGTCATCGGAGGGCAGGGGAGAATTGAATGTTCACCTGAATAAAAAAGGTGAGTTGTTGTCAACCGGACTTTATCTGCACGGAAGTGTCGTTGAGAACAACTGGGATATGAATCACGATAACTTCAAAGATTCTCCCAACCGGCAGCAGCTGAATGCCATGTACAGAGCGATTTACGACGGCCCGCTGGGCTGCGCACAGATTAACGTCCAGGCACTGTCTGACAGAAGGCAAAGCGGACAGATCCGCGAAAATCAGGCCGGACAGATTTTCCCGATTGACCAGCGCAACGACAGGGTAGAGGTGTGGGGCAAATACGGCAAGGAACAACTTTTCGGCAATAGGTTCCTGGAGCTCGGAAATATTGTCGGCGCCTCATGGCACCGCGCCAATTCTCTTTTTGGCAGAAACGGATACCAGGCCGAACAGCAGTCTTTTTACTGGCAGACGCTCCTGGAAAGCATTATCGGAAACACCAACAACAAAATTGTGGTGGCGCCGTCTGTGCAATACGACGACATCCGCGAGTCGGTAAACGAAGATGACCTGAGCAGAAGGGAAACTGTAGCCGGACTGATGGCCGAATACACTTTCAGCCGACCGACCACCCGGATGGAAATTCCCGATTTCGTACTGGTACTGGGTGGAAGGATAGATCACAACAGCCGCTTCGGCTGGCAGGCTACGCCCCGGATGAGTGCACGCTACAATTTTACTGAAAAAAGTGTGGTACGGCTTTCTGTCGGCAGGGGCTTTCGTTCCCCCAACCTGATTGCTGAAAATATCAGCCTGCTGGCCAGTAACAGAACCCTCAGATTCTCTGATAACCTGGGCCCTGAAGAAGGATGGAATTACGGAGTCAACTATACACAGGACTTCAAAATTGCCAGTCGCCAGGCCAATTTCAGCGTTGATTTGTATCGCACCGACTTTGTCAGGCAGATTATTGTTGACATGGAGCAGGCTCCCGTGTCCTCTCCACAGGGCGATATTTTTCATTTCGCATTTTACAACAATCCCGGCCAGTCCTTCAGCAACAGCCTTCTGACATACTTCCAGTACAACGTCCTGAAAGGCCTGGATATCAAGCTGGCCTTCAAACTCAATGACGTACGTGCCGAGTTTGCCGACGGACAAATGAAGCGTGTACCGCTGGTGGCGCGGCAGCGCGGACTCATCAATGTGGACTATACCACGCCCGACAGGAACTGGACGCTGAATACCTATGCACAGATCATTGGCGTACAGCGTCTGCCCGACAATTCCTATGTCCCGCATGATTATATTCACCATTTTCCTTCCGAATCACCGGTGTTTACGCTCTGGAATGCCCAGATCACGCGCAAAATTGGCGAAAAATGGGAGATTTACGGAGGTTGCGAGAATATTACCGGCTATCAGCAGCACCATGCCATTATTGCCGCCAGTGAGCCCGAAAGCCCGTACTTCAACGGATCCCAGATATGGGCCCCCATGATGCGGCAGATTGGTTATCTGGGAGTGCGTTACTCGCCCTCGGGCCTCTGACGAACGGAAAATATTGTAAACCCGGACCCAACCTTTTGCTACCTTTCGACGTCTTGTTTGCTGAAATGAAAATTTATCTGTTTTACGCGCTTCTCCTGCTGGCAGGGGCGACAGGCTGCGAAAAGCCTGAACGAAATTTCTTTTTCGGCGACGGAAAGAGGCCCGTATATGTTACAGAAGATGAGTTGAAGGATATCAGAAATGAATTTCCTGGCAACGTGCAACAGTCCGGTACCATTTTTTTGCGCGATACGCTCCTTTTCCTGCTCGACGAACAGCGCGGTGTTTTTGTTTACAGCCTCGCCGACACACTGAATACACGTGTCCTGACGTTTTTCAAAATACCTGCTGTAACCGATTTTATCATTTCCGGCAATATCATGTATGCCGACAGCTGGCGTGATCTGGTGGTAATTGATATTTCCGATTTGTACCAGATCAGGGAAACGAGCAGAATCAGGGATGTAGTTATTCCCTCGCTTTACCCGCCCGGCTACTTCGGTATATTCGAGTGTGTGGACGAGTCGAAGGGCGCTGTCGTTGGCTGGGAAGATGCCTATCTTGAAAATGCACGATGTTCCACCTTTTAAATAGTTTTCGATGAAAAAACTGCTGCTTTTTTTGCTGTCAATGGTTGCACTGGGGGCCTGCTCCAAGGATTTTCTGAGCGAATCTGCCCCGGATCAGGGTGTTTCCGGTTCTGTCACCCGCTTTGCAGTAAACGGAAATTATATGTACGTTCTGAATCAGAATGAGGTTCAGACTTACGACATCACAGACCGCGCCAACCCGATACTCAGACACAAACTGACTACCGACTGGGGGCTGGAGACTATCACTTTCTACGATAATACACTTTTTCTGGGCTCCACTACGGCGCTGTACATACTGGATATCAGCAATCCGGCCGTTCCGGTGGTACAGGCCAAATCAGACCGTCTTTCCACGGTCGGGTTCAGTGGTTGCGACCCGGTGGCTGTAAATGGGAATTATGCCTACTCTACCATCAAGGTAATTGAAAATATCTGCGGAACATTTTCTGCAGAGAGTGCCCTGATTGTGTATGATATAACCGATAAATCCAGTCCGAAAGTACTTGGCACATATCCTATGAATGTTCCCAACGGACTGGGTTACAAGGATAACTATCTTTTTGTGTGTGACGAGGGTAGCGACCTGCTGGTTGTTTACGACATCAGCAATCCGGCTTTACTGCAGCTGGCGCCTGTGTCTGTACCCATGACCGATCCTTATGATCTGATCGTGGATGGACAGCGTATGATCGTATCCACCAAAACAGAATTTCAGATTTTTGACGTCAGTCAGTTGCCTCAAATCAGGAAAATCGGAGCCATAGGCAAGTAATATGCGCAAGATATTGTTCCTGCTATTCATTCAGTTGCCGGTTGTGATCTGGTCGCAACCGGCAACTGTCATTCCGGCCCTGCCACCTGTCACCTTTAAAATAGCACCCGGACCACTCTTCAATCCCGTGCAGACCTCACTGGATTTCCGGGCCGACATCCCTCTCGCGCGCAGGTGGGCGCTCGAGGCTGGCGGCGGGTTGATTATCAACTCGGAGGCTTTTGCACAGTTCAGCAATGAGTATTACAGAGGCGTCAAGATCAGACCAGCCATCAAATTTTATCTGCAGAGGGCCGAGAAGAAAGATGTTTACCTGAGTCTGGTAGTCAAACATCATGTAATCCGACATGCCGAGTACGGCTCTGTCACCCGGCAGGGTAATCAGTATTCAGAATGGCTGTTGCTCGAGCGCAGGTTGAACCTGTGGAGTGGCCTTGTTTGTGTTGGGTTCCAGAACTATCTCGGCAGCAGGCAGCGTTTTTTGCTTGAAACCTACTTTGGTGTTGGTCGCCGCAGACTCAGTGTATCGGCGGCAAACCTGCCCGCAGATGCTATGGATTTTGAAGATCGTGATTTCAACTGGCTGTGGCAGCAAAATAATCCCGGCGTAACATTCCGTCCGGATGTGGCACTCAGTTTTTGCATTGGCTGGGCTGGCAGAAAACCGGTTCTCAGTCAACCTTCGCAGTAAAGTCATATTTCAGCCCCCAATATTGCTTCAGTACCATCTTGACAGATCCCACAGAAACGGGAGATTCGATCAGTACAGGTATTTTGTTCTGATCATCCGATACCCAAACTGTCATACGGGCGTCTTCATTGAACACGTTACCTGCAATTATTTCAGGCTGAAATTTCATGGTTTTATAGCGCCCCATTCCGTGCACCTTTTTATCAGCTTCTTTACCCAGATATCTCATCTGAAGCGGAAATTCCTCCTGATCCATGAACACCCTGAAAGGAACGCTGTGTCCGTTTGGCTGTGCAGAGAAATCGAGTGTACGCAGGAAATAGAGCGTTGAGAGGATGTCGTACACGGGGGGAGTAATCTGGTGTTGTGTGGCTGTTTCAGAGGCTCCTCGCCGGGGTGCGCGCCACACGGTTGTTTTGCGATCCCGCTGGTTGAAAGAAATCTTTTCGAAGATGTGGTAATCACCTTCGTTAACGGAGCGTTCCGAGTAATTCGGCAACAGCGTGCTCTTGTCGGCCCAGGAGTCGTATTCATCATTTACGGTGAAGAACCACTCATACGAGTCATAAGTGGTTCCCCTGGCCTGATAATGATACTGTGCGCCCTCGTCGAGAACGCGGAAAGTTACTTCACCGGCTGGTACCCATATAAAGTTGAGGTTGTAATAAATCCGGTACGTGAGTTGTTCGCCGTGCTGGAAAGACATGGCTGATGTGGCGGTATCGGTTTCACGCGCATGTGATGCGGGCGTATGCAGGGGATCTCCCCCCGGAAACAGTACCGGAAGAAGAAGAAGGGGCAGAAACGTTTTCATGACTGAAGGGAATTTATCCTTCGAAGTGGAATGACAGGGTAAATGTTCGCGACATCACCTTGTCCAGAATCGTACTTTGCTGAAGGTTGTCGTTGTAGATCAGTATATTGTTCAACCCCTGGGATATCTTTATTTCGGGAGAGAAAATAAAGTAGGGGAAGAAAAACTGGATTCCGGCTCCGTACTCCACCTGGAAATCGGTGGGCGCAATTCTTACCAGGCCGGCTGCCTGACGCGTTCTGGAGTCGCTGGCCACATCAAATGAATACTTCACACCGCCAATGATGAACAGGCGGAAATCGTGATAGGGAGCCGATTTGTAACGCGCCTGGAAGGGCAGTTCGACGAATACCGACTCAATCGGACGGGTCAGAATACGCCCTTCTCCACCTGCCGGAGAGTACCGGATGGAGTGTTCGGCGAAAGACAGGGTAGGGAGGAATCGTATATCGAAGTACTCCCCGATTTTGAGGTTGGATACGATACCGAGATTGAACCCGGGGCCGGTAACCGATTCGGCGCGGGCGAAAGAATCGTTCCGGATGAAGTTCTGCGAGTGGAAAATTTTGTAGTTGCTTGAATTATAGCCCAGCGTGATACCAAAATAGTATGGTTTCTGCTGGAAATCCATATAGTTCAGGTTATTGCCTGAGCTGTACTGTGCATTCGCATTGAACGGGGCGAAAAATAACAGTGACAGCAACAGGCTGCCGCAGACTGTCTTTATTTCGTTGCCGAGTAGATAGAGCATATTCCGAGCGTTAGTCGTTCGCATGTTGGATTCCTGTATCCTGTTTTGGTTAACACCTGAAGGAAGTCGTTTCCTTCAGGAAAGGCCTGTACACTCTCGAACAGATAGGTGTAGGCGCGCATGTCTCTGCTGGTTAAACGTCCGATCAGAGGTAAAACGTATCTGAAATACGCATTGTATATCTGTTTGAACGGAAAAATATGCGGTTTTGAGAATTCCAGTATCACAATCCGGCCCTCCGGACGCAGTACTCGCTGCATTTCTGCCAGTCCCTTCTCCAGATTTTCAAAATTCCGAACCCCGAACGCCACAGTGACAGCATCGAAAGTGTTGTTCTCAAAACGCAGCTGTTCGGAATCGCCGGTTTCCAGGGTGATGACATCTGACAAGGCTGCTTCCCTGATTTTGACACGTCCAAAATCAAGCATCTGGTTTGAAATATCTATCCCGACAACAGAGTCAGGTTTCAGCATCCGGGCCATCAGGATGGCCACATCGGCTGTTCCGGTAGCTACATCAAGGATATTACGGGGTTTTTCCCTGAGGTACCGTATGGCTTTTTTGCGCCAACCTGTATCAATACCCAGTGAGAGCACCCTGTTGAGCAGATCGTACTTGTGCGCGATGCGGTCGAACATTTGTTCAACTTCCGCTTTTTTTCCGGCTGAAGAGCCGTAAGGTGTGACAGATTCTCTGGACATATTCTGTGTGAACCGGTTTTTCGGGGGTACAAAGGTAGAATTTAGCAATGGTCGGACGACGATTTTTTACAACTCTTCGGGCCCTTCTCCCACCCAGTCCTGCTGTACATAGTTGTCTTCGCAGTGTTCGAGCAGATGATCATCAATGAATGCGCGCACATCGTGAACGATTTCACCGGGATAGAGCAGGTGAACATTGGGGCCTGCATCGAGTGTGAAATATACCTGATGACCAGTGTCGGCTCTGTATTGTCTTACTTTTTCGATTATTGCCAGTGTGTCCGGGCGAATCAGTGTATAAGAGGGGTTGCTGCACATCATCAGCGCATGCAGGGTCATCGCCTCATCTTCTGCTATCCTGCCGAAAGTTTCAGGATCACCTGCTTTCATGGCATGGAGCAGCATCTCGAGTCGCGCCCGCGCCTGTGCGTAGCGAGGTTCGGCATACGGATTGCCTTCCATCAGTGCATGACCTGCGCGACTGCTGACAGCCTTCTCCGATCTGCTCACGATAAGTATATCATCGTGGTAATTCCTGAACATCTCGTGGATCTGGTCGCCGACTGGCACTGCATATTCATTGCTGCTTCCCTTGACATGAGCAGTTTCACCCCACACTGCTGCGTGCGGGAAGACAGAACGGCAGGCAGAACCGCTGCCGAGTCGTGCCAGGAACGATGCTTTCCTGTCGAAGAGCTCCTGGTCGCCCAGGGTCCCGAACAGCTTGTCTTCCAGGGAACACAGGCAAAGTGCCAGTGCCGACATGGCTGAAGCCGACGAGGCAATACCTGCAGAATGGGGGAATGAGTTTCCCGTTCTGACAGTCAGGTTCAGCCGGGAAAGAAACGGGAATACGGGCAGCAGGCTTTTCAGAAATTCCAGCACTTTTTTCCTGAAAGCTTCGTTCTCTTCCTGATGAAAATAAAATTCAAGTTCTATCTGGCCGTCCGGTATATCGTCTCTGAAAGAATATTCAAGGTTGGTATCAGTACAGGATGATGCCAGGGTGAGGCTCAGTGAGGGGTTTTGGGGCAATTGAATGCCATATTTCCCCCAGTATTTGATAATGGCGATATTGCTTGGAGAACGCCAGGTAATACTTCCGGGTTCAGGAGCAGCAGAGGAATCGAGGATGAGATGAGGATTGTTGAACATGGCAAATGGACTGCAGAAGAAAGTTTCGCCCCTATAACAGCGAATATCGCGGCAAAGATTACAAAACAGCCGATAATTCGTCCGACTATTCTAATTTTGCTACCGAAAAACTGGTAACATCACCAAATTATACCCATTTACCCAATGGCAAGAAGCTCCTGGAAGAACAACTCCATGCTGGATATGCTCCGGCGTACAGGTGTCGAGCTGTACTCATTTATTACCACCCCGTTCGTTTTCAAGAACTGTCTGGCCATGCTGGGTACGGTCATGTTTATTCTGTCACTCACATTCTGGTGGCTTAAATGCTACACGCAGCACGGAGACAGTGTGAAAGTACCCGAGTATATCGGAATGAATATCCGCGAAGCCTCCCGCAAGGCTCGGGCCCGCAACTTCGGTGTGGCTATCAGTGACTCGGTATATGTACAGGGCAAATCGGCAGGGGAAATTGTGGCACAGGATCCGAAACCCGGCAGCGCTGTCAAGGAAGGACGAACTATTTACTTTACGGTAAACAAGAGCAATCCCGATATTATCAAACTGCCGGATCTGGCAGGTGGCGATGATTATGAACTTTACAGTCGAAAAATCGCCCGGCTGGGTCTCACTCCGCGCGTGGTTGCGCGCATGCCCGACCCCCGGCTTGGCCCGAATGTCATTATTGACGTGATTTACCACGGCGATACAATCACGAGGGAGCTCCGGCAGGGTGTATCAGTCGAGATGGGCTCCACGATAGATTTTGTGGTGAGCGAAGAGGTGGTTACAGCGACCTTTATTCCGGATTGCGTGGGACAGACACTTGACGCGGCCAAGTTTCTGATTGAGGCAAACGGTCTGATTGTCGGTTCCGTCATCCCTGATGAAACAACCGACAAATACGACAATGAAGCGTACGTTTACAGGCAAACCCCCAAATTTGATCCGAATGGCTCCATGAAGAGGGGCGAACAGGTAGATCTCTATATTACCAGGGAAAAACCTGCGGAAAACAATTAGGATCGTGTTTTCAAACTCAAACAACTCAATACATGGATATTACAGTGCAGGAACTCCGTCAGAAACTCGATTCAGGTGAGCAATTTCTGCTCCTCGATGTTCGCGAACCGTGGGAATACGAGGAATTCAATGTCGGAGGAAAACTGATACCGGTGGGCTCTCTGATGAATCAGATATGGGAACTCGAAGAGTACAAGGATCAGCCGGTAGTGGTACACTGCCGCTCGGGTGCGCGCTCTGCCATGGCGCAGGGGCTTCTGATGGCAAACGGATTTGCTGACGTACGCAACCTGAAAGGCGGCATGCTGGCCTGGCTGGAAGCCTTTGGCCGCTAAAAATGGCATTGCGTTTCTGCCGGCAACAAAACAGACCTGTTTCCGGTGCCGGCAGAAAATTCAGAATTTGCGCCGGGCGCGTTCCAGTTCAGTTGCCAGAAAGCGGCCGGTATGGCTCTCCTGAACAACAGAAACTTCTTCCGGCGTACCCGAGGCTACAATATTTCCACCCCTGTGACCACCCTCGGGGCCCACATCTATTATGTAGTCGGCCATCTTGATGACGTCGAGGTTGTGCTCGATGACAATTACGGTATTCCCTTTTTCCACCAGTTTGTTCAGCACCGACAGCAACTGGCGGATATCGTCGAAATGCAGACCGGTAGTGGGCTCATCAAGGATATATATGGTACGGCCTGTGTCTTTTTTTGACAGCTCTTCTGCCAGCTTGACCCGCTGGGCTTCTCCGCCCGACAGGGTAGTGGCCTGTTGTCCGAGTGTAATATAACCCAGCCCCACATCCTGCAGTGTTTTGATTTTCCTGTAAATGTTGGGTATTGGTTCGAAAAATTCGGCGGCTTCATGAATGGTCATATCCAGCACATCGGAGATGGATTTGCCCTTGTAAAGTACTTCCAGCGTTTCGCGGTTGTAGCGTCGCCCCTGGCAACGTTCGCAGTGTACCTGTACATCAGGAAGGAAATTCATTTCGATAGTGCGCAGTCCGGCGCCTTCGCACACCTCACATCTTCCGCCCTTTACGTTGAAAGAGAATCTGCCATTACTGTACCCCCTGATTTTTGCCTCCGGTGTTTCGGCGAACAGTTTTCTGATGTCCCCGAAAACATTCGTGTAGGTTGCCGGGTTCGACCGGGGAGTACGGCCAATCGGGCTCTGGTCTATTTCAATGACCTTGTCCAGGAATTCCAGTCCGCTGATCTGACGGTATGGCAGTGCTCGTTTGAGGCTCCTGTGGAAGTGGTGCTGGAGAACAGGATAAAGCGTTTCGTTAACCAGCGACGACTTTCCGGAGCCTGAAACTCCGGTTACACAGACGAGCGTGCCGAGCGGGATGGATACGGATATATCCTTCAGATTGTGTCCCGTACATCCCTCGATGACAAGCAGGTTGCCTTTCCCTGTCCGGCGGGCGCCGGGAATTTCCAGATTGGCCCTGCCCGACAGATAGTCGCTGGTAGAAGTTGATTTTTTGAGGAAATCAGTCGGATTACCAATATCAACCACCTCGCCACCGTGTTTTCCGGCTCCCGGACCAAGGTCTATCAGGTAATCGGACTCAAGCATGATGTCCCGGTCGTGCTCCACCACCAGTACTGTATTGCCTATATCCCGAAGGTTCTTGAGTGCACCGATAAGGCGCAGGTTATCGCGCTGATGCAGGCCGATACTGGGCTCATCGAGAATATAGGTGATGCCCGTCAGCTGAGAGCCGATCTGGGTAGCCAGCCTGATTCGCTGGCTTTCTCCACCCGAAAGTGTACGTGAGGACCGGTTAAGGGCCAGATAGTCGAGTCCCACCTGAAGCAGAAATTTGAGTCTGAACCGGATTTCCTTGAGCACATCTCTTGCAATCGCCCTCTGTCGGTCTGTCAATTCAGGTTCTATACGCTGAACTTTTTCATAAAGCTCGTTCAGATCCATTTCCGACAATTCGGAAATGTTCATATCGGCAATTTTGAACCAGAGGCTCTCTTTTTTCAGTCGTGCACCGCTGCACTCCGGGCAGGTGGCCACCACCATGAAATCTTCGGCCCACTGGCGGATTTTTTCGGAAGAGGACTCGGCATACCAGCGTTTCAGCATATTCACCAGTCCCTCGTAAGCCAGGTTATAACTGAAATCATCACCACCCCAGGTCACATCCACCCTGATATCTTCCTCGCCGCCAAAGAGGATAGCCTGCAGGGCCTTTTCGGGGAGCTCTCCGACGGGAGTGCTGAAACTGAAGCTGTATTTTTTGGCGAGCGCGCGCATTTGTTTGAACATCATATTGTCGCGTACTTCGCCCAGCGGAGCGATACCGACCTCATTGATGCTTTTTTTCCGGTCGGGAATAATCCTGTCCATATCCACCTCGTGTACTTCTCCCAGTCCTTTGCAGTGCGGACACATCCCGTAGGGTGAATTGAAAGAGAACGTATTGGGTGATGGCTCGTCGTAGGAAATACCGGATACCGGGCACATCAGATTACGGGAATAAACAGCTTCGGTGGCATTTTCATCGAGAGGCACCACCTGGAGCAGTCCATCACTGAGTTTCAGGGCTGTTTTGACGCTTTCAGCCAGTCTGCCCGAGCGGTCATCTCCGATTTGCAGGCGGTCAACAACAATTTCTATATCGTGAATCTTGTATCGGTCCACCTGCATGCCGGCGGTTATTTCCTGCATTTCCCCGTCGACCCTGACCCTTGTATAGCCCTGTTTGCGTATCTGTTCGAACAGTTCGCGGTAGTGACCCTTGCGGGATCTGACAACCGGTGCGAGAACAGCAATTTTATGGCTGGAAAACCGGGTTGAAATATTCTCAACAATCTGATCTTCCGTGTACTGAATCATTTTTTCGCCCGTAACATAAGAGTATGCTTCGCCTGCACGGGCGAAAAGAAGGCGAAGAAAGTCATAAACTTCCGTAACCGTACCGACTGTGGATCTCGGATTCCTTCCGGTTGTTTTCTGTTCAATAGAGATGACGGGCGACAGGCCGGTGATTTGCTCCACATCGGGGCGTTCCATTTCTCCTATGAACTGGCGTGCATAGCTGGAGAGTGTCTCCATGAAGCGGCGCTGCCCCTCAGCATAGATGGTATCGAAGGCTAGAGAGCTCTTCCCTGAGCCGCTGACGCCGGTAATGACCACGAGGCGGTTCCGGGGGATACGAACATCAATGTTCTTCAGGTTGTGCGCACGGGCGCCCGTTACTTCGATATATTCCTGGCCAGCAGTCTCGGGGAACTGATTTTCTGTGCCGGAATTTGCGTTTTTCGTCATTTCGTTTTAAAAACAACCGTTACCTGTTTCGGTTCACTTCCAGAGTCCTTTCGGATAGTCCAGGGCCGAAAGGGCTTTCCGGACGGTTTCCTTGTCCTCAGGGTAAGTTACTCCATACCACTGGCTGTCGGAGTGCATCACTTTCAGGCGTATTTTGCCTGCTTCCAGCAGATTGTTTATAACCGTTGGTATATAGAACTCGGCCCGTGGCTTGTCTGAGTTGCGTTGAACAAACTCCCTGAACTGGCTTTCGAATTCGGCGAGTGCGGAATGGTGAACGCCCCACAAATTCATGGAAACCGGAGTTTGGTCGGCCAGAAGCGTCTGGTTGCCGTTTTCATCGGTGAAGTAAATACCGTTGTGCTGGCGTTCTATTTTTGTTCTTTCCACCACATCAGTCAGAAACCCCTGTTCGTCAACGGAGCATACGCCACGGGAAACGGATCCGTTTTCCGACAGCGTGTTGCTCAACTGGTAAGCCACCATGCCGTACTGGCTGGCGGAACAATTGCCCGAGAGAAAGTCAGACAGTGTTTTGAATGCCTGTTCGCCGTAGAAGTCATCTGCATTGATTGTGGCGAATGGTTCTGTCAGGAGCGCCTTTGCCGACAGGATGGCATGTCCTGTTCCCCAGGGCTTTTCGCGGTGAGGCTTTGTGTCGAGCCAGTCGAGAGCCGTATCAAACTCCTGAAAGGCGTATTCCGTATGAATCTGATTTTCAATTCGCCTGCCCACCCGTTCCCGGAATTCAGCCTCAATTTCCTTTCTGATAACGAACACCACCTTGCCGAAGCCGGCGCGAATGGCATCATAAACGGAGTATTCGAGGATAGCTTCGCCGCCCGGGCCCATGCCGTCCACCTGTTTGAGGCCTCCGTACCGGGAGCCCACGCCCGCAGCGAGTATTAACAGTGTTGGTTTCATAGTAGTCATGACTGATGAATAAACTCGGTTTCGTTCCGGTTTTGCAGATAATTCTTTTGCGGGATGGCGAGTGATTGACTTAATATTCTACTTTTACGCCGAACATTTTCAACCATTCACAAAATCCTGTTAATTCCGCAAAAACGGAGGGCAAAAGTATGCAGAATTCTACCAACTCGAATGCAAACTACCGCTATCAAATCACCATTATCGGCATTCTGTTTGCCGTTTTCGGGTTTGTTACGTGGCTGAACAGCATCCTGATTCCATTCCTGAAAAAATCTTGCGAGCTGAGCGACCAGCAGGCCTATTATGTTGCCACGGCATTTTTCTTCGCCTATTTTGTCATGGCGCTGCCGTCTTCCTGGATTCTGGAGCGATTGGGCACCAAAAAAGGCATGACACTGGGACTTTTCATTATGTCGGCAGGCGCGCTCATCTTTGTTCCGGCGGCTGAAGCCCGCAGTTACGGTATGTTTTTGACCGGACTGTTTGTGCTGGGAACCGGGCTTGCCCTGCTGCAAACTGCCTCCAACCCTTATGTGAGCGTGATTGGTCCGATTGAATCGGCGGCACAGCGCATCAGTATTATGGGTGTTTGCAATAAAGCCGCCGGGATAGTGGCCAACCTGCTTTTCGGCACCCTGCTGCTCAGAAATGCTGATGCCATTCAGCAGCAACTGTCTGATGCGGCTATTACTGCCGAGGCCAAGGCGCAACTTCTGGGCGATCTGGCCGGCAGGGTGGTAATGCCATACTCGGTACTCGCTGTCTTTCTTGCGCTGGTGGGTATAGTTATTTACCGGTCATCCCTGCCGGATATCTCCACTCAGGCCTCGCACGAGGATGATGGCGATACAGAACTCTCCCGCGGGCGCACCAGCATCTTCCAGTTTCCGCATACACTGCTCGGAGCGCTGGCTATTTTCACTTACGTTGGAGCCGAGGTGATGGCTGGCGATGTGATTACCATTTACGGTAAAAATCTGGGTTTTTCCGAAGATGCCAGCAAGTTTTTCACTACTTTTGGGCTTATCGGACTGCTGGTTGGTTACTTTGTGAGCATTCTGCTTATACCAAGGTACGTGACCCAGGAGCGCTGGCTGGCTGTTTCAGCAGTACTGGGCATTGTACTTTCCATCGCATCCTATTTTGCTTCCGGCTCGGTGGCGGTGGGTTGCCTGGCAGCCATGGGCTTTTCCAATGCCGTTGTATGGCCTGCCATATTCCCCCTTGGCATCAAGGATCTGGGCAGGTTCACCAATACCGGATCGGCATTGCTCATTATGGGTATTCTGGGCGGAGCGGTTATCCCGCCGTTTTATGGCTGGCTGTACGAACGTTCCGGACTGGGGCTCGATTTTCGGGCTGCCTTCCTTGCAATTATGTTTGTCTGCTACGGTTATATACTGTTCTACGCCTTGCGCGGTTCAAAGCCGAGGTAAGACGTTTGTCTGTTAAACTATCCTTAAGCCGTCTGCCGGAATGTAACCGGCAGACGGCTTTTGCGTTTAATGTGGAGTTATTAAACACAAAGCAACTCATGATCAGAAAATCACTCCTGCTGCTGGCGGCACTCGCCGTTTCGCAGTTCTCACATGCCCAGA
>CAILQK010000321.1 GCA_903836265.1 uncultured Bacteroidota bacterium | reverse complement strand
CCACAGGATAGTTGCCAATCACAACATCGCCGATACGCGAAAGCACGATGCCGTTGCTGGTAACATACTCATCTGAAACCACAGCGCCGCAGTCATCAGCCCAGTATGGCACCGACATTGATTTGTTGATGATGCAGGCACTTTGTCCGGCCGGGAAATTATAGGATGCGCCACATACATAGTTTTCAATATCCGGATCGAAGGATGAGTTTGTACCGGTTACATGTGGTGGCGTGTTATTGTCAATAGTGTATGTGTGAGTCCAGTTCTTTGTATTGCCTTCACAATCGGTGTAAGTCCATGCATAGATACGGGTACCCTCACAGTTGGTATAGGTTCCGCTCACAGTCGGACCAGCCGGTGTAATGGCATTTCCGCAATGGTCGGTCACAGCCGGCGGCGTTGGCACCGTTACCTGACTGATACACGACACGGTGGTTGCGCCGTTGACAGGCACTGTGAAGTCATCGCGTTCAACTGTATATGTATAAACCCAGTTGTGTGTATTACCCTCACAATCGGTATAAATCCATGTATATGTACTGGTACCCTCGCAGGAGGTGTAGGTACCGCCCACTGTCGGACCAACCGGAGTAATCGGGTTGCCACACTGGTCATTTACCCCGGGGGGTACAGGTTGACCAGCCTGTGCAATACACGAAATGGTGGAAGAGCCGTTAGCCGGCATGTTGAAATCCAGTCGCTCAATGGTGTAGGTATATACCCAGGGATGCGTGTTGCCTTCACAGTCGGTGTATGTATATGTATAGGTTCGGGTTCCTTCGCATGAAGTGTAGGTACCGCCCGTTACGGGCCCTGTTGGCGTGATATTATTTCCACAATGATCAGTAACTGATGGTGGATTGGGAGCGGTTGCCAGGGCGATACACGAAACTGTAGAGCTGCCGTCGGCTGGCGTTGAAAAATCGTTGCGCTCGATTGTGTAGGTATAAACCCACAGGTGACTGTTACCTTCGCAATCGGTGTAAGTCCAGGTGTACGTGCGGGTGCCTTCACAGGTAGTATAGGTACCGCCGGTAACCGGGCCCGTCGGAGTGATGACATTGCCGCAGTTGTCGTTCACCGATGGAGGGACTGGTTGTACAGCCTGAGCGATACAGGCCACCGTACTGCTGTTATCGGCGGGCATGGTGAAGTCCTGATATTCCACAGTGTATGTGTAAACCCATTTGTCGGAAGCAACATTACCGGACGCATCGGAATACTCGTACGTCCAGGTACGCGTACCCTCGCACGTGAGAGAAGCCGGATTATCCACCACACTCAGCAACTCCACATTGACAGATCCGCTGCAGTTATCCGTAGTGGAGGGAACAGTCGGTGTTGTGGCAGCTGACAGACACGCTATGACAGAACCAGCATCGGCAGGTACTGCGGGTGGCTCATTATCATTGACCCGGACGGTAAACGAGCAGGCAGCACTCACATTGGCAAGATCAGTAACTGACCAGGTGACGGTTGAAATGCCTTTATTAAACTGAATTCCGTTCAGCGAAGTAAAACCATTGTTGAAAGTAACTCCTGAAACAGAACCAGTTGGCGTAACAGGACAGTTATCTACTGCCGTCGGATTGAAAATTCCTCCTGCTGCTATATGGTAGCATACTCCGGCATCCGTGCTGACCGTTTGATTTGTCGGGCAGGTAATGGTTGGCGGTTGTGGGTCGGCAACATTGACAGTAAAGTTGCAGCTGGCAGAATTGCCTGCTGCGTCAAATGCTGCGTAAACAATATTCGTTACACCGTAATTGAGTACCAGCTGATTGGGAAACTCATTGTCAACCAGTGTAGTCGCCCCTGACAGCGTGTGTGTGACCGCAGTAACGGCACAGTTGTCGCCGGCAGTAGGAATAACAAGCGTGACAGCCTTAGCGCAGGTGTTTGGATCCCCCGTCAGTGTCAGGTTTTGCGGGCAACCGGTGAGTATGGGTGCCTGAGTGTCAACAATGGTTACAGTAACACTGCATTGTGCCGTATTTCCCGGACAATCGTGCGCAGAAAACGTAACAACTGTAACCCCTACCGGAAAGTCGGCACTGACAAAACTTCCGAAATTACTGATTGCGACGCTGTTGCTGGCATTATATGATGATGTAACCAAACTTCCGCAGGCATCCACCCATTCGGGTTTTGAAATAGTTTTCCTCAGGAAACAGAGCTGATTGCCTGCATCGAACATGACCGATGTACCGCAGCTGTAATTGTCAATATCCGGGTTGAGCACGTTATCGGTTGAGGAAACGGTCGGGGCGGTCCGATCATGAACCGTAATGCGCTGTATCTGACTGGCTGCAGCATTACCGCAGTTATCCTGCAAACGCCAGGTACGATCGAAGTAATATTCACCCGGACAGCTAAGTCCAACGGAGGCACCATCGGTATATGTCGCCTGAATACCTCCCGAGCAATTATCACTTTCATTCGTGACATCACCAGTATTGGCGGGTAGCAGGTTGGGGGTACAGGCAGCATCTGCATTGATGGTTATATCAGCAGGACGTGTGAATGTCGGGATCGTATTATCGTTTATTGTTATCAGTTGTGTCTGCTCTGTGTAATTGGCGTTGTTTTTATCATAAACCCTCCACGTAATCTGCATCTGGCGGGTACAGGTATTGGCCAGACCATTGTAGTTGCTATTGATAGCCCAGACATACAATCCGAGGTCTGAACCCGTGGCGCAATTGTCGCTGTAAGACGTCGGACCGTTCATTGTTTTTCCGTGAACGGTATAAGTAAAGGCAGTGGTTCCCGTTGCAACTGGTACTGACTGGTTTGCTGTCAGCGATATACCGGCCACTGAAGGACAGGTGGCTCCGTTGCCGGTAGTCAGTACGATATCTGCCGGATCGGCGAATACCGGACTTACAACATCATGTACGGTGACCGCAGCACTGCAACTGCTGGTGTTACCATTCAGATCGGATACGGTCATCGTGACTACACTTGACCCGATGTCAGCACAGGAGAAAAGCGACTTGCTGAGTGAAAAAGTACTGATGGCAATATTGTCGGAAGAGCCGTTATCAATGTCTCTGCTCCTGATGGTTGCAGTATTGTCGGGCAACAGATTTACGGCTACATTCTTGCAAAGTGCGACAGGGGGAGTGGTATCAACAACCTGAACCGTAACCACAGAAGTACAGGTAGCCGAGTTGCCTGTTCCATCAGTTACTTGTACCGTGACGGTATGCTGCCCGAAATCAGATGGTGTATAAACGAATGATGAAGGACCTGAGTTCAGGCTGCCGCAGGCTGCAACAATGGCAGTACCTGAGTTGTTTCCAATTATAACGCTGCCTGCCTGGTTGTCGAAATTGGTTACCAGCACCACATAGTAGCCTGTCGCTGCTGTGAAATTCATGGTTCCGCCATTTGCATTGCTGTAGTCGCACGACTTCATGGTGGACAAACTCAAGTTACCACAGCCGGCAGCCACACTTGCAAAGGGCCCCCAGCAGGCATAGTCAACATCAGCAACCGGTGACAGGCTTACAGACTGATTGACAGTTCCGGCCGTTGAGACCTGAAAATAAAACCATGTTTCGTTCCGGGAACTGCCAAGGCAACTGGTGGACTGATATGTATTGGTAGCCGGTCCGTATCGCTGAACAGGAAATGATGTTCCACCCGAAAGACAGACCGCACTGGCGCAGGCAGCCGAATTTGTGGCCCAGGCAGGTACAGTTGAAACAATGCTGCCACAGGCATCGGAAGAGCCTGTCGTCATCTGCGAGGCATTTACCGTTGCCTGTGCCGTTACCGGATTGAGATTTACAGTCAGATTGTTGCAAACAGCTGTGGGCGCATCATCATCATTCACCGTTACTGTGAACGAACAAGTGCCTGTGTTACCCGCTGCATCAGATACCCGCCACTGTACTGACGTGGCGCCCTTGTTGAACACTACCCCGGACAGGGTGCTGCTCCCTGTACCTGTAGTTACGCCGCTCAGGGTGTAAACAGTAGTCGTCACGCCGCAGTTATCTGAACTGCCTGTGGAGTTGAACTCAGTCCCGGAGGCTGTGTAGGCACACAACGGTGCATCAGTACCTCTCGTAACTGCCGAAACACAGCTGACGGCCGGTGCATCATCGTCGTTCACTGTGACCGTGAACGAACACGTTCCCGTATTGCCCGCCGCATCGGATACCTGCCACTCCACTGTCGTCACTCCGTTATTGAACACCACCCCGGACAGGGAACTGCTTCCGGTAGCTGTCGTGGCGCCACTCAGTGTCCAGGCAGCAGCTGTTACGCCGCAGTTATCCGAACTGCCGGTGGAGTTGAATTCTGTACCGGT
>CAILQK010000320.1 GCA_903836265.1 uncultured Bacteroidota bacterium | reverse complement strand
ATGCGTACTGATCCAGCTGTCAGGCGCCATGAGGATGTCGGTTCCGCGGGCTGCTCCCAGACCTCGTGTACCTGTTCCGCTGTGACACGAATCGAGCAGTACAATCAGCTGACCCTTCTTCCCCAGTTTCTTCCTGATGTCCAGGAAATATCGGCCCAAATCCTCATCAGACAGGTGGTTTTGCCCCTTGTATCCTGTTGCACTGTATTTTTTCAGGGCATCATAGGGAACGATACTCTCATCATATCCGTCAATTTCATCGCCACTTTCGTCCCACATCTGTTGTCCGTGACCGGAGAAGTGAAAGTACACGAGGTCGCCGGGTGCCGAGGTTGCCTGCAGCTTTTGAAGTGCCAGCACAATTGCCTCCCGGGTGGCGGCAGCATCTTCGAGCACCACTATATCGGCTGCTGCGAATCCCTGTAACCGCAACACCTCTTTCACTGCTGTCACGTCATTGTGTGCATTGAGGTTGTTCCAGCCGCCTCCCGGCATATAGGTACTGATACCCACCACCAGTGCGTGTTTCCGGGCATGCACAGACAGGCAGGTGCACAAAAGCAGCAGTACAATAATCGCTTTGTTCATCGTCATTTCAACTGGGTTTACACCCGCAACCCGGGTGATTTTCCGGCGTAAAATGTACGATGATTGCCGCGAACTGAAATAATCCAGTTAGCGGTTGGTCGCTCTGGCTGTGTGGTTGGCAACTACAATGAGTATCCGGTTTTTTAACGCTGCGGATTCAGGGGTATTCAGACGCTGTTTCAACGGGGTTTGAGTTCCTCCGGGAGGGGCTCGAGGTCGGGGAACAACCAGTAGTAAATATCCGATGCGGGCCTGAGCACCACCCATACTGTCATGAAGAGTATTTTCAGGTCGGTGGCTACCGACATGCGGTGCTGGTACCAGGCTTCAGCCTTGCCCTTGTATGGTACAATATGTTGATTGTAAAATTGCCTTGGGTCGCGCCCGGGTACCGAGAGCAGGGCCTCCTCGTCGCGGAAGATGATGCTGCCTATGCCCGTAATACCGGGCTTCACGCGGCTGATGATGTCCTGAAATTCCGGACTGTAGGCGCTGAAATCGGTCCATGTTTGCGGCCGCGGGCCCACGAGAGTCATATCTCCGGTGAGCAGGTTGATGAGCTGGGGCAGTTCGTTGACTTTACTCCGGCGGAGGTATTTGCCGAGGGGGGTTACACGGGGGTCGTTGCGAAGGGTGAGGCATCCGGAGCCCATGTTCGGACTGTCTTTCAGCATGGTGGCAAATTTCCAGATGTAAAACCGGCGTTGACGGTAGCCAATACGTTCCTGCCTGTAAAAAACTTCTCCTTCACCTGTACACCGGAGGGCCAGTATCAGCGGAATAAAAAGAGGTGAAAACAGGCACAGCAGAATCAGTGCAACCGCAACATCAGCTCCCCGCTTGCAAAAAAGATACACGGACATGTCAGGAGGTATATTGAAGCAGTTTGTCGCACACCACCCGCACGCTGTCGGGAGCAAGTCCGTTATACAGCGGCAGGGTAATCTCGTTCATATACAAACGGAGGGCATTCGGGTAATCATCCATGGAGAAGCCGAGCTGTCGGAAAAGCGTCATCATCGGCAGCGGGATGTAGTGTACATTCAGGCCAATACCCCCTCGGGCCATATCGGCGATGATGGTGTCGCGATCCGGTTCAGTCAAGCCGTCTATCCTGAGCAGGAACAGGTGCCCGGAAGAAACTGTACCGGCCTCATTGTACAGTTGCGGCAGGATCATACGCTGATCAACACCAAGGCATTCCTGATAAAGCCGGAACAGTTCATATCTTTCAGGCAGCAGTTGCCTGTCGTATTTGCGCAACTGTGCCAGTCCGACGGCAGCACTCAAATCGGGCATATTTATTTTAAGTCCCTGTTCTACAATATCGTATCGCCAGTCGCCGGGCATATTTTTTTCATAGGTACTTTTTGACTGTCCGTTCAGGGAGTAGAGTTTCATGAAACGGTATTCTTCCTGCGGCTCAAATACCGGGGGAAGCTGGAGGCAGACTGCCCCACCCTCTCCGGTTGTGATATTTTTCACCGAATGGAACGACAGTACGGTGATGTCTGCGCAGGTTCCTGAACGGCGGCCTTTGTAGCGCGCACCGATTGAGTGGGCAGCATCGGCCAGTAACAGCGGGCGTCCGAGTTTCTCCTGCGCCGCTGTTGCCGGCGTGAACCGGCTGATCACAGATTCATCCCCGAGTATGTCACTGATTCGGTCATAGTCTGCCGGCCAGCCTCCGAGATCTACCGGGATGATGGCTTTTGTGCGGGAAGTGATGGCCCGTTCCAGCTGTTCCGGATTGAGTGTGAAATCGTCGAGGACATCCACCATTACCACACTGGCACCGATATTGAGCGCGCAAAGTGCTGTTGCTGCATACGTACAGGCAGGGATAATCACCTCGTCGCCCGGACCAACGCCGAACCATTTCAGCGCCAGCATGGCGCCGGATGTCCAGGAGTTCACGCAGACAACCGCCTGAGCGCCTGTGTATTCGCGAACTTCTGCTTCCAGTGCCTGCACCTTGGGCCCGGAAGTCAGCCATCCGGTGTTGAGGAGGCTGTCGAGAACTTCTGCCACTACATCCTCATCAATGAGCGGCTGAGAAAACGGGATTTTAAACATCATCAAAGATTAAATGATCATACCGGCGCCGGCAGTCTCGCTGGTGGCTTCGTCTATCAGGATCAGGCTTCCGGTTGTCCTGTTTTTCCGGTAACTGTCGAGAAAAAGCGGTCTGGTGGTGCGCAGGAGCACGCGCGCGATATCATTCATGCCGATATGCAGATCGAGGTGGTTTCTGCTCAGGGTGTTGATATCCAGTTTGTACCTTATTTCCTTCACGATACAGCGCACCTCACTGCTGGTATGTTTCAGAATATATTTTCCGCCGGGTTGCAGCGGGCGATCGCTGAACCAGCAGATCATTACCTCCACATCCTGGGTAATTTCCGGCTTGTTGTGCACTCTGACGATCATATCCCCTCTGCCGAGGTCAAAATCATCTTCCAGCAGCAGGGTCACAGACATTGGTGGCAGGGCCTCCTCCAGTTCGCCGTCGTACGTGTCAATCCGGCGGATACGCGTGGTGAAACCGGAGGGCAGCAACAGCACCTCGTCGCCCTTTCTGAACGCACCAGAGGCTACCCTGCCCGCATATCCGCGGTAGTCGTGGTGGGTATCGGTGAGCGGCCGAATCACGTACTGCACCGGGAAACGGGGATCTATGAGGTTTTCATCGCTGCCGATATGTACATTTTCGAGATAGTAAAGCAGGGCAGAACCCTGATACCAGGGCATATTGTCCGACCTGTTCACGATATTGTCACCTTTCAGGGCAGAAATGGGGATGAAATGCACATCCTTCACGTCCAGTTTTGCCGCGAAAAGCTCGAATTCCCGGCGGATTTGCTGGTAAATATCTTCGGCATAGTCCACCAGATCCATTTTGTTGATACAGACCACCAGGTGCGGAATCTGGAGCAGCGAGGCGATAAAGGCATGCCGGCGGGTTTGCTCCTGCACGCCCCTGCGCGCGTCCACAAGGATTAGGGCCGCGTTGGCTGTGGATGCGCCGGTTACCATGTTCCGGGTGTATTGTATATGTCCGGGCGTATCGGCGATGATAAACTTGCGGTTGGGTGTGGAGAAATAGCGGTATGCCACGTCAATCGTGATACCCTGCTCTCTTTCCGATTTGAGTCCGTCGGTGAGCAGCGCGAGGTTGATTTCACCATCACCGGAGCGTTCGCTGGCTTTTTTCACGGCCTCGAGCTGATCCTCGAAGATGGCCTTTGATTCGTACAGGAGCCTCCCGATGAGTGTGCTTTTTCCGTCGTCCACGCTGCCGGCTGTCGTGAACCGCAGCAATTCTGTTCTTTTGATTTCCATAGTCAGAAGTACCCCTGTTTTTTACGGTCTTCCATGGCGGTTTCCGAGCGTTTGTCGTCAGAGCGTGTTCCCCGTTCGGTGACGCGCAGGGCGGCAATTTCCCTGACGATTTCGGAGGCGCTGGCAGCACTGGAGCGGACGGCCCCTGTGCAGGTCATATCTCCGATGGTTCTGAACCGGACTGTTTCTGTGGCGGGCACCTCGTGGGGTCGCCGGGGAATGTACTCGCAATCGGCCAGCAGCATGCCGTCGCGTTCGAACACGGCGCGTTCGTGAGCGAAATAGAGTGACGGGAGCGGCACATTTTCGGTCGCCAGGTACTCCCACACATCCAGCTCAGTCCAGTTGCTGATCGGGAACACGCGGAAGTGTTCGCCCTGTCGTTTGTGGCCGTTGAACAGATTCCAGAGCTCCGGGCGCTGATTTTTGGGGTCCCACTGACCAAATTCGTCGCGGTGAGAGAAAAAACGCTCCTTGGCCCGGGCCTTCTCCTCATCGCGACGGGCGCCACCAATAGCTGCGTCAAACCGGTATTTTTCGATGGTATCGAGCAAAACAGCAGTCTGGATCAGGTTACGACTGGCATTGTAGCCCTTCTCTTCTGCTACCATACCCCTGTCTATCGCTTCCTGTACGGAGCCAACAACCAGTTTCACGCCCAGCTCGTTCATCCACCAGTCGCGGAAGTCCATAGTTTCCGGGAAATTATGGCCGGTATCAATATGAATAAAAGTAAAGGGAATACGCGCCGGGTAAAAAGCCTTGCGGGCGAGCCACGACACGAGAATGGAATCCTTGCCCCCGGAAAAAAGCAGGGCAGGATTATTGAACTGTGCTGCAACCTCTCTCAGTACAAAGATGGACTCTGATTCGAGCAATCTGATCATGATATCGTTTCCAGAATAATATTGACGGCTTCTTCAACCGATAAAAGATGGGTATTTATGACGATATCAGGATTAACCGGCGGTTCATATTCATCATCAACGCCGGTGAAATGAGGAATGAGCCCCGCTCGTGCCTTTCGGTAAAGTCCCTTTGGATCGCGCGCTTCACATACATCTGACGGGGCATCAATGAAAACCTCTGTAAAATCTTCGGGTCCGATGATGCCTTTCGCCAGTTCGCGCATATTGGCTTTGGGGCTGATAAAACAGTTGATACAGATGATACCGCTGTTGAGGTAAAGTTTTGAAATTTCGGCCACCCGGCGGATGTTTTCCATCCGGTCGGCCTCCGAAAAGCCAAGATCGCTGTTGATACCGCTCCGGATATTGTCTCCGTCGAGCACCTGGGCGAACCGGCCATTTTCGAAGAGTTTTCTTTCGAGCGCAATGGCAACGGTTGATTTGCCGGATCCCGACAAGCCGGTAAACCAGAGTACCCGTGACCGTTGCCCGAGCGCGCGCTCCCGCTCTGCGCGGGAGAGCATGGAGTGAAAAACCGGATGTATATGATTCATTTCGACGCTATTCACACATAAAGAAATCAGAGCGGCACATTGCCGTGCTTCCGTCTGGGCCTGAGCACATCCTTGTTTTCGAGCATGGCGTAGGCTTTGATCAGTTTTCGTCTGGTTTCTTTGGGGTGAATCACCTCGTCAATGAATCCGCGGGAGGCCGCGCGGTATGGATTGGCGAATGTATCTGCATATTCGCGTTCTTTTTCCAGCAGTTTGGCTGCCGGATCGGAGCTGGAATCGATTTCCTTTTTGAAAATAATTTCGGAAGCGCCCTTGGCGCCCATGACGGCGATTTCGGCAGTTGGCCACGCGAAATTCATATCAGCAAGAT